>CAYSCA010000077.1:0-1859 GCA_964429465.1 uncultured Rhodospirillaceae bacterium
GTGCGCGTCAATGCCCGTCGCGGCGTGGTGCTGGCCACCGGCGGCTTTCCGCATGACATCGAGCGGCGCAAGCAGCTTTATCCCCATGCCCCGACCGGCCGCGAGCATTGGTCGCCGGCCGCCGAAAGCAATACCGGCGACGGCATCAAGCTGGCGCGTGCTTTCGGCGCCCGCACGGCGGACGAACTGCCCAATGCGGCGGCCTGGGTGCCGGTCAGCCGGGTGCCGCGCGAGGATGGCAGCGTCGGTCCGTTCCCGCATTTCGTCGACCGTGCCAAGCCCGGCGTGATCGCAGTGACACGCGCCGGCACGCGCTTCGTCAACGAGGGCAACTGCTACCACGATTTCTGCCAGGCGCTGGTGAAAGCCAGCAAAGATCTGGATGGCGAAATCTGCGCCTGGCTGATCTGCGATCACCCGACCCTGCGGCGCTACGGCCTCGGCCATGTGAAGCCCTTCCCGGTGCCGATTTCGCATCAGCTGAAGAACGGTTATCTCAAGCGCGGCCGCAATCTGGCCGAACTGGCGGCGGCCTGCGGCATCGACGCCGCTGCCCTGGAGCGCACGGTCGCCGATTACAACAGCCATGCGCGCAAGGGCGAGGACCCGCAATTCGGCAAGGGCAGCAATGCCTATAACCGCTATCTCGGCGATCCCACGGTGAAGCCCAATCCCTGCGTCGCGCCGGTGCAGACCGGGCCTTTCTACGCCGTGCAGCTGGTGATCGGCGATCTGGGCAGCTTTGCCGGCCTCAAGACCGATGCGCAGGCCCGCGTGCTGGGCGAGGATGGCCGGCCGGTGCCGGGCCTCTACGCGGCCGGCAACGACATGGCCAGCATCATGGGCGGCAACTATCCCGGCGGCGGCATCACGCTCGGCCCGGCCATGACCTTCGGCTACATCGCCGGCCGGCATGCCGCAGGCGCCGCGTGACATGGCCGCGGCGGCCCGCTATGCAGTGACTCATGGTGGAACCCGTCGATTCCGGCAATATCGTCTCGCTGTATGACGGCGCCGAGGCCGAGGCGCGCCCCGGCAAGGGGCGCGGCGTGCAGTCGGTGGAGATCGGCGGCCGGCTGCTCGGGCTTCTGGCCGACAGCAGCCAGCCGATGATGCTGCGCGACCTGGCCCAGGCCGCCGAACTCACGCCGGGTCAGGCCCATGCCTACATGACCAGCCTGCGCAAGCTGGAGATGGTCGAGCAGGACGCCTCGGGCCGCTACCGGCTGGGGCCTTTCGCGCTGCATCTCGGGCTCGCGCGGTTGCGCGCCACCGATCCCTACAAGCTGGCCTCCGAGGCGGTGATCGGGCTGGCGGAGCAGCTCAATCTGATGGTGGCGGTCACCGTCTGGGGCACCCATGGCCCGACCATCGTGCTGGTCCAGGAATCGTCCAACTACATTCATGCCAATGTGCGCGCCGGCGGCATGTTCACGGTCACCGGCACGGCGACCGGCAAGATCTTTGCGGCCTATCTGCCGCCGCAGCTGGTCGCGCCGGTGGTGGAGGAGGAGCTGCGGGCCGCCCAGAAGGGCTGGCGCGATGTGGGTGCCCTGTCGGGCGATGCGCTGGACCACGAAGTGGAAAGAGTCCGCCGCGATGGCATCGCGGCCACGAGCGACCTTCCCGTACCGGGAATCAGCGCGCTCGCCGCGCCAATCTTCAACCACAGCGGCCATCTGCAGCTGGCGATCACGATCATCGGGCCGACGCCCAAGATCGATGTTGATCTCGCAGGACCGCATGCGGCGGCATTGCTGAAATTCACCCGCGAGCTTTCGGCAAAGCTGGGCTACAGCCGCCCAGCCTGAGACTATTTCCGTGCCGTTTTCTTCTTCGCGGTCTTCTTCTTCGCAGTC
>CAYSCA010000077.1:1959-14257 GCA_964429465.1 uncultured Rhodospirillaceae bacterium
AGCCTGAGACTATTTCCGTGCCGTTTTCTTCTTCGCGGTCTTCTTCTTCGCAGTCTTCTTCTTGGCCGTCTTTTTCTTAGCCGTCTTCTTCTTCGGCAGCGACTTGCGCTTGGTATGCGCCATCGCCTCCAGTTCCTTCTTGCTCATGGACTCTGCCATGCCTTTCGAGGCGCCGCGCAGGCTGGATTTCGATTTCTCGCCGCGTTTGGCAGCCAGCGCTGCGCCGGCCGCCATCTGCTGCTTCTTGGATTTCGCTTTCGCCATCGGTTGCTTCCGTCGGACGTTGATCCTTCCGGATTAAGTCGCCGCGGCGGAAAGTGGTTCCGGTGCTATTCCGCAGCCTCGAGCGTCGGATAGTCGGTATAGCCCTCGGCGCCGCCGCCATAGAAGGTGGCGCGATGGGCCTTGGCCAGCGGCGCGTTGCGTTTCAGCCGCGTGACCAGGTCGGGGTTGCTGATGAAGGAGCGGCCGAAAGCGACCAGATCGGCGCCGCCCTTGGCGATCACGGCTTCTGCCATCTCCGGCGTGTAGCCGTTATTCACGATCCAGCTGCCGCGGAAGCGGCGCCGCAGGGCATCATAGTCGAAGCCCGCGCCGAAATTGCGGTCGCCACCGGTCTGGCCCTCTATCACATGGATATAGGCAAGGTCCAAGCGATCGAGCTGTTCGACCACATATTCGAAGACCGGCTGCGGATTGCTGTCGCTGGCGTCATTGGCTGGCGTCACCGGCGACAGCCGGATGCCGGTGCGCTGGGGGCCGACTTCCTCGGCCACCGCCTGCATCACCTGCAGCATCAGACGGGCGCGGTTATCGATGCTGCCGCCATAGATGTCATCCCGCTTGTTGCTGCCGTCGCGGAGAAATTGATCGAGCAGATAGCCGTTGGCGCCATGCACCTCGACGCCATCGAAGCCGGCGGCAATGGCGTTGGCGGCGCCGGTGCGGAAGGTCGCCACGATGCCGGGGATTTCATGCAGCTCCAGGGCGCGGGGTTCGGAGACATCGACGAACTCGCCGCCGAGGAATGTCTTGGTATTGGCGCGGATGGCCGAGGGCGCGACAGGCTTCGCGCCGCCCGGCTGCAGCGCCACGTGCGAGACGCGGCCGACATGCCAGAGCTGCAGGAAGATGCGACCGCCGCGTGCATGCACGGCCTCGGTAACGCGGCGCCAGCCGACCACCTGTTCCCTGCTGTGGATTCCCGGCGTCGCCTCATAGCCCTGGCCTTCCGGGCAGACCTGGGTGGCCTCGGCGACGATCAGTCCGGCCTCGGCGCGCTGCGCGTAATATTCCGCCATCAGGGCGGTCGGCACATTGCCGGCGGCCGCGCGGTTGCGCGTCAGCGGTGCCATGACGACGCGGTTGGGCAGGGCAAGGGCGCCGACGCGATGCGGCTCGAACAGGGAAGGGCTCGGGGCGGTCATGGAAATCCTGGATGGTGAAGGCGGGAAAGATGATCTTGCGCGGCAGCGGCAAAAGGGCAAGTCCGCCGCCATCGGCAATTCTGTTCCGTCAATCCTCGATCCCGCTCACCGGCCTGTGATCCGGGTCACAGCAAAAGGACGGCCGGCATGCGATACAGACGGCGTCAGCGTCGAGGGACGATCCCTCGTGTTCCCCAACTGCAGCCCCGGAGCCTCGTGCTCCGGGGCTTCTTTGCTGCCGGTCCCACCAGATACGAGTCTCACCAGAGATTGCCAGTCTCACCGGGGCAGGCGGCCTGCGGGCCGCGCCGTGAGCAGGATGGCGCCGACAATCATCGTGGCGGGATTGGGGAGAGGCATCCGTGTATTCAGCCGCCATGCCGCGGCGCGGTGATCTATTTCTGAATCCCGCAGAATTCTCTTGCGGAAATCCACTCGCCATGGCGCTGGCAGGAAGCTTCGGCCAGAGCGACGAAGACTTCCATAATGTCTTCCGCAGCGGGCAGTGTGTTCGGATCCTCGCCCGGAAAGGCCTCGCCGCGCATCTTGGTGCGCGTGCCGCCCGGATCGACCAGATTCACCTTGATGTTGCCCTGCGCGCATTCCTTGGCATAGCCGAGCACCATGTTGTCCAGCGCCGCCTTCGACGCGGCATAGGCGCCCCAATAGGCGCGCGGCGCGCGGCCGACGCTGGAGGTGACGAAGATCGCGCGCCCGGCGGGCGAGGCATGCAGCAGCGGGTGGACGGCGCGGATCAGCCGCTGGTTGGCATGCACGTTGACCTTGAATACCTGTTCCCAGAGGTTCGGCGGGAACTGATGCAGCGGCGTCATGCGGCCCAGGATGCCGGCATTGCCGACCAGGATGTCGAGCCGGCCGAAGCGTTCCAGCAGCGGCGCGGCCAGCCCGTCGATCATCTCGGTCTTCTCGAGGTCCAGCGGCACGAGGGTGGCAGAGCCGCCGGCCGCCTTGATCTCGTCGTCCAGCTCCTCCAGCCCGCCGGTGGTGCGCGCGACGCAGATCACATGCGCGCCCTCGGCGGCATAGCGTTTGGCAATCGCGGCGCCAATGCCGCGGCTGGCGCCGGTGACCAGCGCGATCCTTTCCTTCAGGCGCATCTGTATTCTCAGCTGACTTCGGCGAGGAGGGTGAGCTGCTTGGGCCCGCGCGACGGCCGGGCGATCTCGTCGGTGAGGCCGATCGGATAATCGCCGGAGAAGCAGGCATCGCAGAAGGCCGGCCGGGTCGGGTCGCGCAGCGGCCTGCCCATGGCGCGGTAGAGCCCGTCCATCGAAACGAAGGCGAGGCTGTCGGCCTTGATGAACTTCGCCATCTCCTCCACCGAATGGGTGGCGGCCAGCAGCTTGGAGCGTTCCGGCGTATCGACGCCGTAGAAGCAGCTATGCGTGGTCGGCGGCGAGGCGATGCGCATATGCACCTCGCGGGCGCCGGCCTCGCGCACCATCTCGACGATCTTGGTCGAGGTGGTGCCGCGCACGATGGAATCGTCGACCAGCACCACGCGCTTGCCTTCGATATAGGCGCGGTTGGCGTTGTGCTTCAGCTTGACGCCGAGATGGCGGATCTGGTCGGTCGGCTCGATGAAGGTGCGGCCGACATAATGGTTGCGGATGATGCCGAGCTCGAAGGGAATGCCGCTCTCGGCGGCATAGCCGATGGCGGCCGGTACGCCGGAATCCGGCACCGGGATCACCACATCGGCCTCGACGCGGTTTTCGCGGGCCAGTTCGGCGCCGATCCGCTTGCGCGCCTCATAGACGCTGCGGCCCTCCACCTGGGAATCCGGGCGGGCGAAATAGATGTATTCGAAGATGCACAGCCGGTGCGGCACCTTGGGGAAGGGGAACACGCTGTGGATGCCGTCCTCGTCGACGACGATCAGTTCGCCGGGCTCGACATCGCGCACGAAGTCGGCGCCGAGAATGTCCAGCGCACAGGTCTCCGAGGCCAGGATCGGCGCGCCTTTCAGGTTGCCGAGCACCAGCGGGCGCACGCCCCAGGGATCGCGCACGCCGATCAGCTTCTTGGGCGTCAGCGCCACCAGCGCATAGGCGCCCTCGATCTGCTTCAGCGCATCGACGATGCGGTCGACCAGGGCCGGCTTGCGGCTGAGCGCCACCAGATGGGTGATCACTTCCGTATCCATGGTGGACTGGAAGATGCTGCCCTGGGCGACCAGCTGGTCGCGGATCTGGCGCGCATTGGTCAGGTTGCCGTTATGCGCCAGCGCGATGCCGCCGATCTCGAGATCGGCATAGATCGGCTGCACGTTGCGCAGCAGCGTGCCGCCCGAGGTGGAATAGCGCACATGGCCGATGGCGCGGTCGCCGGGCAGGTCGCGGATCACCTTCTCCGACGAGAAGTTCGGCGCCACATGGCCGAGCGCGCGGTGGCTGTTGAAGCGGCCTTCATGGAAGGCGACGATGCCGGCTGCCTCCTGGCCGCGATGCTGGAGCGCATGCAGGCCGAGCACGGTGTTGGCCGCGGCGTCCGGGGTTCCGAAAATGCCGAAGATGCCGCATTCCTCGCGCAGCTTGTCGTCGTCGAAAGGATTCGTCTGCATCTGTTGCGGCTCCAGCGCCCGGCCGATATCGGTCCGCGGCGGCTTCAAGGCTTGTCCTGAGTCTTGATAAGGCTCTCGATGCCCTGGCGTTCCTCGGTCTTATAACCGGTTTGGCCGCGCGAGTCAGCGCCGCTTCCGGTTGATGTTTGATGAGCCGGAATCGGCGTCACCGACTTCTGCTCCACCTTTCTGGCCGGGGGCCGGCCGGGATCGAGCTGACGCATCACCAGTTCCATCCCCCACCGGTAACCGGCTTCGGCCAGAGGCCGGGTCTTGGCCTCATTCAGCCATGCCGGGCGCGTATCCTCGGCGACCAGCCGGTCGGTGACCCAGAACGCCACCACCACGATCAGCGCGCCACGCGCCAGCCCGAAGAGGAAGCCCAGCGAGCGGTCGACCGCCGAAACGGCGGAGGCGCGAACCTGCTCGGATATCCAGTGAGTCGCCAGCGAGCACAGGATCAGGGTCGGCAGGAACAGCGCCGCCCCGGCGGCGATGTCGGCGAATAACCGCGATTCGATATAGGAGCGGGCGATGTCGCGGGCAACCGGGAAGAGAAAATATGTCGCAGCCAGGGCCGCCACCCAGCCGAGGATCGACAGCACTTCCTTGACGATGCCGCGGAACAGCGCCAGCAGGGCCGACAGCAGCAGGACGGCGATGACGATCAGGTCGACGATATTGATCGGCAGCGACGACATCCGGCTATTCCTCGCCCTTATTCATCGCCGCCGGCCCAGTGCGTGCGGCCGGCCGCCGCCCGCTTGGCGGCGGCCCGGGCAGCCGGGAACAGCTCGACCAGTTCGTTCAGCCGCATCAGTTCGCTCGTCTGCAGGCCCTTCACCTTGCTCTTCGCCCCCGCCGGCATCACGGCATGCTCGAATCCCAGTTTCGCCGCCTCTTTCAGCCGGGCTTCCGCCTGGCTGACCGGCCGGACCTCGCCCGCCAGGCTGGCCTCGCCGAAGAAGACCGTGCGTTCCGGCGCCGGGCTGTCGGCAAGCGAGGACAGCAGGGCGGCGGCCACGGCCAGATCGGCGGCCGGCTCGACGACTCTCAATCCGCCGGCGACGTTGAGATAGACGTCGCAGCCCGAATAGCGCAAGCCGCATCTCGCATCCAGCACGGCCAGCACCATGGCCAGCCGTCCGCTGTCCCAGCCGACTACCGTGCGGCGCGGCGTGGCGAGCGGCGAGGGCGCGACCAGCGCCTGGATTTCCACCAGAAGTGGCCGCGTGCCCTCCATGCCCGCAAAGATGGCAGAGCCGGCCACCGGCTCACCTTTGCCGGCATCCGAGCGGCCGAGGAAGAGGGCGGAGGGATTGGCCACCTCGGCCAGGCCGCCATCGGTCATGCTGAAGACGCCGATCTCGTCGGTGGCGCCGAAGCGGTTCTTCACCGCGCGCAGGATGCGGAACTGGTGGCCGCGCTCGCCTTCGAAATACAGCACGGTGTCGACCATATGCTCGACCACGCGCGGCCCGGCGATCTGGCCGTCCTTGGTGACATGGCCGACCAGGAAGACGGCGGCGCTGGACTGCTTGGCGACCCGGATCAGCTCATGCGCGCAGGCGCGCACCTGGTTCACCGTCCCCGGCGCGCTCTCGATATTGTCGGCAAAGATCGTCTGGATCGAGTCGATCACGATGACGGCCGGTCTGTTATCCTTCTGGGCGCCGCCCTTGTTCTGCGCCAGCGCCGCATCGATGCCGGCGAGGATGTCGCGCAAGCTGTTGGCGGCGGCCAGCATCACCGGCGCATCGGCCAGGCCGAGCCGCTGGGCGCGCAGGCCGATCTGCGCCACGGCTTCTTCGCCCGAGACATAGAGCGCGGTGGCGCCTTTGCGCGCCAGCACGGCGACGGCCTGCAGCAGCAGGGTGGATTTGCCGATGCCGGGATCGCCGCCGATCAGGATGGCCGAGCCTGGCACCAGCCCGCCGCCCAGCACGCGGTCCAGCTCGGCGATGCCGGTATCGGCGCGCTTCACGTTGTCGGGCTGCCCGCTGAGCGAGGCGAAGCCGATCGCCTTGCCCCGTCCGGCCGACAGGCCCTTCGGCACCGCCAGCTTCGGCGCTTCCTCGGCGATGGTGTTCCAGCCGCCGCAGGCATCGCAGCGACCCTGCCATTTGCGGTAGGCGGCGCCGCAGGACTGGCAGACAAAGCTTTCCGCGGCCCTGGCCATCAGTTCGCCCACCTATCGTCATCCCGGCCAAGCAACGCAGTTTGCGTTGCGCGAGCCGGGATCCCATTTGCGGTGTCAGAAAAATGGGACCCCGGGTCAAGCCCGGGGTGACGATGTGAGTGAATGATCTGGTGCTGCATCTACGGTTTCAGCACTTCCATCTGGATCGGACCCTCGGCATGGCCGTGGATGAACTGGTCCACGTAAGGATTGCCGGAATGATCGATCTGGCTGACCGGGCCGTGCCAGATGATCTTGCCCTTGTAGATCATGGCTACATAGTCGGCGATCTTGCGCGCGCTGGCCATGTCATGGGTGATGCTGAGCGTGGTGGCGCCCAGCTTGCGCACGCAGGAGACGATCAGGTCGTTGATCACGTCGGCCATGATCGGATCGAGGCCGGTGGTCGGCTCGTCAAAGAAAATGATCTCCGGTTCGGCCGCGATGGCGCGCGCCAGCGCCACGCGCTTCTGCATGCCGCCAGAGAGCTCGGCCGGCGAGAGTTCGCCGACTTCCGCGCCGAGGCCGACCTGGCCCAGCTTCTCGATCGCGATTTCTTTCGCCTGCTTGCGGTCCATGCGCCGGCCCTGGATCAGGCCGAAGGCGACATTCTCCCACACCTTGAGCGAGTCGAAGAGGGCCGAGCCCTGGAACAGCATGCCGAACTTGCGCAGGCTCGCCTCACGCTCGTCGGCGCTGAATTTCAGCGAATCCTTGCCGTCGATCAGGATCTGCCCGGCATCTGGCTTGATCAGGCCGAGGATGCATTTCAGGGTCACCGACTTGCCCGAACCCGAACCGCCGATCACCACCAGCGACTTGCCGCGCGGCACTTCGAGATCGACGCCGTCCAGCACCACCTTGCGGCCGAACCGCTTGGCAACGCCTTTCAGCGCTATCTTCGGCTGCTCGCTCATCGGCCGGCGAAGAAGATTTCGGTGACGAAGTAATTCGCCACCAGGATCAGGATCGAGGCGGAGACGACGGCATCGGTGGTCGCCTTGCCGACGCCCTGGGCGCCGCCCCTGGAATTGAATCCGTGATAGCAGCCCATCAGTGCGATGATGAAGCCGAACACGGCCGCCTTCACCAGGCCCGAGGCGACATCCAGCGTCTCGAGGAAATCGATCGTGTTCTTCATGTACGAGCCCGGATTGAAGCCGAGCTTGCGCGTGCCGACCAGATAGCCGCCCATCACGCCGATGATGTCGGCCACCAGCACCAGCACCGGCAGGGTCAGCACGCCGGCCAGCAGGCGCGGGGCGACCAGGTATTTGAACGGATTGGTCGACAGCGTGGTGAGCGCGTCGATCTGCTCGGTCACCCGCATGGTGCCGATTTCCGCGGCCATGGCCGAGGCCACGCGGCCGGCGACCATCAGGCCGCCCAGCACGGGGCCGAGCTCGCGGGTGATGCCGATGACGACGATGGTGGCCACCGCGCTTTCGGCGTTGAAGCGGCCGGCGCCGACATAGATCTGCAGCGCCAGCACCATGCCGGTGAACAGCGCAGTCAGGCCGACGACGGGCAGCGAATAATAGCCGATCACCATGATCTGCTTGCCCAGCAGGCGCAGGTAGAAGGGCGGCGCGAAGATGTGGCGCACGCCATGGAAGGTGAAGACGGCGACCCGGCCGATGGCGGCGCAGAAATTCAGGAAGACGCGGCCGATGATGGCCAGTGGATTCAGCGCGGCCAGCAGGTTCATGCCGCGCCGCCCGTATAGGCGCGGCGATAGCGCGGGCCGAGCTGGGTCAGCAGCTCATAGGCGATGGTGCCGGCGGCGGCGGCCTGTTCGTCGAGGTCGATGCCGCCGCCGAGCAGGCTGACCGGCGTGCCGGGATGGCAGTCATCCCCCAGGGCAGAAACATCCAGCGTGATCAGATCCATCGAGACCCGTCCCGCAATCGGCACTCGCACATGGCCCTGGCGACCTTTGATGACGGCACTGCCCCGAGCGGAGAGCGCGCGTGAGAACCCGTCGGCATAGCCGACCGCCACGGTGGCAATTCGGCTTGGCTTTTCAACGATATGGCCGGCACCGTAGCCAACGCTCATGCCCCTGTCAACGGAACGTACCTGGACGATTTTGCCTTCCAGATGAACCACTTGTGCCATCTTTACGCGCTCGTGCAGAGGGCCGGGGACGGGCCCGAAGGGGTTCGATCCGTAAAGCGCGATTCCCGGCCGCAGCAGGTCGTGATGATAAGCCGGGCCAAGGAAGATGCCGGCGGAATTGGCCAGGCTGCCCCTGAGCTGCGGGAAGCGCTTGCGCCAGGCGGCAAAGCGGTCGCGCTGGGCGGCGTTGAGCGGATGCTCCGGCTCGTCGGCGCAGGCGAGATGGCTCATCACGAAGTCCAGCGCGATGCCGTCGAAAGCTGACGCATCGGCCAGCAAAGCCTCGGCTTCCGCCGCCGTCAGGCCCAGCCGGTTCATCCCGGTGTCGATATGCAGCGCGGCGGGCAGGGCGCGGCCGAGCCGCCGGGCGGCGGCGCGCCAGGCCTCGATCTGACCCGGCGTCGAGAGAACGGGAGAGAGCCCGGCATTGGCCAGGTCATCCTCGGCGCCCGCCGCGGGTCCGTGCAGGATATGGATCGTCGCATCCGCCATGCTCTCCTGGGACAGCGCGGCGCGCAGTGCCAGCGCCTCGGTGGAATGGGCGACGAAGAAGCGGCGGCAGCCGGCGCGCCACAGGGCCGGGCCGACCCGGGCGGCGCCCAGGCCATAGGCATCGGCCTTGACCACCGCGGCGCATTCCGCTTCCGCGGCCTGCGCGCCGAGCCGGCGCCAGTTGGCGCAAAGCGCGTCGAGATCGATGGTGAGGACCGCCTGGTCGCCGAAGGAGGGCATGGCGGCTGTTTACCCCAGATGCCCGCAAAACGACAGGCCTATCGCCTGCGAAGCGCCCTTGCCGATGCCATCCGCCTGCGCCACATTGGCGGCGACGGGGGATGAGCCACGCAGAGGGCGACGTCGCAGGTTTCGTGTCGCAGCGTGGTTCAGTCCGAGGGATTCATGTCCGTATCGCCGTCCGCTTTCGCCGCTCCGCGGGGCCTGTTCTCCAATCCCTATCTGCTGCTCGTGCTCACGGTGGCGATGTGGGGCGGCCATTCGGTGGTCAGCCGGATGGCGGTGGGCGAGATTTCACCCGCCTCGCTGACCTGCCTGCGCTGGCTGGTGGTCGCCAGCATCATGTTCGCGGTGGCCCGGCACGGCCTGCGCGAGCACTGGCCGGTGCTGCGGCCCCGTATCGGCTATCTCGCCGGCATGGGGACGCTGGGCTATACCGGCTACAACATCCTGCTCTACTGGTCGGCGCATTACACGACGGCGATCAACCTGAACATCATCAACGGCGCGATGCCGGCGCTGATCTTCGTGTTCGCGCTGGTGATCTTCCGGCAGAAGGTCACGCCGCTGCAATGGATCGGCACGGCGGTGTCGATGACCGGCGTGGCGGTGGTGGCCGCGAAAGGCGAATGGTCCGCGCTGGCGGCGCTGACCGTGAATCGCGGCGACCTGTTCATCTTCATCGCGACGGCCCTGTATGCCGGATACTCGGTCCTGCTGCGCAAGCGTCCGCTGGTGCCGAGCGCGGTGCTGTTCGCCGCCATGGCGCCGGCCGCCCTGCTGTCGTCCTTCGTCGTGCTGGGCGTCGAGATCGCCGCCGGCGGCTTCTACTGGCCGAGCTGGAAAGGCTGGCTGCTGCTGCTCTACGTGGCGATCTTCCCCTCTTTGCTGTCGCAGCTTTTCTTCATGCGGGCGATCGAGCTGATCGGGGCGGGGCGCGCCGGCCTGTTCACCAACCTGATGCCGCTGTTCGGCGCCAGCTTCGCCATGCTGATCCTGGGCGAGCAACTGGCGCCCTATCATGCGGCGGCGCTGACACTCGTGCTGGGCGGCATCCTGCTGGCGGAGTGGAAGCGCGGCCGGTAGAGCCCGGATCGGGCTAACCCAGCGTCACGTCGAGGAAGAGCATCACCACGAAGCCCCCGAACAGCGCCGAGGTGGCACCGCGCTCCGCGCCGTGGCGATGGGTTTCCGGGATCACTTCCGAGGAGATGATGAACAGCATCGCGCCGGCGGCAAAGGCCAGCGCCCAGGGCAGCAGCGCGCCCGAGATCGCCAGCGCGCCCGCGCCGGCCAGGCCGCCCAGCGGCTCCAGCGCGCCGCTCAGCGCGGCGATGCCGAAGGCGGTGTTGCGGTCATAGCCATGGCTGTGCAGGGCCACCGCGACGGCGAGGCCTTCGGGCATGTTCTGCAGCCCGATGCCGAGCGTGACGCCCAGGCCGTCGGCCAGGTTGCCGCCGCCGGCCGCGATGCCGACCGCCAGCCCCTCCGGGAAGTTATGCAGCGCGATGGCGATGACGAACAGCCAGACGCGCCTGAGCCTGGTGAGATCGGCATTCTCGCGGCCCTTCGGCCCGAAATGCTCATGCGGCGCCAGCCGGTGCGCCAGATGCATGGCCAGCGCCCCGATCAGCAGCGCGACGATGACGCCGGCGGCTGCAGAGCCGCGGCTGCCCAGCCAGGTCTCGGCGCGGTCGAGCGCGGGCAGCAGCAGCGAGAAAAAGGTCGCCGCCAGCATCACGCCGGCGGCAAAGGCGAGCATCACATTCTGCGTGCTGTCCTTCAGCCCGCCCAGCACATAGACCGGCAGGGCGCCCAGCGAGGTCAGCACCAGCCCGGCCAGCAGGCTGGCCGAGACGCCGGTGACGAAGGGGTGAGACGCCGCGAAAGCTGCGAGCTGCTCCATGCCGCCTGTGTAACATGGCCGGCGCCTTGGCGCGAACGCTCAGGCGGGCGGGCCCTGGCGGAAGCTGATCGCCATGCGGTTCCAGGCATTCATCACCGCGATCGCGATGGTCAGGTCGGCGATCTCCTTGCCCGGGAACTGCGCCGCCGCGGCATCGTAGACGGCGTCCGGCACCCGCTGGTCGGTCAACCGGGTGACGGCCTCGGCATAGGCCAGGGCGGCGCGCTCGCGCGCGTCGAACAGCGGCGCTTCCCACCAGGTGGCGACGTTGTTGATCTTGCGCTGCGGTGCGCCGAGCGTCGCCGCCTCGCGGCTATGCAGGTCGACGCAATAGGCGCAGCCATTGATCTGCGAAATCCGCAGCCAGACAAGGTCGAGCAGCGGCCGCGGCACGGTCTGCGTCATGTAGCCATGGATGCCGAACAGCGCCTTGGCGCCTTCGGGGGCAGTCTTCTTGTAGTCGAGGCGTAGGGACATGATGTGTCTCCGGGTCTGGGGTCCAACCGAAGACGGGGCAGGGGGCGGCCCTGTGACAGGCCGCCCCGACAGTTCTAGTGATGCCGCATGCCGTGATGGTGGCGGCCGCCATGGCGGGCGAACAGCAGGTCGGCGGTCTGTTTCTGCTCGTCCGACAGCGCGGCATAGAGCGGCTTCAGCGCCGCGAGATAGCGCTCGCCGGCCGCCGCGGCCTGCTGCATGGCGGCATTGCGCTTCTCCAGCCGCTCGACCGCCGAGGCCGGCCCGGCCTTGCTCCGGCCTTCGGCCCGGCGCTCGGCATGACGCGCAGCGATCGCCTTCGCACTGGCGCGCATCTCCTCGGCCAGCCGGTCGAATAGTGGCTGCTGCGAGTCCGTCAGCTTCAGTTCGGTGCGCAGGAAGGCGAGCCTTCCTTCGATGAAACGGCCCGGCGCCGGGCGCGTGGCCGGCTGCTCGATCCTGGCCGGGTCGGTGGCCGGGCTGGCCTGTGCCGGCGCGGTGCCGGCGATGGCGGCGAGGAGGGTGGCGGCGAAAAGGGGAGAGTAGACGCTCATAAGCGGCTCCTGCGTTGCTGAACCCGGCGGCAGACTGGCCGCCGTCAGCAATCTCCACGCGGGAGCGGATCGATTCCTGCGCGGCTAGAACGCCTCCGGCAGGTGGTCGGCGGCCATATGGTCGCTGAAGCGGGTGAACGCGCTCTCGAAATGCAGCACGACGCGGCCGATCGGGCCATGGCGCTGCTTGCCGATGATCACCTCGGCCAGATTCTGGATGCGATCCATTTTCTCCTGCCAGGCGGCATGCTCGGGCGTGCCCTCCGAGGGCTGCTTGCGCATCTCGTAATATTCCTCGCGGAACACGAACATGACGACGTC
>CAYSCA010000078.1:0-13912 GCA_964429465.1 uncultured Rhodospirillaceae bacterium
GCCATGGCCCGCCGGGCGGGGCAGGACATCAGCCTCGACGATTTCGAGAGGGCGAGCCGCAAGGTGCCGGTGATCGCCAATATCCGCCCCTCGGGCGAGCAGTATCTGATGGAGGATTTCTTCTACGCCGGCGGCCTGCCGGCGCTGATGGGCCGGATCAAACAGCATCTCCATCTCGACCAGATCACGGTGACGGGCAAAACCGTGGCCGAGAACATCGCCCATGCCCAGGTGCACAACGAGGATGTCATCCGGACGGTGGAGAATTCCATCTATGCCGAGGGGGCGCTGGCGGTGCTGAAGGGCAACCTCGCGCCCGATGGCTGCGTGATCAAGCCGAGCGCCTGCGACCCGCGCTTCCTGAAGCATTCCGGCCCGGCGCTCGTCTTCGACGATTATCCCTCGATGAAGAAGGCCATCGACGACGAGACCCTCGACGTCACCGCCGACCATGTCCTGATCCTGCGCAATGCGGGGCCATTGGGAGGCCCCGGCATGCCGGAATGGGGCATGCTGCCGATCCCGAAGAAGCTGGTGAAGCAGGGCGTGCGCGACATGGTGCGGCTGTCGGACGCGCGCATGAGCGGCACCAGCTACGGCGCCTGCATCCTGCATGTGGCGCCGGAATCCTACATCGGCGGGCCGCTCGCGCTGGTGCGCAACGGCGACATCATCTCGCTGGATGTCGACAGGCGCACCATCACGCTGGATGTGCCCGAGGCCGAACTGGCGAAGCGCCGCGCGGCCTGGAAGGCGCCCGAGCCAAGATACGAGCGCGGCTATGGCTGGATGTTCAGCAAGCATATCAGGCAGGCCGATCAGGGCTGCGACTTCGACTTCCTCGAAACCGGCTTCGGCGCCCCGGTGCGCGAGCCTGACATTTTCTAGAGAGACAGAGCATGGCCCTGAAGCCCGAGACCCGCGAGAAACTGAAGACCGTCAGCACGGCGACGATCTCCACCATCCTGTTCAAGCGCGGCCTGCGCAGCCAGTTCATCCAGGATGTGAAGCCGCTCAATCCGGACCGGCCGGTCATGGTGGGCGAGGCCTATACCTTGCGCTACATCCCGGCGCGCGAGGACCTCAACCCGATCACCGTCTTCCAGGACCGCGCGCATCCCCAGCGCAAAGCAGTGGACGAATGCCCGGAAGGCGCGGTGATGGTGATCGACAGCCGCAAGGATGCCCGCGCGGCCTCGGCCGGCTCGATCCTCGTGACGCGGCTGATGAAGCGCGGCGCGGCCGGCGTGGTGACCGATGGCGGCTTCCGCGACGCCGCCGAGATCGCGAAGCTGGATATCCCGAGCTTCCACCAGCGGCCCTCGGCGCCGACCAACCTGACTCATCACCAGGCCATCGACATCAACGTGCCGATCGGCTGCGGCGATGCGCCGGTCTTCCCGGGCGACGTGATCGTCGGCGATAACGATGGCGTGATCGTGATCCCGGCCCATATCGCCGACGAAGTCGCCGCCGAGGCCGTCGAAATGACGGCATTCGAGGATTTCGTGACGGAAGAAGTGCTGAAGGGCCGCTCGATCCTGGGCCTCTATCCGGCCACCGATCCCCAGACCAAGGTGGATTTCGAGGCCTGGCGGAAAGCGAAAAAGCGGTAAGCTGCGGCGTCATCCCGGCGGAGGCGGTCATGAAGGCGTGGTCTGGTGCGGCTTTGTTTCTCGCCCTGGCGGCGTCGCCCGTTGCGGCGCAGTCCTTCAGCGGTCCGCTGATCGATGCCCATGTGCATTACAGCCACGATGCCTGGGAGATGCTGCCGACCGAGAAGGCCATCGGCGTCCTGAAGGAGGCGGGCCTGACCCGGGTGCTGGTCTCCAGCTCGAGCGATGACGGCACGCAGAAGCTTTACGCCGCGGCGCCGGACCTGATCGTGCCCGAGCTGCGGCCCTATCGCAGCCGCGGCGAGATCGGCTCCTGGTTCCGCGACGACACCGTGATCGCGCATCTGGAAGACCGGCTGAAGCGCTACCGCTATGTCGGGATCGGCGAGTTCCATCTCTATGGCGACAGCGCCGATCTGCCGGTGCCGCGCCGCATGGTACAGCTTGCCAGGCAGCACAAACTGTTCCTGCATGCCCATTCCGATGCCGATGCCGTCGACCGGCTGTTCCGGCAGGACCCCGACGCGCTGATCCTCTGGGCCCATTCCGGCTTCGACCGGCCCGATGCGGTGCGCGCCATGCTGGCGAAGCACAAGAATCTCTGGGCCGATCTCGCCTTCCGCAGCGAGCATGGCCGCGACGGCAAGGTCGATCCCGAATGGCGCAGGCTGTTCGAGGAATTCCCCGACCGCTTCATGATCGGCACCGATACCTTCACGCCCGAGCGCTGGTACTACATCGTCGAGCATGCCAACTGGTCGCGCGCCTGGCTCTCCGACCTGCCGCGCGACCTGGCCGAGCGCATTGCCCATAAAAACGCGGAAGCGCTGTTCGGCCGCACCGGCTTCGGCGGGCGATGAGGATTGCAGCGACCGTTGCCCTATGGCTGGCCGCCGCGCCGGCGCTGGCCTGCCAGGCGCCTGAAAACTCGACGCAGACAGGGCCGCTCAGTTTCGCCGCGCAGCCCAGTCCCATTCCGCTGAACCAGCCATTCGCCCTGCAGATGGCGGTTTGTGCCAGCAAGCCGGACCGGATCGCGGTGGACGCGACCATGCCGGCGCATCGCCATGGCATGAATTACCGGGCGGTCGTGACGCCGCTGGCGCCCGGCGAATTCCGCGCCGAGGGCCTGCTGTTCCATATGCCCGGCGAGTGGGAAATCGTCTTCGACCTGTATTACGGCGAACGGCGCGAGCGGCTGACCCATCGCGTTACGCTGCGATGAGAGCCATAGCGCTCGTCTTCCTGCTGCTGAGCTTTCCGGCGGCAGCCGTCGAGTTCTCGGCCTCCGAGCGGGCGCAGCTCGAAAGCCTCGGCCCCTGGCCGCCGGCAGCGCGCCGCGATGCCAGCAACCGGCTCTCGGGCAATAGTGATGCGATCGCCTTCGGCGCGACGCTGTTCGAGGAAAAGCGCTTCTCCGCCGATGGCAGCATCGCCTGCGCCTCCTGCCACCAGCCGGCAAGGGGCTGGAGCGACGGGCAGGCGGTGAGCAGGGGATTGCAAAGGCTCGACCGCAATGCGCCCGGCCTGATGAATGTGGCGCTGCATCGCTGGTTCGGCTGGGACGGCGCGGCGGACTCGCTGTGGTCTGCCTCGCTGCGCCCGCTGCTGGAGCCGCGCGAGATGGGCGGCAGCGTCGAGAAGGCTGCAGCCGTGATCCGCCGCGATGCCGGCCTGTCGCGCTGCTTTGCCAGAGCGACCGGTACTGAGGCAGCAGGGCTCGACGACGAGGCGGTCTTCGTGCTGGCGGCCAAGGCGCTGGCGGCGTTCCAGGAAACGCTGGTCTCGCCGCGCACGCCGTTCGACGCGTTCCGCGATGCGCTGCTGGCGGGCAGGGCGCATGACTATCCGGAGGAGGCGCAGCGCGGGCTGAAGCTGTTCCTCGGCCGCGGCAATTGCGTGATGTGCCATGCCGGCCCGGTCTTCACCAATGGCGAGTTCCACGATACCGGCCTGCCATTCTTCATGGCCTCGGGCCGCCCCGATCCCGGCCGCTACGAGGGCATCAGGCGGGTGAAGGCGTCGCCCTTCAATCTGTTGTCGCGGCATAACGACGATCCGGAAAAGGCCGGCGGCTTCGCGGTCCGTCATGTCGACCTGCAGCACCGCAACTGGGGTGAGTTCAAGACGCCCAGCCTGCGGAACCTCGCCCGGACCGCGCCATATATGCATGACGGCCGCAAGGCCACGCTGCGGGAGATGATCCGGCATTATTCCGAGCTCGATCTCGACCGCCTGCATGCCGATGGGGAGGCGATCCTGGCGCCGCTGCGGCTTGCGGAAGCGGAGGCCGCCGATCTGGAAGCCTTTCTGCTGTCGCTGAGCGGGCCGGCGCTGCCGGCACAATTCGCAACAGAAAAATGTAATATAGATTGAAGGGTTGATTTCGGGTGGAGAATAGTGAATCTCAGGCTACACAAGACGCCGATTGCGTATTATATGTACACATATGATTTAGCCGTTCCCCGAAAGCCGAGCTTGAAATCATGACCCCGACCGCCGCCGCTGCCGCCATCCCCGTCGACAACGCGCCCTCGCATCCGCTGCTCAAGCCCGGCGGCAACCTGCGCGAGGAGACGGTGACCTATGTCCATCACTGGACCGACACGCTGTTCACCTTCCGCACGAGCCGCGATCCCAGCTTCCGCTTCATCAATGGCCAGTTCGCGATGATCGGCCTGATCGTCGACAACAAGCCGCTGCTGCGCGCCTATTCGATGGTCAGCGCCAATTACGAGGAGCATCTGGAATTCTTCTCGATCAAGGTGCCGGACGGCCCGCTCACCTCCCGACTGCAGCACCTGAAGGTCGGCGACAGGATCATCATCGACCGCAAGGCCACCGGCACGCTGCTGCAGGACAACCTGCTGCCGGGCAGGACGCTTTGGCTGCTCGGCACCGGCACCGGGCTCGCGCCCTTCATGTCGATCATCAAGGATCACGAGGCCTACGAGCGCTACGAGCGCGTCGTGCTGGTGCATGGCGTGCGTACCGTTGCCGAATTGGCCTACGAGGATTTCATCACCCGCGAATTGCCCGAGAACGAGTTCTTCGGCGACGAGGTGAAGGCCAAGCTGCTCTATTACCCGACGGTCACCCGCGAGGATTACCGCAACCAGGGGCGCATCACCGACCTGATCCGCAGCGGCAAGCTGTTCGCGGATCTCAACCTGCCGAAATTCGATATCGAAAATGACCGGCTGATGCTCTGCGGCTCGCCCGACATGCTGGCCGAGATGCGCGGCATGCTCGACGGCATGGGCTGGCAGGAAGGCTCCACCACCGGCGCCGGCCATTACGTCATCGAGAAGGCCTTCGTCGAGCAGTAGGACTGGCCTGTCGCGATCCCGGGCGAAGGCCCGGGTGCCATTTGTTCAATAAAATGGGATTCCGGCTCGCGCCGCCAACGGGCGGCTGGGCCGGGATGACGTGGACCGCTTAACTCCGTCACCCCGGGCGAAGACCCGGGGTCCCATTTTGATTTCGAGGCGGGACTCGGCGGGGGAACTCCGCCTGCCGTCTCCGGTTTGAGATGGCATGCTGCGCCATGGCCCGCTGGGCGCTTCCGCGATCCATCTCTGCCTCGACATGCAGAACCTCCTCGCCGAGGGCAGCCCGTGGCATGCGCCCTGGGCGATGAAGGTGCTGCCGCGGCTGCTGGCGCTGGCCGAGCGCAAGGCGGCGGCGACGATCTTTACCCGCTTCGTGCTGCCGCCCCGGCCCGACGCGATGCCGGGGCAATGGGCGCGCTATTTCGCCCGCTGGGCGGCGCTGGCCGGACAGCCTGAGCTGTTCGAGCTGTTGCCGCCGCTGGCCGCGCTCTGCCCGCCGGGCACCATCCTCGACAAGCCGGTCTATTCCGCCTTTGCCGGCCACCGGCTGCAGGAGCTGCTGCAGGCGCGCGGCATCGACAGCCTGGTGGTTACCGGGGCGGAAACCGATATTTGCGTGCTGTCGACGGTGCTGGGCGCCATCGACCATGGCTACCGGGTGGTGGTGGTGCAGGACGCGCTCTGCAGCTCGGTCGACCAGACCCATGATGCGCTGATGGCCTTCTATCACCAGCGGCTGAGCCAGCAGGTGGAGATCGCCGAGCTGGAGGACGTGCTGGAGAGCTGGCCCTAAGCCCCGCGCTGGATCAGCGCCAGTCCCGCCCAGGTGGCAAGCAGGCAGAGCAGCACCGACAGCAGGATGTTGCCGCCGGCCCGCAGCAGCAGGCCGTCGCGCAGCAGGTCGAGCGTCTGCAGGCTGAAGGCGGAGAAGGTGGTGAAGCCGCCGCAGAAGCCGACCATCAGGAACAGCCTTGCCTGGCCGCTCAGGCCTTCCATGCCGGCCAGCAGGCCGATGACGAAGGAGCCGAGAATGTTGACGGTCAGCGTGCCGTAGGGGAACTGGCCGGCGAAAGCGGCATTGATCCGCCCGTCGACCATGCCGGCCATCCAGTAGCGGCCGATGCTGCCCAACGCGCCGCCGAGTCCGATCCAGAGGTAGCTACCCATCCTGCGGCGACGCTAACGATTTTTGCCAAGGGCGTCAAAGCGCCGCTTGGCCGGCGTCGAAAGCTTGGCTAGGCTCCGCGCCATGGCCGCGAGTCCCGATTTCGTCGAATTCGTCCAGGAACTCTTCGCCCCGCTGGGCGGGGTGAGCATCCGCCGCATGTTCGGCGGGGCCGGCATCTACAGCCGCGGCATCATGTTCGGCCTGATCGACGACGATACCATCTATCTCAAGGCCGATAACGAGACCCGCAAGGCCTTCGAGGCGCGCGGCTGCGGCCCCTTCGTCTATGACGGCAAGGGCAAGCCGGTGCAGATGAGCTACTGGCAGATGCCGTCCGAGCTGATCGACGATGCCGATACCGCGCTGGCCTGGGCGAGGACCGCGCTCGGCGTCGCCCGCGCCAGCAAGGCCGCCCTGCCGCCATCCTCGCGCCGCGTCACCCTCGGCGCATCGCGGCGGCGGTAACCGAACGCTTTCGCATCACCAGCCCTCACCCTCCCATTGCTGACGCAATGGGCCCCTCCCTCTCCCGCAAGCGGGCGAGGGTTCAAATGCCCTCTCCCGCGGAGTGGGAGAGGGAGGGCCCCGACCCGAAGGGGCGGGAGGGTGAGGGTCTGGATTACGAAGAGGGCGCTTTGCTCTGCCCCCGCGCGATCGTGATCGCCTCGCGCAGCACCGCGTCGTCGCCGATGTGGTTGGCGAGCAGCAGGACGAGCTTCGACATCGCCACCTGCGCCGCGGCATCGTCCAGCCCGGCGGTCATCTTCACCAGCGCCTCGTAGAAGCCGTCGGGGTCGGGCAGGTTGGGCTCGGTATTCAGCTTGCCCATGTCAGGACTCCGTCTTCTCCAAACCCGGGATCAGTTCGCCGCCTACGGTGCGGGACAGGCCGCGGAACAGGGCCACCATCTCGCCGGCCTCGTCGGTCACCGTCATGTCGTAGATGCTGCTGCGCCCGGTGGTGGAGCGCAGCTCGGCGGTGACGGTCAGCGTCGTGCCCACGGCGACCGGGCGCAGGAATTCGATGCTGGCATGCTGGGCCACGCTGGCGCGGTTGAAGGAATTGCAGGCATAGCCGAAAGCGGAATCGGCGAAGGTGAAGATGACGCCGCCGTGGCAGGTGCCGTTGCTGTTGACCATGTCGGGCTGCACCCGCATGCGCAGCCTGGCCCGGCCCGGACTCATATCGAGCAGCTCGACGCCAAGCCGCTTCGCGGTCAGGTCGCGTTCGGCCGCCCAGGCGCCGACGGCTTGAGCAACCTCCTGCGCCGAGGCCATCACTTGCCCGCTCATCACTTGCCGCTGAACTTCGCCGGGCGCTTCTGCAGGAAGGCCGAGACGCCTTCGATGAAATCGCGCGTGCGGCCGGCGATCACCTGTGATTCGCGCTCGGCTTCGAGCTGGGCATCGAGACCGCTGGTGGCCGACTGGCGGATCAGCTTGCGGATCTGCGCCAGGCCGACGGTCGGACCGCTGGCGAATTTCGCCGCCACCTTGCCGGCTTCTGCCATGAGCGCGTTGTCCTCGACGCATTTCCAGATCAGGCCCCATTCGGCGGCGGTTTCCGCCGGCAGCTTCTCGCCCAGCATGGTGAGGCCGAGGGCGCGCGCGGTGCCGGCCAGGCGGGGCAGGAAGAAGGTGCTGCCGGCATCGGGCACGAGGCCGATATTGGCGAAGGCCTGCAGGAAGGTGGCGGATTTCGCCGCGATCACGATATCGCCGCAGAGCGCGAGGCTCATGCCGGCGCCGGCGGCCGGACCGTTCACCGCGCAGACCACCGGCATGCGGTAGGCGGCCAGCTTGCGGATCACCGGATGGTATTTGTCATGCAGCGCGCGGCCCAGATCGGGCATGCCGCCATCGTTGTTGAGATCGCCGCTGGCGAGATCGGCGCCGGAGCAGAAGCCGCGGCCCGCGCCGGTAAGCAGCAGGCAGCGCATCGCCGCATCGGCCTCGATCTCGTCCAGCGCCCTGCCGAGCTCGGTCATCAGTTCCGAATTCAGCGCGTTGAGCCGGTCGGGCCGGTTGAGCGTGACGGTGGCGATGCCGTCCTTCTTCTCGACGATCAGGGTATTCCAGGCCATGCGTTCTCTCCCTCAGAGGGAAGAACGCTAGCCGATTTTTCAGGAGGGTAGAACAGCCTCGGCCATGCCGGCCATCGGGCCTTCCGTTGCGGCAACCACCTGGTTGCGGCCCTGGCGCTTGGCGGCATAGAGCGCCTTGTCGGCGCGCTGCACGAAACCGCTGAGCGCCTCGCCCACGCGGTATTCGGCGATGCCGGCGGAAATCGTGATCTGGCCCAGAGTGTCGCCGGAACTGCGCTTCACCAGCTTGCGGGTGGCGATGAGCGTGCGGATATTCTCGCCCAGCCTGGCGGCCTGGTCGCCGCGCGTGCGCGGCAGCAGCAGCGCGAATTCCTCGCCGCCATAGCGCGCCGCCAGATCCTGGCCCTTGACGTTGTCGCTGAGCGTACGGGCGACGAGCTGCAGGACGGTGTCGCCGGTCTGGTGGCCCCAGCGGTCGTTGAACAGCTTGAAATGGTCGATATCGAGCAGCATCAGCGACAGCGGCTCGTGATTGTCCTGCGCCGCCTTGGCGAACAGCGTCAGCGTCTGCTCGAAATTCTTGCGGTTGGCCAGCCCGGTGAGCGAGTCAGAGAGGGCTTCGCGGCGCGCCTGCTCGAAATGCTCGCGCAGCAGCTGCACCTCCGCCGTGGTCTCGGCCAGCCGCTCTTCCAGCGACAGGTTGCGCTCCTGCATCGCGCGGGTTTCCTGCAGCATGCTGCCGACCAGCGAGCCCAGCGCGGGCGCGCCCTGGTGCTGGTCGTCGAGCTTGCCGGAGAAATGCTCCAGCTTGTCGCCATAGGCGCGGGTATCTTCCTCGGCCGAGCCGATGAAGCTGCGCAATTCGTCCATCGCGACCTGCAGCTTCTCGGTGGTCTCGCGCGAGGAGCGCAGCAGCCGGGCCGGGTTGAGGAATTCCTCGTAGAGCTGCAGCGTCGTGTCGGGGGTGAAGGGCTTGTGGCTGGCCAGCAGCGCGTCGATGGCGCGGCTGAGCGCCGGGTCGCGCCCGGCATGGTATTCGTACCAGATGGTGAAATTGATCGGGGTGGGCGGGATCGAGAACCGCGTCATACTGGCGACCGCCGCATGGGCGAGCTCGGCAGCCTGGTGCAGGTCGTCGTGGTACATCCGCCATCCCCTGGACGGCCCGACTTCCCTTGTCGCTGGGGCGGTGCCGTGCCGCTAATGTGCTGCGCCCCGCGGGCGCTGGCAATGGGATTCGCGACGGAAAACCGATTCAGATGCCGAGATAGCGGTGCTGGACCTCGGGCGCTGCCAGCAGAGCGGGTGAATCCCCCTGCCAGACAACCCGTCCTTTCTCGATGATGTAATGCCGGTCGGACAGGCGGGTCAGCGCGTCGACATTCTTGTCGACCACCAGGATGGATTGCCCGGCCTGCTTCAGGCGGCCGAGGCAGGACCAGATTTCCTGGCGGATCAGCGGCGCGAGGCCTTCGGTGGCCTCATCGAGAATCAACAGATGCGGATTGGTCATTAGCGCCCGGCCGATCGCCAGCATCTGCTGCTCGCCGCCCGAGAGCTGGTTGCCCATGTTGCCGATGCGCTCGGCCAGCCGGGGGAACAGCTCCACCACCTTCTCATAGGTCCAGGGCTGGTCGGCGCCGCGCCGGTTGGCGGCGGTGGCGATCAGGTTCTCGCGCACGGAGAGATTGGGGAAGATCTGCCGGCCCTCCGGCACCAGGCCGACGCCGATCTTGGCGACCCGGTAGGCGGGCAGGCCGCGGATCTCGTCGCCGCGGAAGCGGATGGCGCCGCGGGCGGCCGGGGTCAGGCCCATGATCGAGCGGATCGTGGTGGTCTTGCCCATGCCGTTGCGGCCCATGAGCGTGATCACCTCGCCGGCGGCGATGGTCAGGCTCATGCCGAACAGCACCTGGCTGCGGCCGTAATAGGTGTCGATGCCTTCGACCTCGAGCAAAGCCGCCATGGTCAGCCCCGCACCGTTTCGTCGCCCAGATAGGCCTGGCGGACCTGCGCGTTGCGGCGGATCGCGTCCGGCGTGTCGGTGGCGATGCCCTTGCCGTAGACCAGCACGGTTATGCGGTCGGCCAGCGCGAAGACGGCATCCATGTCATGCTCGATCAGCAGGATGGTGATGCTGCCCTTGATCGCCTTCAGCATGGCGACCATGCGGGCCGAATCCTCCGGTCCCATGCCGGCCATCGGCTCGTCGAGCAGCAGCAGCTTGGGCCGGGTCGCCAGCGCCATGGCGATCTCGAGCTGGCGATGCTCGCCATGGCTGAGTGCGCTGGCCACCACGTCGGCGCGCCGGTCGAGGCCGACCTGGCGCAGGGCGGCCATGGCGGGCTCGCGCAGGGCCGGATCGCTGCGGGCGTCGCGCCAGAAGCGGAAGGAATGGCCGTCATGCGCCTGCACCGAGAGCATGACGTTTTCCAGCGCGGTGAAATTCAGGAAGATCGAGGTGATCTGGAACGAGCGCGCGATGCCGAGATGCGAGCGCCGGTGCACCGGCAGGCCGGTGATGTCCTGGCCCATGAAGCGGATGCTGCCGGAATCGGAGCGGAGTTCGCCGATCAGCTGGGCGATCATCGTCGTCTTGCCGGCGCCGTTCGGGCCGATCACGGCATGGACCTCGCCCGCGCGGATGTCGAGCGAGAGGCCGTCGGTGGCGACCAGGCCGCCGAAGCGCTTGACCAGGTTGTCGACCTGCAGCACGGGGTCAGACATTGCTGCCTCCCGTGCCGGAGCGGCGGCGGACATACCAGATCGCCGCGATCACCACGCAGGCGCCGGCCAGCACCGCGGCGGTCGGCTGCCATTCGTCGTACCAGAGGTAATGCGTGACATACATCAGGAAGAGGGTGGCCAGCCCGGTCAGCGCATAGCCGGCGGCGCCGCGCAGCATGGCGCCGTCGATGCCGCCGCGCGCGAACAGCACGACCAGCAGCAGGATCGGGCCGAACACGATCTTCCAGTATTCGGTCCAGCTCGAGAGCACTTCCTCCATCAGC
Source organism: uncultured Rhodospirillaceae bacterium (assembly GCA_964429465.1). Taxonomy (GTDB): domain Bacteria; phylum Pseudomonadota; class Alphaproteobacteria; order Ferrovibrionales; family Ferrovibrionaceae; genus Ferrovibrio. The sequence goes on from CAYSCA010000078.1 coordinate 11,172, forward strand.
AGGAAGACCACCGAGCCGAACAGCGGGCCGAACAGGCTGCCCATGCCGCCGAGCACGACCATGACGATGAGGTCGCCCGAACGGCTCCAGTGCATCATCGCCGGGCTGATGAAATCGGTATAGGTGGCGGTGAGGATGCCGGCCAGGCCGCAGACCATGCCGGCGATGACGAAGGCGGTGAGCCGGTAGCGGAAGACCGGGAAGCCGAGCGTCGCCATGCGGCGGTCGTTCGACTTGGCGCCCTGCAGCACCATGCCGAAGCGGGAATTGACCACGCGGTAGGTCAGCCAGAGCGACAGGGCCAGCAGCGCCCAGCAGAGGTAATACAGGCTGACCTTGTCGGTCAGGTCGATCAGCCCGCCGAAATCCGAGCGCTGGAGGATGGTCAACCCGTCATCGCCGCCATAGGCATAGGCGCCGTTGCCGAGATAAAAGACGAGCTGCGCCAGCGCCAGCGTGATCATGATGAAGAAGATGCCCCGGGTGCGCAGCGACAGCAGGCCGAACAGAAGCGCCACCAGCCCGGAGCTGATCAGCGCCACCGGCCACTGGATCCAGGCCTGCGTGATGCCGTGATGGGCCAGGATGCCGACGGAATAGCCGCCGATGCCGATATAGGCGGCATGGCCGAAGCTGATCATGCCGCCATAGCCGAGGATCAGGTTCAGGCTGACAGCGGCCAGCGCCATGATGACGATACGGGTGAACAGCGTCAGCATGAATACGTCGTCGAGCAGATGCGCGATCACCGGCACGAGGCCGAGCAGGATCAGCAGGCCGGCGCCGACGATGGTGGTGACCGGCGATTTGAGGCGCGAGGCGGGCAGCAGCGACATCCGGCGTCCCTCAGCGGCCCGGCGCGGGGAACAGGCCGGCGGGGCGCAGCACCAGCACGCCAGCCATCAGCAGGTAGATCAGCATCGAGGAGACCGCCTGGGCCAGCGTGCCGGCATCGGCCGGCGACAGGAAGGTGCCCAGGATGTCGGGCAGGAAGGCGCGGCCCATCGTGTCGATCACGCCGATGGCGACGGCGGCGATGAAGGCGCCGCGGATCGAGCCGATGCCGCCGATCACGATGACGACCAGCGCCAGGATCAGGATGTCGTCGCCCATGCCGATCTGCACGGTGGTGATCGGCCCGCTCATCAGGCCGGCCAGCGCGGCGAGCGCCGAGCCGAGGCCGAAGACCAGGGTGAAGAGCAGCTTGATGTCGATGCCGAGCGCGCCGACCATCTCGCGGTTCGAGGCGCCGGCGCGGATCAGCATCCCGAGCCGCGTGCGCTGCACCAGGACATAGAGGAAGCCGGCGCAGGCCAGGCCGACGGCGATGATCAGGAAGCGGAAGGCGGGATAGGGCAGGCCGGGCAGGATCTCGACCTGGCCTTCGAGGAAGGGCGGCAGCTCGATCGCCATGCCGCCGACGCCGAAGACCAGCCGGGCGAGCTCGTTGAAGAACAGGATCAGGCCGAAGGTGGCGAGCACCTGGTCGAGATGGTCGCGGGTATACAGCGTGCGCAGCGCGATCACCTCGGTGACGATGCCGAGCAGCGCGCCGGCCGGCAGCGCGAGCAGAGCGCCGAGAAAGAAGCTGCCGGTCCAGCCGGTGAACACGGCGGCGAAATAGGCGCCCATCATGTAGAGCGAGCCATGCGCCAGGTTGACCAGGTCCATGATGCCGAAGACCAGCGTCAGCCCGGCGGCCAGCAGAAACAGCAGCAGGCCGATCTGCAGTCCGTTCAGGAATTGCTCGATGAGGAGAAGCGTCATGACGGGGGGAAACTGCGCATAAAGAAACGGGGCGTCAAGCGGCCTGAGCCTCCCGACGCCCCGGGACTCTGGGGCGGTCAGCCCCCGTTTACTTCATCTTGCACTTCGAGGCGTGCGGATCCTTCAGGCCCTCGACGATCGTGCTGATGGTGCGGATATCGTACTCGCTGTCCGACACCTTGTAGACTTCCTGCTGATAGATGTTGTGGATCGGGAAGTGGTTGGTGTTGAAGGTCATCGGTCCGCGGACCGACTCGAACTTCGCCGCTTCCAGCGCCTTCCGCACGGCATCCTTGTCCTTGATGTTGCCCTTGGTCGCGACCACCGCCGAATTGATCAGGTTGGCCGCGTCATAGGACTGGGCGCCGTAGAAGGTCGGCGTGTCCTTGTGCTTCTTCTTGTAGTCGCTGACGAACTTCTGGTTCGCCGCATAGGGCAGGTCGGGCGCCCAGAACAGGCCGAAATAGGTGTCCAGCGCCAGGTCCTTCTGCAGCTTCAGCGTCACCGCGTCGATGGTGAACACCGAATACAGCGGGATCTCCTTCTTCAGGCCGGCCTGGCTGTACTGGGTGAGGAACTGCACGCCCCAGCGGCTCGGATAGAAGACGTAGACCGCATCCGGCTTGGCGGCGCGGATCTTCGAGATCTCGGCCGAGAAGTCGAGCTGGCCGGGCCAGTTGGTCATGTCCTGGCCGACCACCTTGCCCTTGAAGGTGGCCTTCACGCCGTTCGCCATGTCCTGGCCGGCGGCGTAGTTCGGCGCCACGATGTAGAGGCTCTGCACCTTCTTCTGGTTCAGCAGATGGCCGACGCCCATCGGGTTCTGGTCGTTGTTCCAGGAGGCGGCGAAGAAGTAGGGGTTGCACTGCTCGCCCGCCAGCTGCGAGGGGCCGGCATTGGCGCTGATCAGGAAGGTCTTGGAATCGACCACCGGCTTGTAGGAGGCCAGCAGCACGTTCGACCAGATGTAGCCG
>CAYSCA010000079.1:0-13831 GCA_964429465.1 uncultured Rhodospirillaceae bacterium
GCGAAGTCGTGGTGCTGCTCGGCCGCAACGGCGCCGGCAAGTCGACCACGATGAAGTCGGTGATCGGCCTGGTGCCGGCGCAGAGCGGCAGCATCAGTTTCGACGGTGCGCGGATCGACCGGCTGTCGTCGCACCGCATCGCGCAGCTCGGCCTCGGCTATGTGCCGGAGGAGCGCCGCATCTTCACCGAGCTGACGGTGATGGAGAATCTCGAGGTCGGCCGCCAGAAGCCGCGCGACGGGGTGCCGACCTGGACCCCGGAGCGCCTGTTCAAGCTGTTTCCCAATCTCGGCGAGATGCGCGAGCGGGCCGGCGGGCGGATGTCGGGCGGTGAGCAGCAGATGCTGACCATCGCCCGCACTTTGATGGGCAATCCGCGGCTGGTGCTGCTCGACGAGCCCTCCGAAGGCCTCGCGCCGGTGATCGTCGAGCAGATGGCGCGGACCATCCTGCAGCTCAAGGCCGAAGGCCTCACCATCCTGCTGTCGGAGCAGAACCTGCATTTCGCGCAGATGGTGGCCGACCGCGCCTACATCATCGAGAAGGGCCGCATCCGCTATCAGGGCACCATGGCCGAACTCGCCGCCGACCCGGCGGCGCATGAACAATATCTGTCGGTTTAGGAGCGTCGTAGATGGGCTGGATTGTCGGGATCGATGTCGGCGGAACCTTCACCGACCTGATCGGCATCGAACCCGCCGCGGGGAAGGTAGCGCTGGCCAAGGTGCCCACGACCGTCGAGAACCAGGCTTTCGGCGTGCTCTCGGCGCTGGAGCAGGGCGGGATCGCGCTGGCCCAGGCGGATACGATCGTGCACGGCACGACGACCACGACCAACGCGCTGCTCGAGCGCAAGGTGGCCAGGGTCGGCCTGATCACCACGAAAGGCTTCCGTGACAGCCTGGAGCTCGGCCGCCGCACCCGCCCGCAGCCCTACGGCCTGACCGGGCATTTCGAGCCGCTGGTGCCGCGGCAATGGCGGCTGGAAGTGCCCGAACGCATGGATGCGGATGGCGAGGTGGTCGTGCCGCTGGACGAGGCCGCGCTGCGCCAGGCGGTGGCGCAGCTGCAGGCCGCGGGTTGCGAGGCGCTGGTCATCCATTTCCTGCATTCCTATCTGAACCCGGCGCATGAGCAGCGGGCGCTGGAGATCGCGCGCGCGATGTGGCCGAACGGCTATGTCACCGGCGGGCACGAATTGCTGTCGGAATACCGGGAATACGAGCGCGGCACGACGGCCTGCGTGAATGCGTCGGTGCAGCCGGTGCTGCATCGCTATATCGAGCGGCTGAACGGCGAGCTGAAGGGCAAGGGGTTTGGCCGCGACCTGCTGGTGATGCAGGGCAATGGCGGCACCATCGCCGCGGCGATCGTGGCCGAGGCCGCGGTCAATACCGTGATGTCCGGGCCGGCTTCGGGCGTGATGGCGGCGGCCTATACGGCGCGCGCCGCCGGCCTGCCGAATGTGATCACCTATGACATGGGCGGCACATCCTCCGATGTCGGGCTGATCCAGGACGGTGTGCCGCAGGTCTCGTCGGAACTGGAACTCGAATACGCCATGCCGATCCATGTGCCAATGGTGGATGTGCATACCATCGGCGCCGGCGGCGGCTCGATCGCCTTCATCAACGAAGCCGGCATGCTGCAGGTCGGGCCGGAAAGCGCCGGCGCGCGGCCGGGGCCGATCTGCTATGGCCGGGGCGGCACGCGCCCGACCATCACCGATGCCAACCTGGCGCTGGGCCGGCTCAATCCGGACGGGCTGCTGGCGGTCGACAGCAAGGTCTCGCTGGACGACGTGAAGCAGGCGATCGCCCGCGAGGTCGGCAAGCCGCTGGGGATCGGCACCGACGAGGCCGCCGCCGCCATCCTGCGCATCGCCAACGACAAGATGGCGGGCGCGATCCGCATGGTGAGCCTGAGCCGGGGGCACGATCCACGTGATTTCGCGCTGTTCGCCTTCGGCGGCGCCGGCCCGCTGCATGCCGCGGCGCTGGCGCGCGAACTCGGCATCCCCAAGCTGCTGATCCCGGCAAGGCCGGGCATCACCAATGCGCTTGGCTGCGTGGTCGCCGACCTGCGCCACGATTATGTCCGCACCGTCAACAAGCCGCTGAACAACCTGCCCGATGGCCTGGTCGCCGAGGTGCTGGAGGCGCAGATCGCCGAGGGCAAGGCGACGCTGGAACGCGATGGCGTGGCGGTCGACGAGATCCAGATCCTGCATTCCGCCGATATGCAGTTCCAGGGCCAGAGCCATCTGCTGACCGTACCGGTGCCGGACCGGAAGATCAGCCGCGAGGCCCTGCAGAAGGCATTCGAGGCGGCCTATTGGCAGCGTTTCGAGGTGGAGCTGCCGGAAATCCGCGCCGTGCTGGTCAACCTGCATACTGCCGTTATCGGCCGCCGCCCCGATCTGTCGCTCGACCGCCTGCTCGGCAGCGCCCCGGCGAAAGATGTGGCGGAGGCGAAGAAAGGGAGCCGGAAGGTCTGGTACGAAGCCGGCGGCTGGCAGGATACGCCGGTCTATGACCGCGAGCGCCTGCCGCGCGGCGCGTCTTTCACAGGCCCGGCGATCCTGGAACAGCTGGACACCACGGTCGTTATCGAACCGGGCAATCGTGTGGCGGTCGACCGCCTCGGCAACCTGATCGTCTCGGTCAATGGGGAGTAGGGCGATGGCAAAGACAATCGATCCGGTCACTCTCGTCGTTATCCAGAACGGACTGCAGCAGGTCTGCAACGAGATGGACCTGGCCTTCTGCCGCGCCGCCTTCTCGCCGGTGATCTCCGAAGCGCTCGACCGCTCCGACGGCATCTATCATGGCGAGACGGGCGAGCTGATCGCCCAGGGCGAGCTCGGCCTGCCGGTCTTCGTCGGCACCATGCAGTTCTCCACCCAGGCGGTGATCGAGCGGGCGCGCAGCACGCCGCTGCTGGCGCCCAAGCCGGGCGATATCTATATCGTCAACGATCCCTATCTCGGCGGCACGCATCTGATGGACGTGCGCTTCGTGAAGCCGTTCTTCTACAAGGGAAGGCTGTTCGCCTGGCTGGCCAATACCGGCCACTGGCCCGATATCGGCGGCATGGTGCCGGGTGGCTTCTCGGCCAATGCCACCGAAGTGGAGCAGGAGGGCCTGCGGCTGCCGCCGGTCAAGCTCTACAAGCAGGGCGAGCTGGATCAGGAGATCCTGTCGATCATCCTCAGCAACATCCGCATCGCCGACCAGCGCATCGGCGACATCAAGGCCCAGGCCGCAGCGCTCAGCATCGGCGAGAAGCGCCTGACGGCCCTGCTGGACCGCTATGGCGACGACGTGGTCGAACAGGCGATCGCGGAACTGAAGCAGCGCGCTTCCCAACAGATGCGCGCCCGCATCCGCAGCATCCCAGACGGCACCTATGAGGGCTCGGCGATCGTCGATTCCGACGGCGTGGTGGACGAGCCTCTGCTCATCAGGATGAAGGTCGACAAAAAAGGCGAGAAGCTGCATTTCGACATGACGGGCTCCAGCCCGCCCTGCAGCGGCCCGATGAACAGCGTCATCGCCACCACCTATTCATCGATCTACCTGGCGGTGAAGCACATCTTCCCCGACGTGCCGATCAATGCCGGCACTTTCGAGCCGCTGAAGATCAACGATCCGCACGATACCTTCCTCTATGCGAAATATCCGCGCCCGGTTTCGGGCTGCGCCGCCGAGGTCAGCCAGCGCATCGCCGAAGCCGTGTTCAACGCGCTGGTGCAGGCTCTGCCGGACCGGCTGTTCGCCGCGCCGGCCGGCACCTCGGGCAACCTGGCGCTCGGCGGCTTTGATCCGAAGCGCGGCCGCTCCTATGTGATGTATGTGATTTCCGGCGGGGGCTATGGCGGCTGGTATGGCGGCGACGGGCTGAGCAACGGCTGCTCCACCATCGGCATCTCCAAGACCACACCGATCGAGGTGATGGAGCAGTATTATCCGGTGCTGTTCGAGGAATACTCGCTGCATGAGGGCTCGGGCGGGGCCGGGCAGCATCGCGGCGGCTTTGGCGTGAACTACACGATCCGCCTGCGTCGCGGCGAGGCGCGCGCCTCGATGGTGATGGATCATGGCCGCACCGGCCCGCGCGGTGTGCTGGGCGGCGAGGATGGCGGCACCAACAAGGTGGCGATCGAGACGATGCAGGCCGATGGCAAGCGGACCTACGTGCCGCCGCATCTGTCGAAGGATCAGGATATCCGCATCAAGGCAGGCGACCGGGTGCGCGTCTCGACGCCCGGGGGCGGCGGTTTCGGCGATCCGGCCCGGCGCGACCCAGGCGCCATCGCCCGCGATCTCGAGCGCGGCTATTACACGCCGCAACAGATCGCCGAGCGCTTCGGCGTGACACCGCCGGCACGCAGCGCCGCCGAGTAACGGATACCCGGCATGCTGGCCGAACTGGCGGTCTGGGCCGGTGTCGCGGCGCCGCCGGCAGCGCGCAAGCTCGGCTATGCAAAAGCAGCGGTCAGCCTGTGGTCGCGGCAGCGCCGCTGCGCGCAGCGCTGGCAGGAGCATGAGGCAAACAGCCGCGCCTTCATCCTCGATGTCGCCCGCTCGTGCCGCCGCTTCGATACGATCTGGCTGTTCGGCGCCGGCACCCTGGCCGATCTGCCCCTGACGGATTTGTCCGGCCTGTTCCGCCACGTCCTGATATTCGACATCGCGTCGCTTGCGTCGGCGCGGCGCCGGATCCGGCAATTCGGCAATGTCGAATTGCGGCTTGCCGATCTCACCGGCCTGGTCGAGCCGCTGCTGGAATGGCGCCCGCGGACCCCGCTGCCGCTGCCGTCCGGGGAAGGGCTGGCCGAGCTCGATCCGGTGCCGCCCGACTGCGTTATGTCGGTCAATCTGCTGTCGCAGCTGCCGCTGCTGCCGGTGGAGTATGTGAAGCGCCGGGGCGTGGGACGCCATGCGGCGGAGAATTTCGGCCGCGCCATCCTGCAGGCGCATCTGGCCGGGCTGCGGGGATTCGACTGCCCGGTTGGCCTGATTGCCGATGCCGCGCGGATCTGGCGCAGCCGGGCGGGGGAAACCGTGATGTCGGAGAGTGCCGTCTTCGATGTAACCCTGCCGCCGCCCGAGCGCGAATGGCTCTGGCCGCTGGCGCCGCGCGGCGAGATCGATCCGGAAACCTCGCTGGAGGTGAGGGTGCGGGCCGCCCGGCTCGGGCCGGGCTGACGGCTACCGCTTCTCGCCTTCGAATTTCTGTTTCACTTCCTGCACGGATTCGATGACGAAGCCGCGCTCGGGCGGGAATTTGCGCATGAAGATGCGGCGGACCTCGTCCTCGCTGGCGGCTTTGAGTTCGAGATAGTTGATCTCGCCCCATTTGTCGTCGAGCTGCCGATGCTTCTCGCCCATCATATGCGCGCGGCGGACTTCGGAATTGTAGATGCCGACGCTGAAGGTCTTGGTGTTGGTTTCCTCTTCGACCGCCTTGCTGGCCAGCTTCTCCAGCTTGGCGATCTGGGCCTCGGCTTCAAATTTCTGTTTCGTCAGTTCGGCGATCTTCTGCTGGGCGGTGCGGGTCAGCTTTTCCAGCTCGTCCAGCCGCTGGCCGCGCCGGATGACCTCCTGGGCGCTCCATTCATAGGCAAGCACCTGCCGCTTATGCTGCGCGATAAGCTGCAGCACAATGAACGCCGCCCCCGGGACGCCGATCAGCATCGCTCCCATGATCAGCCAGAAACTGCTCATGGATATTGTTTAGCGGAGCCCGAAATTCCCGACAAGGCGCTGAAATTGCAATCAAAGTTAACCTGCACCCACAGGTAGTGCCCGGTGCAGGATAATCGCCGCTTTTAATGAAAATGGCCGGCCCGCAAAAAGCGGCACCGGCCATCGGAATTCATGGGGCGAGAGAGGGGACTTGAACCCCCGACCCCCAGAGCCACAATCTGGTGCTCTAACCAACTGAGCTACTCCCGCCACGGGAAGGCGCTTCTTAAACCGCTCGAGCGGGCCGGGTCAAGTATTCCTCCCGCCGGCCGTTTCCGCCGGAGCGCCGCATCAATGGCCCGCTTAGCCGGGTTCCGCAGAAAGCGCCACGCGATGCGCAGACCCGCCCTGAATCGCCCGGCACGGGCATCCCGGCAGCGCCGGATAGCGGGCCGCCGGCAATGGCTTGGCTGATCTCCGTCAGTTGAAGGATCGGTTCAGGTCAGTCCGGCTCGCGCAGCCAGACCTGGGTGCGCCCGAGCAGCGGCGTGCCGATGAAGCCGCGGACCCGCAGCTTCTGCCCGCCGTCATCCAGGCTGGCCTTGGCATTGTATATCTTGCCGTTCTTGGGATCGAGAATGGCGCCACCGGCCCAGTCGCCGGCATCAGGCTTCAGGCCCCATAGAAAGGTCATCCCGATGATCGGCTGGTTCTTGCGCTCGCCCTCGCAGGCCTCGCAGACCGGATCGGGTTTCTCGTCCGGCCGGTAGAAGATCTTCAGGATACGGCCCTGCAACTCGTCGCCGACCCGGGTGATCTCGACGATGCTGCGCGCGGTATTGGTCTCGTCATCGATGGTCTTCCAGCGGCCCACCGGGGATTGCAGATCGGCTGCTCCCGCCGGGAACGAGAAAGCAAGCAACATGGCGATCGCCAGGCAGACCGGGGGGAGCTGGGCAGTCCATCGCGGCATCTTATTCTCCCTACTCGTTATTTTGCTTCGCTTCGCTATTTGATGGTGGAACGGATCGAAGCGGCAGGTAAATCATTATAGGCTGTCAGGCGGCACAGGAGCAGCGGCATGAGTGAACAAACAACCGGTTCCCGATTTCAGCTCGGCGTGGGTGCCGCCGAGGACTGGCGCATCGCCGTCGATGGCTGCCTGCTGCAGCTGATGCCGCTGTCGGACGCCGCCAATGTGGGCTTTGTCTATGTCAGCGACCGGATGGCCGGCGACCTGCCGCGCATCATGCGGCGCCTGAGCGACGCCACGGGCATTGAAAATCTCGTCGCCGCCTGCGGCTACAGCGTCGCCGCCGGGCCGACCGAATATTGCGACGAGTCGGTTGTGGCCGTGCTGATCGGGGCCGTCCCGGAGGGCAGCGCGGCGATTTTCCGCCGGCCGGCCGAGCGTCCGCAGGGCTGGCTGGGCGTCGTGCATGCCGATCCGCAGGTGCCGGCCCTGCCGGAACTGGTCGAGGATTTTGCCGAAGCCTGCGGCGCCTACCTGGTCGGCGGCCTGGTGGCCGCCCGCGGGCCGCGGCCGCAATGGGCGGGCAAGCCGGTCGAAGGCGGGATGTCGGGCATCGTGTTCTCCGACGCCCAGCCGGTGCTGACCGGCCTGACCCAGGGCTGCAGCCAGGTCGGCGGCGTGCACCGGATCACCGCCTGCGAAGCCAATGTCATCCTCGAGCTGGACGACCGGCCCGCCTATGACGTGCTGCGCGACTGCTTCGCCATCGAGTCGCTGCAGGACCTGCGCAAACTGGGGACCGGACTGATGGTCGGCCTGCCGGTCAGCGGCACCGACCGCCCGGATTACCTGGTGCGCAACATCGTCGGCATCGACCCGCAGGCGGGCGGCATCGCCATCGGCGCGCTGGTCGAGGAGGAAGATACGGTGTTCTTCTGCCGCCGCGACGTCGACTCCGCCGGCCGCGACCTGGACCGCATGCTGGCCGACCTCAAGCGCCGCTGCGGCGACCGCGTGCCGCGCGGCGCGCTCTGGTATTCCTGCATGGCGCGGGTCCAGGACCAGTTCGTCCGCGATCCGGGCGAGCTGGAACGGATTCAGGCGGTCTTCCCCGACCTGCCGCTGGTCGGCATGTATTGCGGCGGCGAGATCGCCCAGTCGCGGCTCTACGGCTATACCGGCGTGATGGCGCTGTTCCTCTAGGCGTCCAGCACGATCCGGCCGACCACCTCGCCGGCCTTCAGCGCGGTGAGCGCCTCGGTGGCCTGGTCCAGCGGCCTGGTGGCGATGGGCAGGGCGGGCAGCGACGTCCGCTGCGCCAGCGCCAGCAGTTCCTTGAGTTCCGCGAGGCTGCCGACATACGAGCCGCTGACCCGCAATCCCTTCATGACATGGATGCCGAGCGACAGCGTCGCGACCCCGCCCAGCAGGCCGACGCTGACCAGATGGCCGCCCTTGCGCAAGGAGCCATAGGCGAAGTCGAAGCTCGGGCCCGAGCCGGCGAAGTCGATCGCGGCCATGACGCCGCCGGTGGCCTTCAGCAGGGCTTTCAGGGCGCCATCGGCGCGCGGATCGATGGCCTCCTTCGCGCCCATGCGGAGCGCCGCCTCGCGCTTGACCGGATCGAGGTCGGCGACGATCGGCGCCTGCCCGGTCACCGCCTTCGCCAGGGCCACGCCGTTGAGCCCGACGCCGCCCGCGCCGACGATCAGCAGCGCATGATGATCCGGCAGCCGGCCGATCTTCTTCAGCGCCGAATAGGCGGTCAGGCCCGAGCAGGCATAGGTGGAGGCCAGCACCGGATCGAGATTGCCGTAATCGACGACGTAGCGTTCGTCCGGAACCAGGACATGGGTGGCGTAGCCGCCGTCGCGGAACACGCCGATGGCCTGCTGGGCGCCGGCGCAGAGATGTTCGGCGCCATCGCGACAGGGCGGGCAGGTGCCGCAGCCGATCCAGGGAAAGACCAGCCGGCGCTGGCCCGGTCTGGCCTCGCCTGCTTCCGGACCGACCGCCGCGACAGTGCCGACGATTTCGTGCCCCGGCGTCAGCGGCAGCAGGGTACCGTTATTGGCGGCGACCGCCTTCCGCCCGTTGCCGAGGTCGAAATAGCCGTCCCAGATATGGATATCGCTGTGGCAGACGCCGCAATGCTCCACCTTGACCAGCACCTCGCGGCCGGCCGGCTGGGGCAGCGGCTTGTCGGCGCGGGTCAGCGGCTTGCCGAATTCGGCGACCTGGTAGCTGCGCAGCATCACATGGTTCCTCCGGCTGTGGCCTGCCGATGGTAGGAAGCGCCGCAGGCTGGTGTCCAGCGCTCAAACCGCTAAACTCCGCGAAGCAATGCATGGGAGGAATGATGTTACAGCGCCTGTTCGACCTGTCCGGCCAAGTCGCCCTGATCACCGGAGCCTCGCGCGGCTTCGGCTTGGAGATCGCCAAACTGTTTGCCGAAGCCGGCGCCATCGTTGTTCTTAACGGCCGCTACAAGGATGCATTGCAGACGGCGGCGAAATCGCTGCCGCAGGGGAAAAGCGATATCGCGGCCTTCGATGTCGCCGATACGGCCGCCAGCACGGCGGCAGTGACGGCGATCGAGAAAGCCCACGGCAAGCTCGATATCCTGGTCAACAATGCCGGCACCAATATCCGCAAGCCGCTGGCCGAGGTGACGCTGGAGGACTGGCGCACCGTGCTGGATACCAACCTCACCGGCGCCTTCGCGCTGGCCCGGGCGGCCGCGCTGGGGATGGCCCAGCGCAAACACGGCCGCATCATCAATGTCGGCTCGGTCCTCTCGGTGCTCGGCCGCGCCAATATCGCCGCCTATACGGCGTCGAAACACGGCATCGTCGGCTTCACCAAATCCTTCGCCGCGGAACTCGGCGCCTCCGGCGTGACCTGCAACGCCATCGCGCCCGGCTATTTCGAGACCGAGCTCAACCGGCCGCTGCTGGACGACCCGGCCTTCGTGGCCTTCGTCAACCAGCGCACGCCCCTGCGCCGCTGGGGCAAGCCGGAGGAACTGGCCGGCGCGGCCCTGTTCCTGGCCTCGCCCGCGGCTTCCTACGTCAACGGCCATGTGCTGGCCGTTGATGGCGGCCTGACCACGACGATCTAGCCGAGGGCAGCCGTGACCGCCGCATCCGGGACCGCGGGCTTCACGCCGGTCTTCCCCGAGCGCCATGACGCGCGGCTGCCGCTGTTCCGGCTGATCCGTACGGTGCGCGAGAACACCATCGGGACCTGGACGCGGCAATCCTACGAACGCGAGATCATGGTCTACAGGATGGTGCTCCGGCCCATCATCGTGGCCAATCACCCCGACCTGATCCGCCATGTCATGCTCGACAATGCGGCGAATTACACCCGCGACCCGGTCGGCAAGCGCGTGCTGGAACCGGGCCTCGGCAACGGCCTGCTGACCAGCGAAGGCGGCGACTGGAAGCGCCAGCGCCGCATGATGGCGCCGATCTTCCAGCCGCGGCGGCTCGCCGGCTTCGCCGGCATCATGACCGAGCGCGCCGCCATGCTGGCCGAGCGCCTTGCCGCGTTGCCGCAGGGCCGGAGCATCGATATCGCCGAGCAGATGATGCTGGTGACCCTGGAGATCATCGCGCAGACGATGTTCGGCGCGGACAGCTCCACCGATGTCTCGGCCGTGGGCGCGGCGATGGATCGCTACCAGATCACCGTGCGGCCGAACATCCCCGACCTGCTCGGGCTGCCGCGCTGGGTGCCGCGGCCCGATGCCGCCCGGGGCCGGCGCGCGCTGGCCGAGATGGATGCGATCATTCGCGACCTGATCCGGCGGCGGCGCGAGCGGGCGGCAGCGGGGGGCGACCTGGGCAGCGATATGCTCGGGCTGCTGCTGTCCGCCGTCGATGACGAAAGCGGCAGCGGCATGAGCGATACGGAAGTGCGCGACCAGATGGCGACCTTCTTCCTCGCCGGCCATGAAACCACGGCCACGGCGCTGGCCTGGTGCTGGTATCTGCTGGCCCATGCGCCGGAGGTTGAGGCGAAGCTGCATGCGGAGCTGGATGGCGCCCTGCAGGGACGCGCGCCGGAATACGGCGACTACGACCGGCTGGTCTATACGCGGATGGTGATCGAGGAGGTCCTGCGGCTCTATCCGCCGGCGCATACCACGGCACGGCTGGCGATCGCCGATGACCGCTTCGGCGACCTCGAATTGCCGAGGGGAACCAATGTGGTGATCTCGCCCTGGCTGATGCACCGCCACAAGCTGCATTGGGCCAACCCGGATGTCTTCGATCCGGAGAATTTCTCGCCCGAGCGCAGCGCCGCGCGCCGACGCTTCACCTATCTGCCTTTCGGCGCCGGCCCGCGCATCTGCATCGGCCAGGGCTTTGCGATGATCGAGGCGGTGCTGATCCTCGCCGCGCTGGCGCAGAAACTGAAATTCCGCCTGGTGCCGGGCGCGAAGGTGGAGGCGGTCGCCAAGATCACGCTTCGCCCGTCGCCGGGCCTGCCGATGACCGTGGAACGCCGCAGCTGAAAGAGGATCCATGAGCGACGATCTCTGTTACCTGCCGGCCTCGGAACTGGCACAGCGCTATCGCGGTGGCGCATTGTCGCCGGTCGAGGTAACTGAAGCGCTGCTGCAGCGGATCGAGGCGGTCAATCCGTCGATCAACGCCTATAACCTGATCGACGGCGAGGCCGCGATGCGGGACGCAAGGGCTTCAGAGCGGCGCTGGAAAGCAGGCAAGCCGCTCAGCCCGATCGACGGCGTGCCGGCCTCGATCAAGGACATCATCCTCACCAAAGGCTGGCCGACCCTGCGCGGCTCGAAGACGGTCGATCCCGATCAGGCCTGGGATACCGATGCCCCGGTGACCGCGCGGCTGCGCGAGGCGGGCTGCATCCTGCTGGGCAAGACGACCACGCCGGAATTCGGCTGGAAGGGCGTCACCGACTCGCCGCTCACCGGCATCACGCGCAATCCCTGGAATCTCGACAAGACGCCTGGCGGCTCGTCGGGCGGTGCCTCGGCGCAGGTGGCTGCCGGGCTGGGCGCGCTGGCTGTGGGGACCGATGGCGGCGGTTCGATCCGCATCCCCGCTGGATTTGCCGGCATCGTAGGCCTGAAGCCGAGCTTCGGCCGCGTACCCGCCTGGCCGCTCAGCCCATTCGGCACGGTGGCGCATCTCGGCCCCATGACGCGCACGGTGCGCGATGCGGCGCTGATGCTGCGCGAGATGGCGAAGCCGGATGCGCGCGACTGGTTCAGCCTGCCGCATGCGGATGTCGATTACACCGCCGACCTCGACGCCGGCGTGAAGGGATTGAAGATCGCCTACAGCCCGAGGCTCGGCTATGCCAAGGTCGACCCGGAGATTGCCGCCGCGGTGGCCGCCGCCGCCCGGCAATTCGCCGATCTCGGCGCCATCGTCGAGGAAGCCGATCCCGGCTTCGGCGATCCGGTCGAGATGTTCCATACGCACTGGTTCGCCGGCGCCTATAACGCGCTGATGGCACTGCCCGAGGAAAAGCGCAAGCTGCTCGATCCGGGCCTGGTGCGCACCTTCGAGCAGGGTGCGGCGATCCCGCTGAAGACTTACCTGCAGGCGATGAATGCGCGCGGCCAGCTTGGCGTGACGATGAAGCAGTTTCATGAGAAATACGACCTGCTGCTGACGCCAAGCCTGGCCGTGCTGGCTTTCGAGGCCGGCCGCCTTGCGCCGGCCGCGATGGGCGATGCCTACTGGACCGCCTGGACGCCGTTCAGCTATCCCTTCAACCTGACCCAGCAGCCGGCGATCTCGGTGCCCTGCGGTTTCTCGCAGTCGGGCCTGCCGGTCGGATTGCAGCTGGTCGGGCCGATGCATCGCGACGACCTCGTACTGCGTGCGGCGGCCGCCTATGAGGCGGCCACCGACTGGCACCGGCGCCGGCCGTCGCTTCCCGCATGAGCGACAATGCCGCCCTGCTGACCGTTGCCGGGATGGCCGAGGCCGACCGGCTGGCCATCGCGGGCGGCATTGCCGGCATCGAGCTGATGGAATCCGCCGGCGCCGCCGTTGCCCGCACCGTCCAGCAATATCACCCGCACGGCCATATCCTCGTGCTCTGCGGGCCGGGCAATAACGGCGGCGATGGCTTCATCGCCGCGCGGCGGCTGGCCGAGGCAGGGCGATCCGTCACGCTTGCCCTGCTGGGCGGGCGCGACCGGCTCAAAGGCGATGCCGCACTGGCAGCGCAGCGCTGGGCCCACCAGGTGCTTCCGCTGTCGGAAGCGCAACCGGATGGCGCGGATGTCATCGTCGATGCCCTGTTCGGCGCCGGCCTGAGCAAGGCGCTGGCCGGCGAGATCCGAGACCTGGTCGAGGCGGTCAACGCATCCGGCAAGCCGGTCATCGCCGTCGATCTGCCCAGCGGCCTGCATGGCGATGACGGCCAGCCGCGCGGCATCGCCATCCGCGCGCGCCACACGGTCACCTTCTTCCGGCGCAAGCCGGGCCATCTGCTGCTGCCGGGCCGGCTGCTCTGCGGCGAGGTGCATGTCGCCGATATCGGCATTGCGGCCGATGTCCTGAAGCAGATCCGGCCGCGGCAATGGCAGAACGATCCCGCGCTGTGGCGGGCTGGCCTGCCGGCGCTGGCCGAGGGCGGACACAAATACAGCCGCGGTCATGTGCTGGTGCGGGGCGGCAGGCTTGCCGGCGCGGCAGAGCTGGCGGCGCAGGCAGCCCTGCGGATCGGCGCCGGACTGGTGACGCTTGCCGCGCCGAGGGATGCACGGCGCGGCGATGCGCCAGCGGCCGTCATGCGCATCGATTGCGAGGGCGCACCGGACTGGCGGCATCACGCGACCGATCCGCGCCGCAATGCGCTACTGCTCGGGCCGGGCAACGGCGCGGGCGAGGGGACAAGGCTTGCCGTGCTGGCCAGCCTGCGGCTGAACCGCGGCGTGGTGCTGGACGCCGATGCGCTGAACGTTTTCGCCGGCAGAGCCGGGCAGCTTTTCGGCGCAGTTCAGGGCAGGACGATCCTGACACCTCACGACGGCGAATTCGCGCGGCTGTTCCCCGATCTCGGGGACGGCAAGCTGGAGCGGGCGCGCGAGGGCGCAAGGCGCAGCGGCGCGGTGATCGTGCTGAAAGGCGCGGATACGGTGATCGCGGCTCCGGATGGCCGCGCC
>CAYSCA010000080.1:0-13771 GCA_964429465.1 uncultured Rhodospirillaceae bacterium
GCGACGACCAGCCCTGCGAGGGCGCGACATTGATGTTGCCCTGCTTGGTGATCGAATCGAGATACTGTGGCGTCGGGTAATCGCCCGACCAGGTCTTCAGCTTGGCGTAATCCTTCTCGTAAGCGTCAATCGCCTGATGGATATGCGAGGCGCGCCCGCCATGCTTGGTTGGTGTCGAGACCAGGCCGACCAGATTGATCTTGTCGGCATACAGGAACGCATGGACCATGGACTGGATGTCATCGGGATCCGAGCCGCCGATATCGCTCGAAATGAGTACGCGTGGCTTAGCCATAAAGAAGTCCTTTCTTACTTTGCTCTCGCGCGCGCCGCAGTTCGTCGAGCTTGAGCATTTCTGGATGTATGCCCGAAGGCCAGCATACATCTGCATTTTTGAACGGCCGATGAAACCTGTTGAAACCGTTCGTTATCGCTTCTTAAGTCTTCGCCCTGTTTTCGTCACAGCCATTCGTTGATCTTAGTTAAGGGGATGTAAAAAGCCGCAATCCATGCGGAGTTCCCGCATGTCTTGTTTCTGCGCGAATAAAAAAAAGCGCCACCGGGAATTCCGGTGGCGCTCATAAGATCTATGCCGGGAAGGTCAGCTTTCCTGCATGCTCCGCCGAAGCGAGTCGACGAATGGCTGGGTCAGATACTGCAGGGCCGTGCGCGTCCCGGTCATCACCATGGCCTCCGCAGGCATGCCTGGCGTCAGCGCGATATTGGGATCGATCTCCTTGAGTTGCTTGGGATCGACCTCGATGCGGACAAGGTAGTAGGGGCTGTTGGTCTGAGGATCGACAATGCGGTCCGCCGAAACGCTCCGCACGCGGCCATTGATGTGCGGCAGATTACGCTGCTTGTAGGCCGACAGCACGACCTGGGCCGTCAGGCCGGGATGGACGACATCGATATCGGTCGGCGCGATTCGGGCATCGATCAGCAGTTCATCGTCGCGCGGAACGATATCGAGGATCGGCTGGCCGGCACTGACGACGCCGCCGATGGTACGGGCCTTCAGCTGCACGACCGTGCCGGATACCGGCGCGGTAATGACGGTGCGGCGGAGCACGTCGGCGGCGGCACCCAGGCGCTCGCGCGCACTCGCTAGCTCGCTGGTCACCTGGGCAAGCTGGGTGCTGATATCCTCCTGCCGCTCTGCGTCAAGCGTGATGATCTGCTGTTCGGCTTCCGCAATCGCCTGCTGGGCACGGGCGATGGATGACTGGTTGGTCGCGCGCAGTCCGGCGATCTCGGCCTGTTGGCGCTGCAATGCCAGCAGGCGCGGTTTGCGCTCCAGGCCCTTGTCGACCAGGTGCTGCACGCCTTTGGTTTCTTCGGCGATCAGCGCCAGCTGCCGTGTCTGGCTGGTGATCTGGGCATTCAGTCCAGCGATTTCCTCGGTGATCTGGGTGATCTTCTGCTGCAGCAGCGTCTTGCGCTGGAGCAGGGCGCTCTGGCGCTGCTCCATCAGCTGCCGCTGGGTTTTCAGCAGGATTGCGACTTCCGGATCCTGAGCCTTGTCGAGCAGTTCGGCGGGGAATTGCGGTTCGGGATAACCCCCGCGCTCGGCCAGCAAGCGCGCCTCGATGGCGGCGAACTGGCGTGTCTGCACCTGGGCCAGTTCGTAGGCGGCGCGGGCCGCCTTGTCTTCGAGAATGACCAGCTCGTCACCGGCCTCCACCTTGCTGCCATCCTGCACCAGCAGCTTTTCCACGATCCCGCCTTCGAGATGCTGGACCGTGCGGCGGCTGCCATCGGGGCTGACCACGCCAGGACCGATTGCCGAACTGGCCAGCGGGGCAAGGGCGGACCATGCCGCAAGGCCGCCGAAGAAGGCGAGGCAGACGGCGGCGCCCGCCAGCATCGGGCCTCGGGTGATGCGACTCAGCGGGGGTGTTTCGGTTCCATGGAACTGGGTCATGGCGATCTCCTTAGTGGCTCGAGGCAGCGCGGACGGCAGCGGTGCGCGCCTGGGTGGGTTGGCCGGCGAGACGGGCCCAGATGTCTTCGGCAGGACCGAAACTCTGGATCACGCCGTCGCGCAGATACATCAGCAGGTCGGCATGCTCGAGCATGCTCGGACGGTGGCCGACGGTGATCACCGTGCTGCCCTGCTGCTTCGCGGCAGCCAGTGCCGCCAGCAGCGCAGCATCGCCTTCGCTGTCGAGATTGGCATTCGGCTCGTCGAGCACCAGCAGTTTCGGATCGCCGTAGAGGGCGCGGGCGAGACCGAGGCGCTGACGCTGGCCGCCTGACAGCTGAACGGCACTGTTGTCCAGCCGCGTCTCGTAACCCTGCGGCAGGCGCAAAATCATCTCGTGGATATTGGCCATGCGCGCTGCCTTGACGATCTTCTCCGGATCAGCAGCCCCCATCCGGGCGATATTCTCGCCAACGGTGCCGGCGAACAGGGTAACGTCCTGCGGCAGGTAGCCGATATGAGGACCGATTTCGGCGCGGTTCCATGCGGTCAGGTCGGCGTGGTCGAGCCGTACATGGCCGGCGCTGGGCGCGAGTGCACCGACCAGCAGGCGGCAAAGCGTGCTCTTCCCGGCCGCGGACGGACCGATGATGCCCAGCGACTGGCCCGGCTGCAGCGAGAAGGAGAGGCCGCGCAGGACCGCCTTTTCGCTGTTCGGCGGGAAATAGGTCAGGCCTTCCACCGAGAGTGCGCCCACCGGCTCAGGCAGCGGCATGGATTCAGCCGGCGCCGGGAAGCGGTTGAGCAGCGTGGCCACTCGGCGCCAGCAATCGCGGACCGAAATGAACTGCTTCCAGCTGCCGAGCAGCTGGTCGACCGGAGCGAGCGTGCGACCCAGCAGCACGGACGCGGCAATCATGCCGCCCGAGGTCAGCTCGCCGCGAACAACCAGCCAGGCGCCGAGACCGAGGATCGCAGTCTGGACCAGCATGCGGGTGCCCTTGGTAAGCCCCTGCAGGATCAGGCTGTAATCGGTGGCGCCCTGCTGGGACTTGAGCGCATTGCCTTGCTCGCGCTGCCAGCGGCTCAGCAGGGTAGGCATCAGGCCCATCGCCTGGACCAGTTCGCCATTGCGGAGCGTCGCCTCGGCGACGGTATAGGCGCGGATCTGGCCTGCCTCGCCTTCGCGAACCGGATTGCGGGTCAGCAATTCGCCCGCGAACATGATGCCGAGCAGCAGGATCGCCGCGGCGAGCGCAAAGGCGCCCAGCCAGGGATGCATGAACCACAGGACGGCGAGGAAAACCGGGGCCCAGGGAGCATCGAAGAGCGGCGACATGGCCGGACCGGAGAGAAACCCGCGCACCTGCGCGAGATCGCGCAGCGGCTGGGTGCCCGTGGGCTGAGCGGCAAGGCCGGCAGTGAGACCGGCGGCAATGAGGCGTGTGGCCAAGGTGCGGTCGAGCCACGCGCCGAGGCGGGACAGGATGCTGCCGCGCACGGTCTCAAGCGCGCCATAGGTAATATAGGCAGCGGCGGCAATGAGGGTCAGCCAGGCCAGGGTGTCGAGATGGCCGCTGCTCACAACACGGTCGAAGACCTGCATCATGTAGATCGGCGAAGTCAGCACCAGCAGGTTGATTGCAAGGCTGAAAGCCGCTGCGGCAAGAAAGGCCGAGCGAAACGGCGCAATGACTGACCGAAGTAGTGAGGCTGGTGCGGATTGACTCTTGGAAGCGATCATCGCGGGACATCTCCGTTCGTTGACGAGGGCAGAGATCACCGCTTGAGCCGGATAAGTAAACGTTGGAATTCCGCTAGTTATCGATTGTTAAGGCGCCAATCCCCATTTTGGTCACAACCGACGCGCCCTGTGCCGCAGAAGGTTACCGAATGTAAAGCCCGCGGCTTACAGTTCGTTAGAGTTGGTTACCGCCGCAACGCTTTGCAGCCGCGGTCAGCGCCGCCGTTTCTGCAGCTCCGCCCATGATTCCTGGGCCGCCGTGTATCCCATCAGGGACGCCTCGTAATCCCGGTTCGCGCCGCGCAGATGCAGCCGGACGCCACGACGGAGTTGCGCCTGCAGAGGATCGTCGGCGTCCAGGAGAACATGGCAATATAAATTCTCGCAGCCGCCATGTCGGGATACGAGATTGCCGTCCACCCGCAGTTCGATCTGTCCGCCGATATGGAAGCCGCTTTCCATCGAGAAGCTGAGCAGGCGCTGCCCGGCCACCGGTTGCGCCCCCATGATCCCGGCCTTGGCGCCGGATTCCGATTTCAGCGGCGTGAACGCGAAGCATAGCGGCTGCTGGCCGTCATTCTGCCGGCATTGCACGGTCCAATCGCCATGCTGGCGGCGGGTGAGGGCTGCCTGGGCTTGGGCCGGGTGGCAGCTGGCGATGAGTAAAAGCGCAACCGGAATGGCGAGGCGCCGCAGAACAGGCCAGGCAGGGCAGATCGGGTTCTTCATCCCGCGCAGATTACAGGGAAAAAGCAGTCTATCCCGCGACAATGGTGTGGCTTTGCAGCCCTGCTCCATGATGGCGAGGCGGGTCTGGAATCCGGAACTTTCGGATGGCGGCTTGCGTTAACCGGGTCCTAGCGCGTGGAGGACAAGGATGGAAAAACCGCTGCAGATCGCCTTCAAGGATCTCGACAGTTCTGCCTATCTGGAAGGATTGATCCGGGAGCGCGTTGGCCGGCTGGAACGGTTCCACAACCGCATCGTCGGCTGCCGGGTCGTGGTGGAAATCCCGCATCGTTCGCCGCGCAGCGCCAAGCAGCCGATCGGCGTCGCGGTGGAAGTGGAGGTACCTGGGCGCAACACGATAGTCGCCAAGGATGAAGAAAACCGTCACGACACAAAGAACGATCAGACAGCGGTCATCAACAGGGTTTTCGATGCCGTGCAGCGGCAGCTGGAAGATGCCGTCGAGATCCAGCGTGGCGACGTCAAGTTGCACGAGAGTGCCGGTGAAACCGGTCAGGTGGTGCGGCTCTTCCCGGAGCAGGATTACGGCTTTGTCGAGGTGAAGGGAGCGCCGGACCTGTATTTCACCCGGAATGCGGTAACGGGCGGTGACTTCGACGAGATCGCGATCGGCACGATGGTGCAGGTCACACGAGCGACAGGCGACGGGCCGATGGGGCCGCAGGCAAGTTCGGTCCGATTGCTGAATGCCAGGCGCAGTCCGTCGTGATCTCCCGTCAGGAAAGGTCCCAGATATGAGCGAGCGCGACGTGGCGAAGCCCCGCCCGGCACCAGGCGATCAGGCGATCGCCGGGACGCCCGGTACGGGCGAGAATGTCTGTCCGGACTGCAAGGGCAGCGGCCGGCTTCACGACCGTGTCTGCCCCACCTGCGAAGGCAGCGGCCGGATTGTCGAAGGGATCGGGGGCGGCTGAACCCGGCACCGCCGTGCTGGGACTATGAGCTCAGCCAGCGCCACAATGTTTTCAGGGTGATCGGCCGGCGCGGATCGAGCAGCCCGCTGCCGGTCATGAGCGAGGTTTCTTCCTCGTTCGGCTGCTCGGCGGTCAGCAGCAGGCGTGGTGACCGGCCGTTCAGCCGGTCGATGGCTCCGATCATCGATATGGCTTCCGCAAGATCAGCAAATTCCTGCTCAGCGGCCCCGATATGCTCGGCCAGAAGCCGGTTACGCAGGGTCTTGATGGCGTCTTGTGCCGGTGCCGTTTCCGCCTCCACCACCAGGTCGCATTCGGTGTCGAGCCCGGTGGAACGCCGGTTCAGATTGGCGGAGCCGACGCGCACAAGCCGGTCATCGACGATTATCAGCTTGCTGTGGACCTTGATCGGACAAAGTGGCACCGCCTGCGACAGCGGGAAGAAGATGCGAAGCCGGTCATGCCGGTCGGCGTGGTGCAGCAGGGTGAACATGCGATCGCGGTTCTCGGTCATCGCGTATTGCTCGATGACGCCCTGCTTGCCGCCATTGACCACGATCACTATTTCCGGGCCGCGACGCTTCCGGAGATGTGCGGCGAGGACATCGGCGGCATCGGGAAGAGCGAAATACTGAGCCTCGATATAGATGCTGTGCTGCGCCGCTTCCAGCATGCTCACATTCAGGGCGGCTACCTCCTGCACCGCTGGCTGACTTTCGTAGGGGGGCTGCGTGCGGGCAACGGCCACGGGATGATCCCGGATGTCCGGCGCGACGTGTCGAGGCCAGGGGTCGGTTTCCACTTCGACCGGTTCCAGCGCCGTGCCGGTGAGATGTTGCCAGCGGCTGGCGGCAAGCTCGGCGATGGCGGCGGCCACCGCGCCGTCCGCGACGGCCTGGATATCATGGGTGGAAGGATGAACTTCACCCTCGACGGTCCGCCGGTACGGATTGTCCTTGAAATGGTGGCTGTCGTCCCAGCGACGCTGTGTCAGGTCGATGCCGCCGACGAAAGCCACCTTGTCGTCGACGAGCACGATCTTCTGGTGATGACAGGCGCCGATCGGGTGGTGATCGTCGAGCTTGAAATGAATGCGCGGGTGATCTTGCCAGGATTCGCCCATCAGGGCCATCAGCTCGGCGCCCCGTCCGTAAAAGATCGCATTGCGCCAGACCAGGACGTAGATTTCGAGTTCCGGGCGACGCGCCGCAAGGTTGTTCAGATACCGTCCGAGCGGGAGTTGCGCTTCGCCAGCACGATCCGGCCGCAGCAGTATCCGGCTGTCGAAGTCCCAGCCGAGAATGAAGATGCGCCGCTTGGCCCTGGTGAAGGAATCGGCGAGCGCATCGAAATAGGATTTTCCGTCGATGAGAAAGGATAGCCGCGAGCACGCGGCTTTTCTCCAGCAATTCTGTCCGACCTGGAGCACCCGGCCGGATCTGCGCCTGCTCAGTCTCATGCCGTTCCTTCAATTCGCCTGTGCAAGCGGAACACGATTGAAACACCGGAAGGCGCGTCCGGTTCCGGGAACCTCCGGTGTCATAGTCGCGTTAGCAGGAAATGAGCAGGCAGATTATCCTGACAATCGTTGGAATTGCCGCAACGGGCGTCGGCCTGTTCCTTCTCTATCGGGTGTTCCAGAAGAACGATCTCGGTGAAGTCATTTCGGTGATCGGCTCGGTTCCGGCGGGGATCATCGGCCTGGCGCTGGCCCTGACGGCGGCCAGTTTCACCTGCATCGCCGCCCTCGAATTCCTCGCCATGCGCTATGCCAGCCAGCAAAGCGGGCAAAAGATTGCGCCTGGCCGGGTGGCGGCCACGGCGGTGGCGGCGATCGGCATAGGCCATGCCATCGGACTGGCAGCGTTGAGCAGCGGTGCGATCCGCTACCGCATGTACAGCCGTGTCGGGCTCAAACTGATCACGGTCGGCAAGGTGGTGGCCTTCTCCGGGATCAGCGTCGCGTCGGGTTATGCGCTTGTCGGCGGCGCGGCGCTGCTCTGGCGCGGCGAATTCCTTGCGCCGCTGGTGGGGATCGGCGCGGGTGCGGTCCATGCGACTGCGGTCGCGGTGCTCGGCGCGTTACTGGGGTATCTGCTGATCTGCGCGTTCGTGCGCCGCACGATGACGATCCGGCGCCAGCGGCTGCGTCTGCCGTCCTTGAAACTCGCCCTCGGCCAGGTAGCCTTCAGCAGCATCAACCTGCTCTGTGTCGCAGCGGTGCTCTACATGTCCCTGCGCGGTTTCACATCAGCCGATTATCCGTCGGTCGCCCTGTTGTATATCGGTTCGGACATGTCCGCGGTTGTCGGGCATGTCCCTGGCGGCTGGGGATTGCTGGAATTCATAGTCACCAATGCGCTGTCGGGTGATGGCCAGGTATTGTCGGGCATCGTCCTGTTCCGGGCGGTCTACTATCTCTTCCCGCTCTTTGTCGGCTTGCTGATCTTTCTGATTGACGAAGTGCGGGGGCGACGACGGACCCGCGGGGCGGACCAGCCCGTAGAGGCGTATCGCACCTGAGCGGAGGCGTAATGGCATCGCTTCGAATCGCCACCTACAACATCCATTCCTGCGTCGGCAACGACCGGAAATACGATCCCTACCGGACGTTGCGTGTCTTGCAGGAGATCAACGCCGACATCTTGGCGTTGCAGGAGGTGGGGGGCTACCCGGTGGATGGCGGCGAGCAGGTCGCCTTCTTCGAGGAAAAGCTCGGCATGGCGGCTGTCACCGGACTGAACCTGCGGCGCCGGCGCCTCCAGTTCGGCAATGCGCTGCTGGCGCGCGGCCGGATCCGCGTCACCGACCAGATCAATCTCAGCGTCAGCCGGCTCGAGCCGCGCAGCGCCATCGATGCCGTCGTGGAAACCGGTGCCGGCAGTCTGCGCGTCATCGCCACCCATCTCGGGCTGCTGGCGCGCGACCGTCGCCGGCAGATCGACCTGCTTGCCGCCGTGCTCCAGTTGCGAAAGTCGCCCGTAACGGTGCTGCTGGGCGATTTCAATGTCTTCGGCCGCGAACGCAAGGTGTTGCATCGGATCGGGGCGCCGCATCCGTTGCCGGTGCTGCGCAGTTTTCCCTCGCGTCGGCCGCTGATGTCGCTGGATCGCCTCTGGGCCATCCCCAATGAGCATCTGCTGCAACTGACGCTGCATCGTACGGCGCTTTCGGCGATGGCGTCCGACCACCTTCCGCTGGTGGGTGAGATTAATCCTGTCATATCGGCGGAGGCCGAAATGACACCGCTCTCGGCCAATTTTGCGCGCTGAAGCTGCAGGCAGTCACAGGAATATTTCAATCTGGTTGCATCCGGTTCGGCGCGTGGCCTGCGCGGGCTCCCCATATCATGGAGACCGCTGAATACGTGGCGGTTCTCGCAGTCAATGATGGAGAAGAGCCATGAAGCGCAATTTCGCTATCGTCTCCGCCCTCGGACTTGCCTTGGTCACTTCCGGCACTGCCTTCGGGCAGGGGACCACGCCGACGCCGGGAAGCCGGCCTGGAAGCACGGGGACTACGCCGCCCGCGGTGCGCTCCGAAACGATGACATCCAATCCCGCGACTGGCACGGCGCAGGTCCAGGGCAACAAGCTGATCGGCGCCGATGTGAAAGGCTCCAGCAACGAGAAGATCGGCGACGTGACCGAGGTTCTGGTCAGCACGGATGGCAAGGTTAACGCGATTGTGGTCTCGGTTGGCGGTTTCTTAGGGATGGGCGATCGCCGCGTGGCCCTGCCTTGGGAGCAACTGCGTTTCAGCAGTGAGGGCAACAACCTCGTCGTGATGGCTGCGGCCACCAAGGAGTCGCTGAAGGAGATGCCGGAATATCGCGACCCGGCCCGCGCGAGCAGCGAGCGGGCGACCGGTCAGCCGCGTGACCGCGGCATGCCGGGCGCTGCCGGTACCGCGCCCGCCCCGCGCGACACGTCTCGCCCCATGCGCCCCGCGCCGGCGGAATAAGTCATAGCTGGCGGCATGGCCGTCCAGGCAAAGCAAAGGCGGCTGCAAACCAGCCGCCTTTGTCGTCTGTAACATGGGTCGTCAGCAGCGTTCGTTGCTGAACAGGGAAACCGGCTGGCGGGCCGCATAGTTGGTTGTCAGCGCTGTCATCGCGCCGCCGCGGCCATAGCCGGTTCCGAGCTGGCTCTGCTTGGTCGCGCCACGGATGATCGCGTCGAGCAGCATCTTGTTGGCGTCGCGGGCCGTCCGCACCATCAGTTCATTGCGCTTGCCCACTTCCTGCATCTCGCGCAGCAGGGTCTCGAAGGCGGCGCGTTCGGCGGGGGCGACATCTCCAAGCGCCTCGGGGTGCTTCTTCAATACCTGTTGCTTCTCCCGCAGCA
Organism: uncultured Rhodospirillaceae bacterium; assembly: GCA_964429465.1. Taxonomy (GTDB): domain Bacteria; phylum Pseudomonadota; class Alphaproteobacteria; order Ferrovibrionales; family Ferrovibrionaceae; genus Ferrovibrio. Next base: position 9,679 of record CAYSCA010000080.1, read on the forward strand.
AGCCCGAAATGATGCGTTTCTGTTCGGTCATGCGTGGCAGGTCGCTGTAGTCGTAGCGGTCCAGCGCCGCACTTTCCTCGATCATGGCCTTCTTGAGCTGCGTCACCAGGTCGCTCAATTCGCCAATGGTCGGCGGCACTGCGCCGGCGCCATGATTGTCCACCATGCGGACCTCCTGCGGAGGCGCCTGGCGCTGCGCCGCGCGGGGCGGCAAGGGTGCCTGCGGGCGGCCGGGTTGCGGGCGACCGGGCTGGGAGCGGGGTGGCTGATTCACGAGGCGGCCTCCTGCATCTTGAGGATCTGGTCGTAGACCATGTCGGCGATACCAAGACCGCGGCCCTTGGCCATCTGGCGGCCATACTGGTCGTTGAGGAAGGAGCGCCAGGTGGTCTCCGCGTGGCCGCCGCCAAAGGTGTTGTCGGGCTTGATGCCAGACGACATGAACTCGAACATCTGGGTCAGGAAGAAGGATTCGAAATCCTCCGCTGCCTTGCGGGCCTTGCTTTCGTTCCGGCCCGCGCCGGCCTGCATCGCGCGCTCGGCGCGTGCCTGGTCGATGGCGTAGGAGTTGATGACAGGGGCGGCGAGCATCGCATCAGACATGGCGGTTCCTCACATCACCTGGATTTCGGCCTGCAGCGCGCCGGCGGCCTTGATCGCCTGCAGGATTGTGATCATGTCGCGCGGGCCGACGCCGAGGGCGTTCAGGCCATCGACCAGTTCCTGCAGCGAGACGCCATGCTGCAGGATGCCAAGCCGGCGATCCGACTGGTCGTCCACCTGGATGTCGGTGCGCGGCACAACCACGGTCTGGGCGCCGCCGCCGATCTGGCCGGCCACGGTCGGCGTGCCGGTGCCGGGCACCGCCTGGGTGATGGTATCGAACACGAAGTTACCCGAAGAGTCGCGGACCGGCAGGCCGTCCGGCCCGATGCGCGGCACCTGCACCGATCCGGTGGCCGCCGAGGTGCCGGCGATGCCGGCGACGCCGACCGGACCCGGCGCGAAGGGGTTCGGCTGCGAGACCTGCGGCGTCTCGGTGATGCGGACCGTCAGCTGCCCCTGCGCGATGGCAACCGTGTCGATGCGCACATTCGGGCCCATCACGATGGTGCCGGAACGCTCGTCGATGACGACGCGGGCCATCTGGTCGGCTTCGATCTGCAACTGCTCGATGCCGGTCATGAAGCCGACGACGTCGCTGCGCCAGCGGTCGGGGATGTCGATCTGCACGGTGCTGGGATCCAGTGCCCGCGCGGTCGGCACGCCGGCCAGAGTCGAGATCGCCTGGCTGATGCGGCGCGCCGTGGTGAGGTCGGGATTCTTCAGCGCCAGACGCAGCACCGGCAGGGAGGCCAGCTCGAAGCCGACTTCGCGCTCGACGATGGCGCCGTTGGCGATGCGGCCCGAGGTCGGCACGCCGCGGGTGACCTGGGCGCCCGCGCCCTGGGCGCGGAAGCCGGAAATGGCAATGGCGCCCTGGCCCACGGCATAGACTTCGCCGTCGGCGCCCAGCAGCGGGGTGACGAGCAGCGTGCCGCCCTGCAGGCTCTTGGCATCGCCCATGGTCGAGACGGTGACGTCGATCCGGCTGCCATGGCGGGCAAACGGCGGCAGCACCGCGGTGACCATCACGGCGGCCAGGTTATTGGTGCGGAAGGTGCCGGCATCGCGGATGTTGACGCCAAAGCGCTCCAGCATGGCCTGCAGGCTCTGGCGGGTGAAGGGGGCATTGGTCAGGCTGTCGCCGGTGCCGTCGAGGCCGACCACGAGGCCGTAGCCGACCAGCATGTTGTCCCGGATGCCCTCGAAATCGGCGATGTCCTTGATGCGCGACCCCGCCTGGGCGGTGGTCGGCAGGGCCAGCAGGGCGGCAAGCAGCAGGACCAGCATCCTGGGGAAGCTGCAGCGGGTCGGCATCACACGGGCGAAGCGGGTCATCATCGCGTCTTCCTCTGAAACTCTCGAGCAGCCGAAACAGGCCATCTCGCGGAAAAGGGATGCGAGTTCCATGCCAAGGAGCAATTTGCTGATTTTGCTGGATTTTCCCGGCCGAAATTCCTGCCTCACGGCAAAATTTGCCGGCTTTACCTAGGCAGTCTTATCGGGCACGATGCGCGCCAGACAAGGCCGAAAACCTCATGAGCATCAACAAGATCGGCGGACCGGGGAATATCAGGCCCGGCGCCGCCAAGCGTCCGTCCGGCACCGGTTCTGCTGGAGACACCAGCTTTGCCAGCCTGCTGAAAGGTACCGAAAAGTCCGCCGGGCAGGTCAGCCAGCCCGCGCCGGTGGCGGCGCTGGACGCCATGCTGACCGTCCAGGCGGTCGACGAGCAGGGCGGTAACCGCAAGAACCGCCAGCGGGCTTTCCAGCGGGGATCCAGTCTGCTGGACCAGCTGGACGAAATCCGCCACGGGTTGCTGGAGGGGCGCCTCCCGGCCGCCCGGTTGCAGGCGCTGGCCCAGCAGTTGCGAAGCGAAAAGCTCACCGTGGAAGACCCCCGGCAGGCCGAGATTCTGGCCGAGATCGAGCTTCGCTGTGCCGTCGAATTGGCCAAGCTGGGGCTGTGACACCGCCGGGTGTTTCACATTTTTTTCATTAAATCAAAGACTTCCGAGATATTCGACAGCCTTGCCCCAGAGCGGGCCGATTCATATACTCCGCGCGCCGCGACCGGGGTTCCGGAGTCGTCGCGGCGCCTCGGAGGGGTTGCGAATGGGAATCCAGTTAAAGGCAAATTATCGTCCGACGGACAGTGAGCCCTTCATGAATCCGCGCATGAAGGAATATTTCCGGCGCAAGCTGATCGCCTGGAAAGATGACATTCTGCGGGAATCCAATCAGACCCTGCAGCATCTGCAGGAAGACACCGCCCAGGAACCCGATATTGCGGATCGTGCCTCGACTGAAACCGATCGCGCGCTGGAATTGCGTACCCGCGACCGCCAGCGCAAGTTGATCGCCAAGATCGAGGCGGCGATGAAGCGGATCGAGGACGGATCGTACGGATACTGCGAGGAGACCGGCGAGCCGATCTCGCTGAAGCGACTGGAAGCGCGTCCGATCGCAACCCTGTCGATCGAAGCCCAGGAGCGGCATGAGCGTCGCGAGCGCACCCACCGCGACGATCTCTGAAATTTTCTGCAATGCCAAAACGAAAAGGCCGGTCTTCTGACCGGCCTTTTGCGTTGCTGCGCCCTGGCCTTTTGCCGCGGTCCGCATCCTGCGGTCCTTACGCACTTTCTGGCGTGCCCGGGTCTCGGGCGGGGCGGAACTCTCCCGGTGCTCAGAACGGGAAGATGATGTCGTAGATCTGCTGGCCCCAGCGCGCCTGCTGCACGTCGGAGAGCTGGCCGCGACCGCCGTAAGAAATGCGCGCCTCGGCAATCTGGGTGTGGTTGATCGTGTTGGTGGCGGCGATGTCCTCCGGCCGCACGATACCCTTCACCAGCAACTCGCGAATCTCGTTGTTGATGCGGATCTCCTGGCGGCCCTGCACGACGAGGTTGCCGTTTGGCAGCACCTGGGTGACGATCGCGGCCACGTTCACGCGGATCTGTTCCTGGCGGTTGATCTGGCCCTGGCCTTCGACTTCCGACTCCGAGCTGACGCCGACCGCCGTCGACGGCGTGATTCCGTCAAACACGCGGCCCAGCGCGCTGGTTTCGATGCCGAGGAAATTCGGAATGCCGGCTTCTTCGCTGTTGCCGCGCGAGGTCGAGGTATTGTTCTGCACCCGTGCGCTGTCCTGCAGATCGATGCTGACCGTCAGGATGTCGCCCACTTTGGTGGCGCGCTGATCCTTGAAGAACTGCCGGGCGCCCGACCGCCACAGCGAATTGGCATGACGCGGCGAGACTTCGGGGGCCGGCATCGGCAGGCTAACCGGGCGGTAGTCGCGCTGTTCAGCCGGATTGTCGATCTTGCTCATCTTCGGCGCCTGGCCGATCTCGGCGAGACGATCGAGATTGCCGCAGGCGCCGAGCGAAACGGCAATGCCGGCGACGGCGAGCAGGCGAAGCGGGAATGCGGGGCGGGTCATGACTGCAACCTTTTCCTTCGAGGAATATCAGTTCGAGGCGATCACACG
>CAYSCA010000081.1:0-13756 GCA_964429465.1 uncultured Rhodospirillaceae bacterium
GGCTGCCTCGGATACCGATTTCACCTTCGTGCGCGAGATCATCGAGCAGAAGGCGATCCCGGACGACGTCACCATCCAGGTGCTGACCCAGGCGCGGCCGGAGCTGATCACGCGTACCTTCGAGGCGCTGAAAGGCGCGCGGCGCGCCATCGTGCATCTCTACAACTCCACCTCCACCCTGCAGCGGCGCGTCGTCTTCGGCCTTGACCAGGCCGGCATCACGCAGATTGCCGTCGAAGGCGCCAGGCTGGTGAAGCAGCTGGCCGATGCGGCGCCGGAGACCGAGTGGGTGTTCCAGTATTCGCCCGAAAGCTTCACCGGCACCGAGCTCGATTATGCCATCGAGATCTGCGAGGCGGTGATGGATGTCTGGCAGCCGACGCCGCAGAAGAAGGTGATCTTCAACCTGCCGGCCACGGTCGAGATGAGCACGCCCAACATCTATGCCGACCAGATCGAGTATTTCCTGCGCAAGGTGAAGAACCGCGACAGCATCATCCTCAGCCTGCATCCGCATAACGACCGCGGCACCGGCGTGGCGGCGGCGGAACTGGGCGTCATGGCCGGCGCCGACCGCGTGGAAGGCACGTTGTTCGGCAATGGCGAGCGCACCGGCAATGTCGATGTGGTGACTTTGGCGATGAACCTGTTCAGCCAGGGTGTCGACCCGGAGCTGGATTTCAGCGACATCACGGCGGTGGCCCGCACGGCGGAATACTGCAACCAGCTTCCGGTCCATCCCCGCCATCCCTATGTGGGCGAGCTGGCCTTCACCGCCTTCTCCGGCTCGCACCAGGATGCGATCAAGAAAGGCATGGCGGCGCAGGCCCAGCGCAACGACGGCATCTGGGAGGTGCCCTATCTGCCGATCGACCCGGCCGATGTCGGCCGCGCCTACGAGCCGGTGATCCGCATCAACAGCCAGTCGGGCAAGGGCGGCATCTCCTATGTGCTGGAGCAGGATTACGGCCTCGAACTGCCGCGCCGCTTGCAGATCGAGTTCAGCCAGGTGATCCAGAAGATCGCCGACGGCACCGGCAAGGAGATTTCGCCGCAGCTGATCTGGGAATCCTTCGATGGCGAATACCTGACCCAGCCGGCCGGCCGCTTCGCCTTCCTCGGCCACCGCACCCTGCCCGATCCGCATCGCAGCGAGCAGCGCAGCCTCACTGCCAGCATCCGCGACGGGGCGAAGCAGATCGAGCTGGAAGGCCGCGGCACGGGGCCGATCGATGCCTATATCGACGCGCTGGGCCGCCATGCCGGCGTCGCCATCAACCTGGTCGATTACCGCGAACACGCGATCACGCCGCGCGCGGACGGCGCCGGCGGCGCGTCCTCGGAAGCGGTCGCCTATGTCGAGGTGAAGCGGCCCGACGGCACCACGCTGTTCGGCGTCGGGCGCGACCGCAATATCTCGGCCGCCTCGCTGAAGGCGGTCACCTCGGCGGCGAACCGGCTGCTCGCCGCATCATGACCTGGCGGGCATCGTGACCTGAGGCTGCCCAAAGTTTCGGCAGCAGGGCGGGGTTTCGGGCAGTTTCCCGGCCCCCGCCCTTTCCGTGCGCCGTGATCGGCGGCTAAAGTGGCCACCGACTCGGGCCGGGGAACCGGCACGCTTTTTGAAGGGACGGATCGGCTACTGGGTTGGCGACAACGAGCCGTGCGGGCATTCGTTCCGAAAACGGCGGACAACGTTTGAGGAGTGCGAACATGAAACTGGTCATGGCGATCATCAAGCCGTTCAAGCTCGACGAGGTGCGCGAGGCGCTGACAGGCCTCGGCGTCGAGGGCCTGACCGTCACCGAGGTGAAGGGGTTCGGCCGGCAGAAGGGCCATACCGAGATCTATCGCGGCGCCGAATATGCGGTGAGCTTCCTGCCGAAGGTGAAGATCGAGGTCGCGGTGAAATCGGCCCTGGCCGACCGCGTGGTGGAAGCCATCCAGGCTGCCGCCAAGACCGGCCAGATCGGCGACGGCAAAGTCTTCGTCCTCGATCTCGAAAAGGCCCTGCGCATCCGCACCGGCGAGAGCGACGACGACGCGCTGTAAGCGGCGTCCTTGTAATCGACGTTAACGGCCCGGCGGCTTCGGCTGCCGGGCTGTTTTGTTTCCGGGCATTCACTCCGGCCGCTGCTTGCGTGGCTTGCGAGACGTCTCGGGCGCGCGGAACGGCTTTACGTCTGCGGTCGGCCGGATACCGAATCCGGCATTGGCGTAGAACAGCACGCCATCGGGATTCTGCCGTGCCCATTCGATGGCGTGGTACCCACACCAGGACGGCGAACCTTTCCCGACCGGTGCTGTGACCTCGAGACTGGGTACCCTGACATTCACCAGCCCCTTCTTGTTCGTCGCATGCTTGGCGAAGATCCGATAGAATCTTCCGGCGAGCGCCGCATGCTCCTTGTTGCGGGGTTCATGATAGAAGTGAACATCGCCCTTGAAGGGATGCGGCACCGGTTCGTCATAAATGCGGCCGCCTAATCGGAATACCGCATACGGCAATGATGATGGTGCCGACAGGCTCCAGTACCAATCCTCCGGTGCCTTTCCGATCTCCGTGCTGATTGGTCGATAACGGGGGCGCCAGTCGGGATCAAACACCATCATGACCGTATCATAAGGGCCGGATTCGGTATCCAGCATATGGCAATGCAGCGGCAGTTCGGGCGGTTCCGGGGTCTGCGGCCTGTCTTCAGCCCGGTTGATGCAATCCGGCTCACGATAATAGCGCGCCGTCGGAAACGCCTCCTGCAGGGCGAGGCCGAAATTCCACCAGTCGCCTTCGAGAAAGCAGACCTCCTTGGAACGTATCCAGACCGGCCCGCTCATTGGCCCAATAACCTCCGCCGTTCTGCCGCCTTGCGGGCCGAAGCGGGACCGGCATAGTCGCCCGGCTGTTGCGGTGCGGGCTTTTCGAACTCGCCTCTTCGGGTCCAGTCCATATGAAGCTCCTTCATCGTATTGGTGCAGACCTTGCGCGCATTCGCCCGGAATTCCTCTTCCGTCATCGGCGCCTTGGTTTTGGCAATGACAGACATCTTCTCGCCTTCGGTCTTTTCTTTTATCCCCTGCTCCGCTCCAGCTTCGCGGGTGCTCGGCTCGCCGTTCTTCTTGGTATCAACCGTGTTGCCGCGCGCCATCTCGACGATGTTGCGGGCAATCACGATACCCCAATCCGGCCGCCGGCTGCCACGCCGCACCTTCTTTCCCTTCTCGTCATACTCCCAGAGATGCTCCTCTTTAAGTCTTCTCCGTTCTGATTTGCCCTCCTGGTTTCCCCCATACACATGTCTGATCTCTGCGTCCGGGAATTCCCTCTTTGCGGCTTCTATACATTCCTGGATGGCGATATTGACATCGCGCTGCGTCAGCAGATTACCGCGGCCACCGCCGCCCTTCGCCATCTCGATGGCGAAGGCATCGTTTAACGCATCGGCGACTTTCCGGTCCTCGCCATCCAGCTTATCCGCCCAGGGCTCCAGCGGCGGGACCTGCAGTTCGCGACCATCCTCTGCGATGACGATGCGGCCGCGCTTGGGCGCCGGTTGTGCTGCATCAGCCTGCTGTCTGTCTTCTTCCGGCTGCGCCGGATCGGGTGTGCGGGCCTGGTCGTGGTCCGGCGGCGCGGCCTGTTCCGGACTCGGCGTATCGCCGCTCAATGAGGCAGCTGCAGTACCCGTGAGCGCACCAGCGGCACCACGCAACAGGTTCACGATTGCCGGGGCTGCGCGCGCCGCACCGATGACGATCGGCACGGCAGCAGGTGCGAAGGCCACCTGCTCTCCCGGCCTGGCCTGCGGCGGCGCCGCATCGGGCCCATCGCTCAGCACGATACCGTTCTGGGCGGACGCGCCCGGCTGCCCGTCGCGCCAATGGGACTCAACGGGATTCAATTGGCTCTCAACGGGACTGAACAGGACTCAACTGGCCCTGAACGGGACTGAACTGGCTCTCAACAGGACTCAACTGGCATCGAACGGGATCGAACTGGCTTAAGGCGCGCTGAACAGGCCGAGGAAAATCAGCGGGTTAGCTGGAATCGTAGCTGGAAAGAGCCCTCACCCTCCCGCTGCCGCGGGCCCCTCCCTCTCCCACCCCGGCGGCTTCGCCGCCATACATATGCTTGTCGCGCAAAGCGCGACGGGGGAGAGGGTCACATTCTCACCCGTCGCGGCGCATCGCCTCGACCAGGCGACTGACATTCAGCCGGTACATGGCCACGAAGCTGTCCGCCTCGCCGCCGGGCGGCGACAGCGCATCGGAATAGAGCCGGCCGCCTATTTTTACCTTCGCATCCTTCGCCACCTGCTCGATCAGCCGCGGGTTGGCGACATTCTCGAAGAAGATGGCCTGCACCCGGTTGCGCCTGATCTGCCGGATCAGCTTGGCGATGCCGTCGGCCGAGGCCTCCGATTCCGTCGTCACGCCCTGGGCGGCCAGGAACTCGACGTCATAGCGGTCGGCCAGATAGCCGAAGGCGTCATGCTGGGTGATCGCCTTGCGGTAGGATTTCGGCACGGCAGCGAACTGCGCCGCCGCCCAGGCATCAAGCTGGCGCAGCTCGGTGGCGTAAGCCGCGCCGCGCTGACGGTAGTAAGCCGCGTTGGCGGCATCGGCTGCCGCCAGTCCTTCGGCAATCGTCGCCACATAGGCCTGCATGCGCGCCAGGTCGTGCCAGACATGCGGATCGTCTTCGATGCCCGTCCCGTCATGGTCATGACCGTGATCGTGGCCGTGATGATGGCCGCCCATCTGCCGCGGCGTGATGCCGTCGGCGGCCACGATGCGCCGGCCCTTGTAGCCCGAGGCGGCCACCAGCCGGTCGAGCCAGGTCTCGAAATTCAGGCCGTTCGAAACCAGCAGATCCGCATTCGCAAGGGCGCGCGCATCCGATGGCGACGGCTGGTAGACATGCGCATCGCCCATCGCCGGCACCAGCGTGCGAACCTCGACGCGGTCGCCGCCGATCTGCGTCACGATATCGGCCAGGATCGAGAAGCTGGCGATCGCCTTCAGCTTCTGCTGCGCCAGCGCCGGCTGACCGAACAGCAGCAGAAGAACGCCGAGGAAGACGGCGCGGATCATCTCAGGCTTCCAGGTGTCGGCGGCGATGCCAGTGCAGGATCAGGCCCTGGCTGCCGACCACCAGCGACACCAGATAGGCGGCGCCGGCGAACAGCACGATGGCCGGCCCCGAGGGCAGATCGGCATGGAAGGAGAGCAGCAGGCCGCCATAGCCCGACAGGACCGCGAGCAGGGCGGCCAGCGCCATGGCGGCGATCAACGACCGCGTCCAGTAACGCGCCGCTGCCGCCGGCAGCATCATCAGGCCGACCGCCATCAGGCTGCCCAGCGCCTGGAAGGCGGCAACGAGGTTGACCACGACCAGGCCGAGGAAGATGAAATGGTAGAAGGCGCCGCCGCCATGCACGCTGCGCAGGAAGTCCGGATCGAAACCGTCGACCAGCAGCGGCCGGTAGATGATGGCGAAGACCAGCAGGGTGATACTGGCGACGCTGCCCATCAGCAGCAGTGCGGCCTGGTCCACCGCCAGCACCGAGCCGAACAGGATATGCATGACATCCACGGCCGAGCCGCGCGTCGAGATCAGCGTGACCCCGAGCGCCAGCGCGATCAGGTAGAAGGCGGCAAAGCTGGCATCCTCGCGCTGGTCGGTGGCGCGGGTCGCGGCGCCGGCGGCCAGCGCGACGACCAGCCCGGCGATCACGCCGCCAATGCTGATGGCGGGCAGCGAGAAGCCGGCGACCAGGAAGCCGATCGCGGCGCCCGGCAGGATCGCATGGCTCATTGCCTCGCCGAACAGGCTCATACGGCGCAGCATCAGCACCACGCCGATCGGCGCGCCGCCGAGCGCGAGCGCGAAGCTCGCCACCAGCGCGCGACGCATGAAGGCGAAATCCGCAAAGGGGCCGAACAGGAAATCAACGGCAGAAGCGCCCATCATGGGGTCCGATCAGAAACGGTTGCGGCAGTCAGGCGGCCCGCCCGGCCTGGCATTCGGCGGCATGCTCGTCCCAGGATTCCGCCATACGGCGCGCCGCCAGCTGGTTCTCCGGCGTCAGCACCGTGTCGACCGCGCCCCAGGCGATCAGCCGCCGGGCGAGATAGACCGCATCGGGGAAATGCTGCCGCACCAGGTCGAAATCATGCAGCACCGCAATCACGGTCCGCTTCTCGCCATGCCAGCGATGCAGCAGCGCCAGCAGGTCGGTCACCGTGCGCGCATCGAGCGCGTTGAACGGCTCGTCCAGCAGGATGACCTTGGCATCCTGCACCAGCACGCGGGCGAACAGCGCGCGCTGCGCCTGGCCGACCGAAAGGCTGCCCAATGTGCGATCCTCGAAACCTTCCAGGCCGACGGCCTGCAGCGCGGCGCGCGCGGCCGCCACGCCCTTGCGGCCGATGCGGCCGAAGGCGCCGACCCGCTGCCAATGCCCGAGCAGCACCAGTTCCAGCACCGAGATGGGATAGGCGCGGTCGAGGCTGGCCTGCTGCGGCAGATAGGCGATCTCGCGCGCCTTCAGCGCGCCGCGCTCGATCGCGCCGTCGGCCATCGGAATCTGGCCGACGATGGCCTTCAGCAGGGTCGACTTGCCGGCGCCGTTCGGGCCGACCACGGCAGTCAGCGAACCGGGCGCGAACAAGCCGCTGACATGATGCACCGCCGGATGCCGGTCATAGGCCACGGTGACGTTCTGCAGCCGGATCGCGCCGGGCATCGCTTCCGGGATGGCCGCCAGCGCGTTCATTCGCCCCCCAGCGCCCAGGCGATGGCGGCCCAGAGCAAGGCCAGCAGCGGCAGCAGAGCGGCCATGCGCAGCCATATCCCGGCCGCGAGAACGGCTACGGGAAGCCGGAACGGGACGTCATGGCTGTGGGTCTGCATCGATGCTCCGCGATTATCGTTACTTTATAACATAATCTGTTCACCGGACGTCAACCCCTGCTGCCCTAAACAGGACATATTCCGCTGCCACACCGCCGCGCGTGGCGAGGGATGGGCCGGGTCCGGTCTGTTTCGGAACGCTGCCGCAACAATGAGTTAGTCCGCCGTCATGGCCCGTTCACGTCGTCCGCCGCCCGGCAAATCCGGCAAGAAGACCTCCCGCCGCAGCCGGAAATCCCGCCCGGGCTGGCTCGGCCGGCTCGGCAGGCTGGTACTGCTGGCCGGCATCTGGGGGATGGTCGCGGTCGGCGGCCTGCTCGCCTGGTATGCTTACGACCTGCCGGATTTCGACGAGCTCTACATCATCGAGCGGCGCAGCTCGATCACGGTGAAAGCCGCCGACGGCATGGTGCTGGCCACCTACGGCGACCTCTACGGCGAGCACCAGCCGCTCAAGAGCCTGCCGCCGCATCTGCCGCAGGCCCTGATGGCGACCGAGGATCGCCGCTTCTACCAGCATTTCGGCATCGACCCGATCGGATTGCTGCGCGCGGCTTATGCGAACCTGCGCGCCGGCCATGTCGTGCAGGGCGGCTCGACGCTGACCCAGCAGCTCGCCAAGAACGTCTTCCTCGAGCGCGACCGCACGCTCAAGCGCAAGGTGCAGGAATTGCTGCTCGCCTTCTGGCTGGAGCGCAAGTTCACCAAGGACCAGATCCTGGAGATGTATCTCAACCGCGTCTATTTCGGCGCCGGCGCCTATGGCGTGGAGGCGGCCGCCCAGCGCTATTTCGACAAGCCCGCGGCGAAGCTGAGCCTGGCGGAATCGGCGATGCTGGTCGGCTTGCTGAAGGCGCCGTCGCGGCTGGCGCCGACCGGCAACATCAAGTCGGCGCAGAAGCGCGCCGCCGAGGTCGTGCACAACATGGCCGAGGCCGGCTACATCACGCTGGAGGCGGCCGAGGCGGTGATCGCGAAACCGGCGCAGCTCGCGCGCTCGCGCGTACCGCTGCCCAATGCGCGCTATTTCACCGACTGGGCGGTCGACGAGGTTTATCAGCTGGTCGGCCGCGACCATCCCGACCTGATCGTCTACACCACGCTCGACTCGCGCCTGCAGGGCGATGCCGAGCAGGCGGTGGAAACGGCGATGGAGCGCAGCAGCGAGAAGCTCGATGTCGAGCAGGCGGCCCTGGTGGCGATCGGGTCCGACGGCGCGGTGCGCGCCATGGTGGGCGGCCGCGACTATCTCGACAGCCCGTTCAACCGCGCCACCCAGGCGCACCGGCAGCCGGGCTCCGCCTTCAAGCCGTTCATCTACGTGGCCGCGCTGGAACAGGGCATGACGCCCGACGACACCGTCACCGACGGACCGATCAGCATCGGCGACTGGCGGCCGCGCAATTTCGACGGCCGGTATCTGGGCAATATCTCGCTGCGGGAGGCGGTGGCGAAGTCGATCAACACGGTCGCCGTGCAGGTGGCCGAGAAGGTCGGCCGCGACCAGGTGATCGAGGTGGCCCGCCTGCTCGGCATCACCAGCGACCTGAAGCCGCATCCTTCGCTGGCGCTCGGCGTCTTCGAGGTGGGCGTGCTGGAACTCACCGCCGCCTATGCGGCCTTTGCCAATGGCGGCTATGCCGTGCAGCCCTATGGCGTGCTGGAGATCCGCGACACGCAGAACAACGTGCTGTTCCGCCGTCAGTCGGGCGGCGCCTATGCGCATATGCTGCCCGCCGGCATCCTCGGCGACGTGAACGACCTGTTGAGCGCGGTGATCGAACAGGGCACCGGCCGCGCCGCCCGGATCGGACGGCCCGCTGCCGGCAAGACCGGCACCACGTCGGATTACCGCGATGCCTGGTTCGTCGGCTACACGCCCGACCTGATCGCCGCGGTCTGGGTCGGCAACGACGACAACAGCCCGATGAAAAAGGTCACCGGCGGCGGCCTGCCGGCCCAGATCTGGCGCGGCTTCATGAGCGATGCCATGAAGGGCCGGCCGGCGAAGGCGCTGCCCGAGCCGCCGCAGCGCAGCATCACCCTGCCCTCGCTGTGGGACCGGATCGTGCGGCAATTCAGCGGAACGAGCGGCAGCAGCGCCAGCGCCGAGGCGGCACCGCCGCCGCCGCGTCCGCCGGCCGCCGAAATTTCGGAACCGCCCGCCGCCGCCGCGCAGCCGCGGATGAATTGGCAAGCCGGACCGCAACCGGTAAACCGGTAGCATGCGGGGGACGGAATTCCGGGCCGGGCTTGTTGCGCTGATGCTGCTGGTCGGCAGTGCGGCCGGCGCGCGCGCGGCCGACGGCGTGATCAGCCAGCAGATCAAATTCACCAGCAGCGACGGCACCAGCCTGGCGGGCACGCTCACCCTGCCCGAGGGCATGACCGCCAAGGTACCCGGCATCCTGCTGCTCCAGGGCAGCGGACCGACCGACCGCGACGGCAACCAGCCGCCGGGCCTGCGCAGCGACCTGCTGCGCCAGATCGCCGAGGCGTTGACGCAGGAAGGGATCGCCACGCTCCGCTTCGATAAGCGCGGCATGCATGCCAACATCGCCGGCCTTCCCGCCGAGCAGAAGGATTATGCCGTCTTCTTCGGGTGGAACCGCTTCGTTGACGACGCCTATGCCGCCTACGCTTTCCTGCGCGGCCTGGATGCCGTCGACCCCGCCCGGACCGCGCTGCTCGGCCATTCCGAAGGCGGACTGATCGCGCTCGACCTGGCAAGCCGGCTGAAGGGCGGCGCGGCACCGGCCGCGCTGGTCCTTGCGGCTGTCGCCGGGCGGCCGCTCGACATCGTCATCCGCGAACAGATCGAGCGTCTGCTGGGAGAGCAGCAGGCAACCCCGGCGCAGCGCCGCTATTTCCTGTCCGCGAACGACCGCATCGTGCGGACGATCCGGGAAACCGGAACCATTCCGGAAGATGTGCCGCCCGGCCTGACCGCCTTCTACCCCGACTATCTCGGCCCGTTCTGGCAGACGGTTTTCCGCCTCGATCCTGCCGTGCTGGCCCGCAGTTACGACGGGCCGGTGCTTGTGCTGCAGGGCGCGGCGGACCTGCAGGTTTCGCCCGAGCGCGACGCGCTGGCGCTCGGCCATGCCCTCGAACAGCGCAGCGGCGACGACCACGCCCTGTTCATGCTGCCGCGCACCAGCCACAGCCTGAAGCCGCTGCAGAGCGAAACCGACCCGGGCGTCGAAGGCGAGATCGATCCGGGCGTGCTGCGCCGCCTCGGTGACTGGCTGCTCGCCAAGCTGAACCGCTAAAATCCCTCAGCCGTGCAGATGCAGTGCGGCGCCATGGCGCCGCAGCCAGTTGCGCGCCGCGCGCAGTTCGACCTCGCCGCCAACCAGCTGCGCGCAGACACGCCAGAAGGCGACGCTGTGATCCATATGCTTGAGATGCGCCACCTCATGGGCGACCAGGTAGCGGCCTACGGGAGGCGGCGCCAGCAGCAGGCGCCACGAGAAGGACAGGTTGCCATGCGACGAGCAGCTGCCCCAGCGGCTCTGCGTATCGCGCACCGTGACCCGCTTGACGCTGACGCCCAGGCTCGCTGCCATTTCCCGCGCCGCCGCAGCGAATTCCTCGCGGGCGCGCCGTTTCAGCCAGTCGCGCAGGCGTCGCGGCAGATGCTCGGTCTGGCCGGTGACATGGATTTCCTGCCCCTCGGTCCAGACGCCGCCGCGCGCCTCTGGCCGGTGGCGAATTTTGTGCGGCGCACCATAAAGCGGGAGAATCGCGCCGTCCTGCCAGGGCTGCTGGGCCGGCCGCTCGTTCTGCCGCGCCATGATCCAGCCCGCCTGTTCAGCCACAAATTGCTGACCGGATTTCAGACTGGCGCGAATCGGCAGCACAAGGACAACCTGACCGTTGCGCGGCATCACGCGCAGCAGCATCCGGCGGGCCCTGGCATCCCGCCTGATCTGGAAGGGAAATGACTGTTCTCCGACGATTAGGCTGTCGGCTGCGATTTCGACCGGATAAGGCTTGGTCAAGGCCGCGCCCCTGTCATATAACTGTAACACGAATGACCCGTGAGTGTCGTCGAACCAACCATAAAAAAAGACCTCTCCCGACTCGGGTGGATTTTTTAGCATCGGAGACAGCAATATGAAATCGACAGGGAAACTCGCCCGCGCGGCGCTCGCGCTGCTCGCTGGCACCGCCATGATGGCCGGCGCCGGCGGTGCGATCGCGCAGGAGCGCATCGAGATCCATTGGTGGCACGCAATGGGCGGTGCCCGTGGCGAACTGCTGAATGAACTCGTCGCCGGCTTCAACAAGGGCCAGGACAAATACACCGTCATCGCGACCAACAAGGGCAACTACCCCGAAGCGATGACCGCCGCCATGGCGGCGTTCCGCGCCGGCAAGGCGCCGCATAGCCTGCAGGTCTTCGAGGTCGGCACCGGCACCATGATGGCCGCGCGCGCGGCCATCAAGCCGGTCTACCAGCTGATGCAGGAAAACGGCTACAAGTTCGATCCGGGTTCCTACATCTCCTCGGTGACGGGCTATTACAGCACCTCGGACGGCAAGATGCTGTCCTATCCGTTCAATTCCTCCACGCCGGTGATGTACTACAACAAGGACGCCTTCCAGAAGGCCGGCCTTGATCCGGAGAAGCCGCCGAAGACCTGGCAGGAATTCGAGCCGGCGCTGAAGAAGCTGAAGGATTCCGGCAGCTCCTGCCCCTTCATTTCCAACTGGCAGACCTGGGTGCAGCTGGAGAATTTCTCCGCCCTGCACAACGTCCCGTTCGCCACCAAGTCGAACGGCATGGACGGCCTGGACACCGAGCTGAAGTTCAACAGCCCGCTGCATGTACGCCACATCACCAACCTGGCCAACTGGATGAAGGATGGCCTGATGTCCTATGGCGGTCGCAAGAACGAATCGACCGCCAAGTTCGTCTCCGGCGAATGCGCCATCCTGATGGAAAGCTCGGCGGGCTACGCTTCCTTCGCGAAGAACAAGTTCAAATGGGGCATCGCCATGCTGCCCTATTACTCTGACGTGAAGGGCGCGCCGCAGAACTCGATCATCGGCGGTGCCTCGCTCTGGGTCATGGCGCGCCACAAGCCGGCCGAGTACAAGGGCGTCGCCGAGTTCTTCGACTATCTGGCCGCGACCGAGAACCAGGTCTTCTGGCACACGAAGAGCGGCTATCTGCCGATCACCCCGATGGCGTATGAGACCACCAAGAGCCAGGGTTTCTATGCTGCCCATCCGGGCGCCGACACCTCGGTCAGGCAGATGATGCTGAACCCGCCGACCAACAACTCGAAGGGCCTGCGGCTCGGCAACTTCGTCCAGATCCGCGACGTGATGGACGAAGAGCTTGAGGCGGTCTGGTCGGGCAAGAAGTCGCCCAAGGAAGCGCTGGACACTGCTGTGGAGCGCGGCAATCGGCTGCTCCGCCAGTTCGAGCGCGACGCGAAGCGGTAGTAACCATTAAGGGAAAGCCCGCGCCTTGACTTTATAAGGCGCGGGCTTTTTCTATGCCCTCTTATGGAAAAACGAGTCGTCTTTCGGAACCGGTTTCTCCCGTATCTGCTGGTTGCACCGCAGATCGCGATTACCGTCATCTTCTTCTTCTGGCCCGCCAGCCAGGCGGTCGTGCAGTCGATGCTGCGCGAGGACGCCTTCGGCATCTCCAGCCACTTCGTCGGGCTGGACAACTTCGCCCTGCTCTTTGACGACGAGTATTATCTCAATTCCTTCAAGGTAACGGCGCTGTTCAGCACCCTGGTGACCGCGATCGGCCTGAGCCTGTCGCTGCTGCTGGCCGTCACCGCCGACCGCCTGGTGCGCGGCACCACCTTCTACAAGACCCTGCTGATCTGGCCCTATGCGGTAGCTCCCGCCGTTGCCGGCGCGCTCTGGGGCTTCGTCTTCCTGCCCGGCCCCGGCGTGGTCGCCTATCTGATCGAGCAGATGGGCTACGACTGGAACTTCCATCTCAACGGCGGGCAGGCGATGTTCGTTGTCGTCATTGCCGCCACCTGGAAACAGATTTCCTACAATTTCCTGTTCTTCCTCGCGGGACTGCAGTCGATCCCGAAATCCCTCGTCGAGGCGGCCGCCATCGACGGTGCCGGGCCGGTGCGCCGGTTCTGGACCATCGTCCTGCCGCTGCTGTCGCCAACGCTGTTCTTCCTCATCGTCGTCAACGTGGTCTATGCCTTCTTCGAGACCTTCGGCGTCATCCACTCGCTGACCCGCGGCGGTCCGGCCAAGGCAACCGAAATCCTGGTCTACAAGGTCTGGTATGACGGCTTCGAGGCGCAGGATCTCGGCGGCTCCTCGGCCCAGTCTGTCATCCTCATGGTCATCGTCATCGCCCTGACGGTCGTCCAGTTCCGCTACATCGAGCGTAAGGTCCATTACTGATGATCGAGCGCCGTCCCGTCGCCGATGCCGCCGGCCACCTGCTGCTGATCGTGACGATCATCATCGTCGCCTTCCCGATCTATCTCGCGATCATCGCGGCATCGCACACCCTGCAGGGCATATCCCAGGTGCCGATGCCGCTGCTGCCCGGCGCCGAGTTCTTCTCCAACGTCGGGCGCGCCCTGCTCGAAGGTCCGCAGATCGTCGGCGTCGGCCGCGGCACTTCGGCGCTCACGCTGATGTCGAACAGCCTGATCATGGCGATCGCCATCGCGGTCGGCAAAATCATCATCTCGCTGCTCTCGGCGTTTGCGATCGTCTATTTCCGCTTCCCGCTGAAGAACTTCTTCTTCTGGATGATCTTCATCACGCTGATGCTGCCGGTCGAGGTGCGCATCATCCCGACCTACAAGGTGGTGGCCGATCTCGGCCTGCTCGACA
>CAYSCA010000082.1:0-13609 GCA_964429465.1 uncultured Rhodospirillaceae bacterium
GGCCGGCCGGCGGCAGCAGGCAATCACCTCCCAGCCAGCGGCGGCGTGCTGCCGGGTCAGTTCCAGGCCGATGCCGCGATTGGCGCCGGTGATCAGCAGAGTTGGCATGCTCTATCCCTCCTTCATCATGCGCCGGTAGACCGGCTCCAGCAGGCCGGGCAGCATATACATCGGCAGCTGGCCCATGGCGAAGAACACCACCATGTCGAAGACCGCCCGGTCGCCCAAAGCCACCATCACCAGGCCCATATTGCAGTTGCCGGCCAGCACGCCGAGCGTGATCGCCGCCGGCTTGCCCAGACGGAAGACGCTGCGGCCGATGCCGTAGCCCACGACCTGCAGCAGCAGATTGCCGATGAAGGCAGAGGCCGTCGCCAGGATCACATAGCCCGGCTGGGCGAGCAGCTTCTCGGTGACGCCGTCCATGATGGCGATGGCGAACAGCACCAGCGCGATCACCGAGCCGCCGTCGAGCAGGCGGCTGTTCCTCTGCAGCCAGCCCGGCGGCAGGCGCCAGTGGGCGAGCAAGGCGGCGCCGAAGGCGAAGCCGACCATGCCGGCCAGCCGGGCCATGAATTCGAGCAGAGACATCTGGATCTCGATATCCAGCAGCGCCAGCGCCAGCGGCGGCAGGGTGAAGGGTACCAGCGCGGTCGCCAGCACCATGACGATGACGGCGAGCGCCGCGTCGAGGCCGAGGATCAGGGAAATGGCGACGGTGCCGGTGATCGGCGGCGCGGCGGCCATCAGCACGATCGCCTCCATCAGCGGCCGCGGCAGGCCGAGCGGCAGCAGCGCGGCGAAGACCAGCAGCGGGCAGACCAGCATCAGGAAGGCGACGGCGATGGCGACCAGGAAAGGGCGGCGCGTATAGGCGTGGAAGGCGCTCCAGTCCAGCCGCATCAGCGCGAGCGTCAGGGGCAGCAGCAGGAAAACCACCAGGCCGGGCCGCAGCAGGGCGGCAAGCGGCGGAATCGCCAGGCCGACCAGCACCCCGCAGAACAGGAATTTGGTGGCATAGCGGCCGACGAAATCGATCCAGGCAATCATGCCCTGGCGGCCTTCAGCGACAGCTGGAACAGGGGGTGTTTCACGTGAAACATATCAGGAACTCAGGCTGGGAGGCGGGTGGAAAGACGGCTTCTGCGTTGGATTCCCGCAGCATAGCGTCGATTGATCGCTCCGGGCGAGGAGTATTTGACAGGTTCTATTAAAACATTTAAACAGGTATTTAAATGTTGAAACTCGGAAAACTGAAAGACCCTCATATAGCCCAGCTGGCGGACATGTTCCGCCTGCTCGGCGATCCCAGCCGGCTGCGGCTGGTCGTCGCGCTGTGCAGCGGCGGCGCGGCGGCCAGCGTCGCGGCGATGCTGGCCGGCATCTCGCCGCAGCTGGCCAGCCATCATCTGCGGCTGCTGCGGGCGGCGCGGCTGGTGCGCGCCGAGCGCCGCGGCCGGCAGATCTATTACGAAGTGGCCGACGAGCATGTCCGGCACATGCTGGCCGACATGGTCGCCCATGTCACCGAGCCGCATCACCGTCACTCTGATGAACTCTCCGAAGACAAGGTCTGAGCCATGGGCGCGTCCTGCCATCATCACCATCATCACCATCATCACGATCACGACGCTCCGGCGGCGACCGGGAAAGGCGCCCGCCTGGTCCTGTGGATCGCGCTGGCACTGAATGCCGGCATGTTCGCCGTGGAACTGGGGGCGGGGCTGGCGGCCGCGTCGACCTCGCTGCTGGCGGATTCGGCCGATTTCCTCGGCGATGCGGCCAATTACGGCATCGCGTTGGCGGTGCTGCCGCTGGCGCTGGCCTGGCGGGCGCGGGCCGCCCTGCTCAAGGGCGTCACCATGGGGCTGTTCGGCCTCTGGGTCGGCGCCATGGCGCTGCGCCATGTCCTGCTCGGCACGGTCCCCGAGCCGCTGACCATGGGGGTGGTGGGCGTCGCCGCGCTGGCGGTCAACGTCGCCGTCGCGGTGATGCTCTACCGGTTCCGCACCGGCGACAGCAACATGCGCGCGGTCTGGATCTGCAGCCGCAACGATGCGCTCGGCAACCTCGCCGTGATGGCGGCGGCCAGCGGCGTATTCGCCACCGGCACGCTCTGGCCCGATATCGCGGTTGCCGCCTTCATGGCGCTGCTGGCCCTCTGGGGCTCGGCCCAGGTGATCCGCCAGGCGCGCGGCGAATTGCGCCAGGGCGCCGCACAGCCGGCGCATGCGGAATGAATACGCCGGCAACGCTTGAAATCCCCCGGATTCCGTCTACATAGCGAAAACACGTCCGGGCCCCTCTGGTTGCCGCTACACGGGGCGGCAGCGATGTCGGACGGTTGGTTTCACGCCACCCGCCCCAGAGATTGCCGGGAGATTCCATGGACCTCACGATCTTCGCCCAGCCTGCCGCGCTTGCCGCGCTGGCCGGCCTCGTCGCACTCGAACTCGTTCTTGCCGTCGACAACCTGATCTTCATCACCATCGTCACCAATCGCCTGCCGGCCGAGCGCCAGCCGCTGGCCCGCCGGCTCGGCCTGACGCTCGCGGTGGCGACGCGCATCCTGCTGCTGGTTTCGGCGGCCTGGCTGGTCGGCCTCACCGCGCCCTGGTTCACCCTGTTCGGGATCGACATTTCCGGCCGCGATCTGGTGCTGCTGGCCGGCGGCCTGTTCCTGATCTGGAAGGCGACATCGGAAATCCACGAGCGCGTGGTGCCGCATGACGAGGCCGACGACGCGGAGGAGGCGGCGCAGCCCAGGCATCCCGCCTTCTGGGCGGTGATCGGCCAGATCCTCGTGCTCGACATGGTGTTCTCGCTCGACAGCGTGATCACCGCCATCGGCCTGACCGAGCATCTGGAGATCATGATCGTCGCGGTGCTGCTCTCGGTCGCCATCATGATCGCCGCCGCCGAGCCGCTGGCGCGCTTCGTCAACCGCAATCCCAACGTCGTGATGCTGGCGCTTTCCTTCCTGGTGATGATCGGCATGACCCTCGTGGGCGAGGGCTTCGATTTCCATGTACCCAAGGCGGTGATCTACGGCGCGATGGCCTTCTCGGTGATCGTCGAGGGCCTCAACATGGCGGCGCGGCGGGCGAAGAAGCGCACCGCGTTCCGCGATATCCGCGGGCAGAAGGCAGGCCCTTAAAATGTAACGGCGGCGCGGCGCGAATGCCGTTGCGCCGCCGCCTTTCCGCCCCAATCGGAACCCAGATTGCCGGCCGGAGATAATCCTGCCATGACCGCTTCCGCCCGGGATCTGCCGCCGAACAGCATCGCGCGCGACCTTTGCCGCCTCAGCAGCAAGGGGCGCCGCGAGCCGATCTCCGTGCAGGAAGCGGTCGGATTGTTTGCCGACCGCTCGGCGCCCCTGCTGCTGCTGTTCCTCGGGCTGATCGGCTTTATTCCCTCGCCGGGATTGCCGCTCGGCGCGGTCACCGGCCTGGTGGTGATCTGCGTCGCCGTCAGCATGCTGGTGCGGCCGCAGCGCCCGCTGATCCCCGGCTTCCTCGGCCGCCGCAAGCTGTCGCCCAGGCTGATGCGCCGGATCATGCGCTATGCCGTGCCTGTCGTGCGCCGGCTGGAGCGCTTTTTCCGGCCGCGCCTGACCTGGGCGGTCACCGGGGCCGGCATGGTTCTGGCCATCATCGGCATCGCGATCCAGGCGGTCGGCCTGGCCCTGCCGCTGCCCTTCGGCAACACGCCGTTCGCCCTCGGGATTATCCTGATCTCGCTCGGCCTGCTCACCCGCGACGGGCTCGGCGCGCTGGCGGGCCATGCCATCGGCATCGCGGCGGCTGCCGTGTTCATCTGGCTGGGCATCGGCGCGGCCAGAGCCGGCGCGGCGCTCACCGATTTCCTGCCCTGGTAGGAGCGGGAGCGATGACTCTCGCCGTCGTGATCAATGCAGCATCGGGCGCCGCGCAGCGCCACGGCCCCGAGGCGCTGAACGACCTGGTGCGCAGCGTGGCCCGCGAGGCGCGCGCCGAGGAGGCGGAAGTCCGTGTGGTGCCGCCGGAAGGATTGCAGCAGGCGCTCAGGGATGCCGCCCGCGACCATGACGAGGTCTGGGTCGGCGGCGGCGACGGCACCCTGCGCAGCGCCGCCGGGCTGATGGTGCGGCGCCGCGGCACCCTCGGCGTGCTGCCGCTCGGCACCATGAATCTGCTGGCCCGCGACCTCAACATCCCGCTGGAGATCGAGAATGCGGTGCGTGCGCTGAGTCATGCCGAGGTGGCCGCGATCGATGTCGGCCGCGTCAACGACAGCGTCTTCCTCAACAAGTCGGCGCTCGGCCTTTACCCGGAGATGATCGTCGACCGCGAGCGCCGCCGCCGGCTGTTCGGCATCACCAAATGGCCGGCCATGATGAAGGCGGCCTGGCGCGCGGTGCGCCGCCACCGGCTGATGGAGATCGCCATCGAGTATCACGGCCAGCGCCGCGAGATCGTCTCGCCGGCCCTGGTGGTCGCGGTCGGGACCTATGAATTCCGCGCGGCAAGGCTGTTCACCCGCACCGACCTGCAGAGCGGCGAGCTCACGCTCTATGTCAGCCACGAGAAGACCGCGCTCGGCTCGGCCGGCCAGCTCGCCAAGCTGTTCCTCGGCACGCTGGAGGCCGATCCCGAGCTGGAGACCATCAAGGCCGACAGCATCACCATCGATTTCGAGCGGCCCAAGCCGGTGGCCAGCGACGGCGAGATCGAGATGCTGCCCGGCCCGATCCGCTATTCGGTGGCCAAGCAGGCGCTCAGGGTGCGGGTGCCGGCCGAGGCGTCATAGGCAGTATCCCCACGCTTAGAGCGGCCGCGCGCGCTCGGCGATGCCGCGCACATCCACGCCTTTCGGCAGTGTGCCGAAAGCATGGCCCCAGTTGCCCTCCAGCCGCGAGGCGCAGAAGGCATCGGCCACGGCCGGCATCGAATGCCGCACCAGCAGCGCGCCCTGCAGGGCGATCATCATCTTCTCCACCACCCGGCGGGCGCGATGTTCGATCTCGCCCAAATCGGCGAATTCCTCCTTCAGCTCCGCCACGGCGGCATCCAGCCGCCGGTCGCCGCCAGTGGCAGGGGCCAGTTCGGCGAAGAAAGCCTCCAGCGCATCGGGGCTTTTCTGCAGCGCGCGCAGCACGTCGAGGCACATCACGTTGCCCGAGCCCTCCCAGATCGAGTTGAGCGGGATCTCCTTGTAGAGCATGCCCATCGGGCCTTCATCGACATAGCCGTTGCCGCCATGCACCTCCATCGCCTCCACCACGGCATTGGGCGCGCGCTTGCAGACCCAGTATTTCACCGCCGGGGTGCAGAGGCGGCGGAAGGCTGCTTCCTGCGCGTCCTCATCGGCGCGGTCGAAAGCGCGGGCAAGACGAAGCGCCAGCATCGTGGCGGCTTCCGATTCCAGTGCGAGGTCGGCCACTACATTGGTCATCAGCGGCTGGTCGATCAGATGGCGCTGGAAGGCGCGGCGGTGGAAGACGTGATGCACCGCCTGGGCAACCGCGCCCCGCAGCAGGCCGGCCGAGCCGAGCGCACAGTCGAGCCGCGTATAGGTGCCCATCTCGATGATGGTCGGGACACCGCGGCCCTCATCGCCGAGCAGCCAGCCCCAGGCGCCGTGGAACTCGACTTCCGAGCTGGCATTCGACTTGTTGCCGACCTTGTCCTTCAGGCGCTGGATGCGCACCGGATTGGGGGTGCCGTCCGGCCGCCAGCGCGGCACGAAGAAGCAGCTCAGTCCGCCCGGCGCCTGCGCCAGCACCAGATGCGCGTCGCATTGCGGGGCGGAGAAGAACCATTTATGGCCGGTGATGATGTATTCGCGGCCGCTGGAGGAGGGCAGGGGCTCGGCCTTTGTGGTATTGGCGCGCACGTCCGAGCCGCCCTGCTTCTCGGTCATGCCCATGCCGATCAGCGCGCCGGTCTTCTGCGCGATCGGCTTGTTGGCCGGGTCGTAATCGCGGGAATATATTTTCGGCAGCCATTCCTTCGCGATCGTCTCGTCGCGCTTCAGCGCCGGCACCGAGCCATAGGTCATGGTGGTCGGACACTGGCTGCCCGGCTCGATGGCGGCATGCATGATATAGGCGGCCGCGCGCGCGACATGGGCGCCGGGCTTCGGCTCGGCCCAGGGTGCCGAATGCAGGCCCTCGCCGATGATCAGCCGCATGATGTTATGCCAGGCGGGATGGAACTCCACCTCGTCGCGGCGGTGGCCGAACCGGTCGAACAGCTTGAGCTGCGGCGGGAATTTATGCGCCAGCCGCCCCTGCTCGATGGTCTCGGCGCTGCCCAGCTTCGCGCCATAGGCAGTGAGGCGCTCCTTCGCCCAGCCGGCGCCGTTCACCTCTGCCGCCTGCATCAGCGCGCGGTCGGTGGTGAACAGGTTGTAATCCTCCAGTGGCGGCGGCTGATTGAGCGCTTCGGACGGATCGAATTGCGGCTGCAGGTTCGGATGCGCGGTCATGGCATGTCTCCCGGATGCAGGAGAGTCTAGCAGTGATCCGACGATTGGAAAGACTGCCGTTGCGGCAACACGCCGCAGTTCCGGTTGTCGGGCCAAGCGCTTTCCCGTGTATGCTGGGGGCGAGTCAGAGGAGAGGCTTCATGACCCAATCCCAGGCGGGCGTTGCGCCAGCCGCCGCCACGTCCTCCGGGCGCGCCGACAATCTCAGCAATGTCCAGCGGCGGCGCCGGCAGTTCGCCGGCGGGAGCGGGGCTTTGCTGCTGTTCGTGCTGCTTTTCACCCAATCGTTCTGGCACTCCGGAACCTGGGCGCATGAGGGTATCGAATGGGTCGGTTACATTCTGATCCTTGCCTGCATTGCGGGCCGGACCTGGTGCTCGCTCTATATCGGCGGCCGGAAGAAGCAGATCCTGGTCCAGCAGGGCCCGTATTCGCTCAGCCGCAACCCGCTCTACCTCTTTTCGGTAGTCGGGGGCATCGGCGTCGGCTTGCAGGCCGGCAGCATCATGACAGGGATCGTGCTGGGCCTGTTCGTGCTTGCGCTATTCGCTGTGGTGATTGCGCAGGAGGAAGCATTCCTGCGCAATCGTTTCCCGGCCGAGTTCGCGGCCTATGCCGCGGCAGTACCGCGCTGGGGGCCGCGCTTGTCGGCATGGCGCGATGCGGCAGAGGTAATGATCCATCCGCGGCTGGTTCTGGTCACTTTCCGCGATGCCCTGTGGTTCCTGCTGGCCATACCGCTGCTGGAAGGGATCGAGATGCTCCAGGATGGCGGCTGGCTGCCGGTCCTGCTTCAGGTACCTTGATAACCGGCGGAAGCTTCCGACTACCGATGAAGCGACTGGTCTTTCTATGGCCTGCCGGGCGTGGGCAAGCTGACGGTGGCGCGCGAACTCGCTGCGCGGACCGGTTACCGGCTGTTTCATAACCACCTCACCGTCGACCTGCTGCTGTCCGTCTTCGGATTCGGATCCGAACCCTTCATCGATCTGCGCGAGTCGATCTGGCTGTCGGTATTCGGGCGGATCGGCCAGATTGCGGCGCCGGGTATGATCTTCACTTTCGCGCCGGAAACGACGGTCCGGCCGGCTTTCGTCGCACAGGCGGTCGCCGCAGCGGAAGCCGCCGGTGCCGATGTCCGCTTCGTCGAACTGGTCTGCCCAATGGACGAAGTGCGCCGGCGCATCGACACGCCGTCGCGGAGACAGACCGGCAAGCTCACCTCGTCGGCTCTGTTCGACCGGCTGTACGACGCCGGCGTATTCGCTGGCGCGCATATGCCGCGGCCTGATCTGACCGTGGATACCGGGGAGCTTCCGCCGGCGGAGGCCGCCGCGCGGATCGCAGCGGCCCTGGGCTGAAGCGCGACGGCTACTCTGCCGCCTGCTTCGCCGTGACGGCCTTGCCGAAGCCGCCGCCGGACGGCGTCGAGATGACGAAGACGTCGCCGGGCTGCATCGGGGTCGAGCAGCGGCCTTCGAGTTTCACCTTCTCGCCGGTCGCGGCGCGCTCCACCCATTGCCGGCCGGTCTCGCCATTCTCGCCGCCTGCGAGGCCAAACGGCGGCACCGTGCGGTGCGATGACAGAAGCGTCGCCGTCATCGGTTCGAGGAAGCGCATGCGGCGGATCGTGCCGTCGCCGCCCTTGTGCTTGCCCTTGCCGCCCGAGCCGCGCCGGATGCGGAAGCTTTCCAGCAGCACGGGGAAACGGAATTCGAGTACCTCCGGGTCGGTCAGCCGCGCGTTGGTCATATGCGTGTGCACCGCGTCGCAGCCGTCGAAATCCGGCCCGGCGCCCGAGCCGCCGCAGATCGTCTCGTAATACTGATACTGGTTGTTGCCGAAGGTGAAGTTGTTCATCGTGCCCTGGGCGGCCGCCATCACGCCCAAAGCCCCGAAGATCGTGTCGGTGATGCACTGGCTGGTCTCGACATTGCCGGCCACTGTGGCGGCCGGATAGACCGGATCGAGCATCGAGCCCTCGGGAATGATGATCTCAAGCGGCTTGAGACAGCCGCCATTCAGCGGGATGTCGGAATCCACCAGGCAGCGGAAGGCGTAGAGCACGGCGGCGACGCAGACCGCCTTCGGCGCATTGTAGTTGGTCGGATGCTGGCCCGACGTGCCGGTGAAGTCGATCCTGGCCGTGCGGTCCTGGTGATTGACTGTCACCTTCACCCTGATCTCGAAGCCATCGTCCATCGGGTAGGTGAATTCGCCGTCCTTGAGGCGGCTGATCACCCGGCGCACGGATTCTTCGGCATTGTCCTGCACGTGGCGCATATAGGCGCGCACGACCTCGAGGCCGAACTGGTCGACCATCTTGCGCAGCTCCTGCGCGCCCTTCTCGCAGGAGGCGATCTGGGCCTTCAGGTCGGCGATGTTCTGAGCGGGATTGCGCGAGGGATAACGGCCGCTCTGCAGCAGCGCGAGCATATCGGCTTCGAGGAAGGTGCCGCCATCGACCAGCAGCACGTTATCCAGCAGCACACCTTCATCCTCGACCGTCTTGCTGTCCGGCGGCATCGAGCCCGGCGTGGTGCCGCCGATATCGGCATGGTGGCCGCGGCTGCCGAGGTAGAACAGCACTTCCTTGCCGGCCTTGTCGAAGACCGGCGTGATAACGGTGACGTCGGGCAGGTGCGTGCCGCCCGCGTAGGGCGCGTTCAGCACATAGACGTCGCCCGGCTTCATCTGTCCCGCGCGCTTGCGCATCACGGTCTTGATCGATTCCGACATCGAGCCGAGATGCACCGGCATATGCGGCGCATTGGCGATCAGCTCACCCTCGAGATCGAAAATGGCGCAGGAGAAATCCAGCCGCTCCTTGATGTTGACCGAATAGGCAGTCTTCTCCAGCACCGAGCCCATCTGCTCGGCGATCGACATGAAGAGATTGTTGAAGATTTCCAGCATCACCGGATCGACCTCGGTGCCGATCGCCTTGCGCTGGGGCAGGGCCTCGACGCGCTTGAGCACCAGGTCGCGGCGCTCGGTGAGCCGCGCCTGCCAGCCCGGTTCGATGGCGATCGTGCTGGTCGGCTCGATCACGATGGCCGGGCCCTTGATGGTCTCGCCCGGCCGCAATGCGGCGCGGTCATAGACCGGCACCTCGTGCCAGCCGCCGGCCATGTAAGCCTTGCGTTGCGCCAGCGCGGGGATATCGGCCTGGGCGCGCGGGTCGACGATCTGTTCCACCGCATCCGGCGCGCGCTCGCCGGCGCCGACCACCTCGACGGCGACCGCGCCGGCGATCAGCTGCTTCTCCGGGCTGATAAAGCCGAAGCGCTGGCGATGCGCCGCCTCGAAGGCGGCCTTGATCTCGGGCAGACTGCCGAACTCGACCTCGAGGATGGAATCCGAGCCGCCATAGCGCACATGCAGTTTGCGGATCACGGTGATGCGGTCTTCCGGCACACCCTGGCGCAGCATCTCGTTGCGCGAACCGTCTGCCAGCGTCTCCAGCTCACGGGCCAGGATGACCAGGGCCTGCTCGTCCAGCGGCATCTCGGCCGATTTCTCCTTCAGCACGCGCTGGTCGGCCAGGCCCATGCCATAGGCAGACAGCACGCCGGCCAGCGGATGCAGCAGCACTTCCGTCATCCCGAGCGCATCGGCGACCAGGCAGGCATGCTGGCCGCCGGCGCCGCCGAAGCTGGACAGCACGTATTTCGTCACGTCATAGCCGCGGGCGACCGATATCTTCTTGATCGCGTTGGCCATGTTCTCGACGGCGATGGCGAGGAAGCCTTCCGCCATCTCCTCGATGGTCCGCGTATCGCCGGTCTCGGCCTTCACGCGGGCCTGCAGCTCGGTGAATTTCTTGCGCACGATTCCGGCATCCAGCGGCAGGTTGCCGTTGGCGCCGAAGACGGCGGGGAAGAAATCGGGCTGCAGCTTGCCCAGCAGCACGTTGCAGTCGGTGACCGCCAGCGGCCCGCCGCGGCGATAGCAGGCCGGGCCGGGATTGGCGCCCGCGGAATCCGGCCCGACGCGGTAGCGCGCGCCGTCGAAATGCAGGATCGAGCCGCCGCCGGCTGCCACGGTGTTGATCATCATCATCGGCGCGCGCATGCGCACGCCGGCCACCATGGTCTCGAAGGCGCGCTCGTATTCGCCGGCATAATGGCTGACATCGGTCGATGTGCCGCCCATGTCGAAGCCGATGACCTTCCGGAAGCCTGCCCGCGTCGAGGTTTCCACCAGGCCGACCACGCCGCCGGCCGGGCCGGACAGGATGCTGTCCTTGCCCTGGAAGAAATGCGCATCGGCCAGGCCGCCATTGGACTGCATGAACATCAGCCGCAGGGCCGTGTTCGCCGCGTCCAGCTCGCCGCCGACCTGATCCACGTAGCGGCGCAGGATCGGCGAGACATAGGCATCCACCACCGTGGTGTCGCCGCGGCTGACGAACTTGATCAGCGGCGAGACCTGATGGCTGGCCGAGACCTGCGTGAAGCCGATCTTCCTCGCCAGCGCCGCCACCTTCGCCTCATGCTCGGTATAGCGGTAGCCATGCATGAACAGGATGGCGACGGAACGGATGCCGTCATGGAAGGCCGAGCGCAGCACCTGTTCCGCGGTCAGCAGATCGAGCGGCGTCTCGATGCTGCCGTCATTGCGCACGCGCTCGGGGATTTCCTCGACGCGCTCGTAAAGCATTTCGGGTAGCTGGATATGCAGCGCGAACAGGTTGGGCCGGGTCTGGTAGCCGATGCGCAGCTGGTCGGCGAAGCCTTCCGAGACCAGCAGCAGCACGCGGTCGCCCTTGCGCTCGAGCAGCGCATTGGTGGCAACCGTGGTACCCATCTTCACCGCGGCGATCTGGCCTTTGGGCAGCGGGTCGCCGGCCTTCAGCCCCAGCAGGTCGCGGATGCCCTGCACGGCGGCGTCGCGGTAGCGTTCCGGGTTCTCAGACAGCAGCTTGTGGGTGACGATGCCGCCATCCGGCCTGCGACCGACGATATCGGTAAAGGTGCCGCCGCGGTCGATCCAGAATTCCCACTGCCCACTCATCGAAACCTGTTCTCCAGCTACTGAAATCCCGCCTGTTTGCCCGGGAATGGGGCAATCCCGCCACTGCCGGGCGGGCATCGCATACCCCCCTTGCGCCCGATGCATGGCCGGACGCGAAAGAACCATAGCCCTGCCTGTACCCGCTTTGGTAGGGTCCGCGGCGATGAAGCCTCCTCATATTGCCCTCATGCTGCTGATCTGCGCCATCTGGGGCTACAATTTCGTCGCCTCCAAGATCGCGGTCGGCCAGTTCCCGCCGGTCTTCTTCACGGGCATGCGGTTCATCGGCCTCGGCCTGCTGATGGTGCCCTGGCTGAAATGGCAGAAGGGCCAGATGCATCTGGTGCTGCCCGCCGCCCTGATGATGGGTACGCTGCATTTCGCCCTGATGTTCAACGGCATCGCGCTGGCCGATGATGTTTCGGTGGTCGCCGTGGTGGTGCAGCTCGGAGTGCCGATCTCCACCCTGATGGCCTGGGCGCTGCTGGGCGAGAAGGTGCGCTGGAAGCGCGGCGCCGGCATCGCGCTGGCATTCATCGGCACCATGGTGATCAGCTTCGATCCCAAGGTGTTCGGCTATATGGGCGCGATCCTCTATTGCCTGGGCAGCGTCTTCGCCATGTCCTACGGCCAGGTCCTGGTCCGCCGCATCTCCGGCGTCGACACCTTCACCATGCAGGCTTGGGTCGGCGCGATCAGCGGCCCCAGCCTGCTGCTGATCTCCCTCATCTTCGAGGACGGCCAGACGACCAGCATGCTGGAGGCCGGCTGGGTCCACTGGAGCATGCTGGCCTACGCGATCATCGGCGTATCGCTGGTCGGCCATGGCGGCGCCTATTACCTGCTGCGCAAATACCCCGTCAGCATCGTCAATCCGGGCTTCACGCTGGCGCCGATCCTCGGTATCGTCTCCGGCATCCTCTTCCTCGACGAACGCCTGAGCGAGCGCGTGCTGATCGGTGCGGCCTTGACTCTCGCCGGAGTATTGATTGTCACGCTGCGCGAGGCGAAAGTCGTGGAGGCGCGCCGCCTCGGGCGCGCCGAGGCAGCGCTGGGCACACCGGCGCCGAGCAAGACTGCAGGTGAGTGACCCATGCGCTTCGTCGAAACCCCATCACCCAATTTCGACGAGCGCAACTGCCGCCGCCCGGTGGATATGGTGGTTCTGCATTATACCGGGATGCCGAGTGCGGAAGCCGCGCTGAAGCGGCTGACTGATCCGCAATCCAAGGTCAGCGCGCATTACGTCGTCGGCGAGGACGGCACGATCTATCGTCTGGTCCCCGAAGAGAAGCGCGCCTGGCATGCCGGGGTCGCCTTCTGGCGCGGCATACGCGATGTCAATGCCCGCTCGATAGGCATCGAGCTGGTCAATCCCGGCCATGAATTCGGCTACCGCGAATTCCCGCCGGCGCAGATCGACGCCCTGATGGACCTGCTGGCCGATATTGCCAGCCGTCATGAGATCATGCCTGGCAATTTCGTCGGCCATTCCGATGTCGCCCCGCTGCGCAAGGAAGATCCGGGCGAGCTGTTCCCTTGGCACCGCCTGGCGGTGGCTGGCTTCGGCCGCTGGTGGGCGGACGATTTCGAGGTCTCGCCGCATGCGCCGGTGCTGCGGCCGGGCGAGCGCGGCGGCGCGGTGCTGGAACTGCAGGTGGCGCTCGACAAGATTGGCTACGGCATCGAGGGCAGCGGCATTTACGACGCGCTGACCGAGGCCGCGGTGCGGGCCTTCCAGCGGCATTGGCGCCCGGCCCAGGTGGACGGGGTCTCCGATGCCGAAACCACCAGCCTGATCCATCATATTGCCGAACGGATGACCATCCGCCGGGCCAGCGCCGCCAAGAGCGGCTGAATCCTCTGCTTGACGCGGAACCGCCGCGGGCCTACCTCTGCGCGGTGCCAGACGGCCGGACGGCCGCGGCACGCCAGCAATGGCGTGTCGAGGAAAGTCCGGGCTCCACGGAAACGCGGTGCCGGGTAACGCCCGGCGGGGGCGACCCCAGGGACAGTGCCACAGAGAGCAGACCGCCATGACTCCCTGTCTTCTTGACCGGGACTCATGGCAAGGGTGAAAGGGTGCGGTAAGAGCGCACCGCGCGACCGGTAACGGAAGCGG
>CAYSCA010000083.1:0-13501 GCA_964429465.1 uncultured Rhodospirillaceae bacterium
CGACACAGGCATGAGCGACATTGTGCTGCTCTACTGTACGACGGCCGGCGTCGCGGAGGCCGAGAAAGTCGCCGAGGCCGTGGTCGGCCAGCGGCTGGCCGCCTGCGCCAACATCATTCCCGGCATGCGCTCGCTCTACTGGTGGCAGGGCAGGCTGGAGAAGGGCGAGGAAGCGGTGCTGATCCTCAAGACCCGTGCCGATCTGGTGGAAAGCGCCACCGCGGCCGTGAAGGCCGCTCATTCCTACAGCGTCCCCTGCGTGCTGCCGCTGCCGGTCGGCAAGGGCGGCAACCCTGACTATGTCGCCTGGCTGCTGGACGAGACGCGCCCGAAGGTCTGACCATGCAGCATTGTCGCCATGCAATTCCCGCATTGTCGGTCCGGCTGGCCGGCTGGTAACCTCGCGACCCGGGAGACTCCGATCATGGCCCGCTACGCCGGTTTTCTGACCCTAAGCTTTTCCAGCATCGCGCACAGCTTCTCGCATCTGTTCACCTTGCTCTTCGCCACCGTGGTGCTGGTGCTCGAGCGCGAATGGGGCATGGGCTACGACGCGCTGTTCGCGCTGTCGATCCCGATGAGCATCCTGTTCGGCGCCGCCGCCCTGCCGGCCGGCTGGCTGGGCGACCGCTGGAACGCCTCAGGCATGATGGCGCTGTTCTTCCTCGGCGTCGGCGCCTGCTCGATCCTTGCCGGGCTGGCCGATTCCCCGCTGACGATCTGTCTCGCTTTGGCCGGCATCGGGCTGTTCGCGGCGATCTACCATCCGGTCGGCATTCCCTGGCTGGTGCGCAATGCGGTCAACCGCGGCCGGGCGCTCGGCATCAACGGCCTGTTCGGCTCGGCCGGCACGGCAGGCGCCGCCCTGGTCGCCGGCCTGCTGGCCGATCTCTGGGGCTGGCGTGCTGCCTTCATCGTGCCCGGCGCGATCTGCTTCCTGCTCGGCCTGGCCTTCGTCTGGGCGCGCCAGGCCGGCCTGCTGCTCGACCGCAAGGACGACGTGGTGCCGCAGCCGGCAGCAGGGAAGGCCGATATCTGGCGGGTCTTCTGGGTGATGTCTGCGACCATGCTCTGCACCGGCCTGATCTTCCAGGCCACCGCCTTCGCCCTGCCCAAGGTATTCGACGAGCGCCTGACCGGCTTCTTCAATGGCAGCGTGCTCGGCGTCGGCGGCATGGTGACCATCGTCTATACCTGCTCGGCGCTGTCGCAGCTGATCGGCGGCGAACTGGCCGACCGCTTCTCGCTGCGCAAGGTCTATATCGCCGTGCAATGGCTGCAGATTCCGGTGATCGTATTCGGCATGATGCTGATCCATCCGGCCCTGGTGGCGGTTGCCGCCCTGATGGTCAGCCTCAACGTGGCGGGCCAGCCGGCGGAGAATTCGCTGCTCGCGCGCTACACGCCGCCGCAATGGCGCGGCCGTGCCTTCGGGGCGAAATTCGTGCTGACGCTGGGCGTCTCGTCGCTCGGCGTCGCCACCATTCCGCTGATCTACAACCTGACCGGCACGCTCGACATGCTGTTCGTCATGCTGGCCGCCTGCGCGGCCTGCGCCGGCACGGTCGGCCTGATGCTGCCGCGGGATGAGCGGGCGGAAGGGGTGATGACGCCCGTTTCGCAGGCCGCCGAATAGTTCAGGCCGCGTTCAGCGCCCGGTCAAGGTCCTTCAGCAGATCGGCTATATCCTCGATGCCGATGGAGAGCCGGATCACGTTGTCGCCCGCGCCGGCGGCGTCGCGCTGCTCGGAAGAGAGCTGGCGATGGGTGGTCGAGGCCGGGTGGATCACCAGGCTGCGGGTATCGCCGACATTGGCGAGATGCGAGAAGATCTGCACGGCATCGACGAATTTCAGCCCGGCTTCATAGCCGCCCTTCAGTCCGAAGGTGAAGGTGGAGCCGGCGCCTTTCGGCAGGTATTTCCGGGCGAGATCGTGATGCCTGTCGCCCTTCAGGCCGGCATACTTCACCCACTCGACCTTCGGGTGCTGCGCCAGGAATTCGGCAACGGCCTGGGCATTGTCGCAATGCTTGCGCATGCGCAGGCTCAGCGTCTCCATGCCGGTCAGGATCATGAAGGCGTTGAAGGGCGAGATCGCCGGGCCAAGGTCGCGGAGCGAGATCACGCGGCAGGCGACGGCAAAGGCCATGTCGCCGAAGGTCTCCCAGAAGGTGAGGCCGTGATAGGCGGGCGAGGGTTGCGACAGATGCGGGAACTTGTCGTTCTGCCCCCAGTCGAACCTGCCGGAATCGACGATCACGCCGCCCATCGAATTGCCGTGGCCGCCGAGGAATTTGGTCGCCGAATGCAGCACGATATCGGCGCCATGCTCGATAGGCCGGCAGAGATAGGGAGAGGCCATCGTGTTGTCGATGATCAGCGGGATGCCGGCCTCATGCGCGATCTCGGCCAGCGCTTCGATATCCACCACGACGCCGCCGGGATTGGACAGGCTCTCGGCATAGATCGCCTTGGTCTTCGGCGTGATCGCCGCCCTGAAGCCGGCAATGTCGTCGGGATCGACGAAAGTGGTATGCCAGTCGAAACGCTTGAAGCTGACGCCCAGCTGGGTGATCG
Organism: uncultured Rhodospirillaceae bacterium; assembly: GCA_964429465.1. GTDB lineage: Bacteria > Pseudomonadota > Alphaproteobacteria > Ferrovibrionales > Ferrovibrionaceae > Ferrovibrio. The sequence goes on from CAYSCA010000083.1 coordinate 2,579, forward strand.
AGCCGCCATAGAGCTTGTTGGACGAGACGATATGGTCGCCCGGGTTCATCAGCATGTGGAAGGCGACCACCTGGCTGGCATGGCCCGAGGCGACCGCCGTTGCCGCGCGGGCATTCTCCAGCGCCGCCACCTTCTGCTCCAGCACCGCGGTCGTCGGGTTGGTCAGACGCGTATAGATGTTGCCGAAGCTCTGCAGGTTGAACAAAGACGCCGCCTGATCGGCATCGTCGAAGACATAGGCCGTGGTCTGGTAGATCGGCGTCGAACGTGCGCCGGTGGCGGGATCGGGTGCCGTCCCGGCATGGACCTGCAGGGTATCGAAGCCGAAGGGCGAGGTGTTTTCCGACGCGCGGCCGGAGGCCGCTGCTGCCTTGTTCTTCGCTGCCACGCCTAGATCCTGTTCTGCTTCTTGGAGTTGATCACGCGGGTATTGACCCCCATCCAGCCGATCTCGCGGCTCAGGCGCCCGAACTCGATCTTCGGGCAGCGGTTCATCACCACCTGCAGCCCGGCGGCTTCGGCCTTCCGCGCCGCCTCGTCATGGCGCACGCCCAGCTGCATCCACAGCACTTTGGCGCCGATCCGGATCGCCTCATCGGCAATCGGCGGAATCGCATCGGAGGCGCGGAAGCAGTCGACCATGTCGACTTTCACCGGAATCTCGGCCAGCGAGGCATAGGCTTTCTCGCCCAGGATCTCGTTGCCGGCTTCCTTCGGGTTGACCGGGATCACCCGGTAGCCCTTCTGTTGCAGATACTTCATGGCGAAGTAGGACGGCCGGTTCCAGTTCGCGCTGGCGCCCACCATGGCGATCACATTCACCTTGCGCAGGATGCCGCGGATGTAGTCGTCGTCGTAAGTATCGTGGTCGATCGTCTCTGCTACGGCGCTCATGATCTTTTACTCAGCAGCCCTGCCAGGTGGGGGTGCGTTTCTGGATGAAGGCGTCGATGCCTTCCTCGGCATCGCGCGCCAGCAGGTTTTCCGTCATCACCCTGCTGGCATAGTCATAGGCCTGGGCCAGCGGCATATCGAGCTGGCGATAGAAGGCCTCCTTGCCGGTCTTCACCGTCAGGGGCGATTTCGAGGCGATCTGCCGGGCGAAGGCCAGCGCGGCCTCGTCGAGGCCAGCCTCGGGAACCACGCGGTTGACCAGTCCGAATTCCGCCGCCCGTGCGGCCGGGATCATGTCGCCGGTCAGCAGCATCTCCATCGCATGCTTGCGCGAGACGTTGCGCGACAGGGCGACCATGGGGGTCGAGCAGAACAGCCCGATATTGACGCCCGGCGTGGCGAAGCGGGCGGTCTCGGCCGCTACCGCGAGGTCGCAGCTCGCCACCAGCTGGCAGCCGGCCGCCGAGGCGATGCCGTGCACGCGGGCGATCACCGGCTGGGGCAGGGCGACGACCGCCTGCATCAGGGTCGAGCATTGCCGGAACAGCGCCTCGGAGTGCTGCCGGCCGGGATTGGCCCGGATCTCCTTCAGGTCATGGCCGGCGCAGAAACCGGGGCCGCTGCCGCCGATGATGACCGCCTTGATCGAGCGGTCGGCACGGATCGCGTCGAGTTCGGCCTGCAACGCCCGCATGAGGCCGGAGGAGAGCGCGTTATAGGCCCGCGGACGGTTCAGGGTCAGGCGGGCAACGCCGGCCTCCGGCTGGTCGCGCAGGACGGGCGGTTCGGCATCATGGTCGAGCTGTGGAGCGGCGGACACGGGCATCTCCGATGGGCTGCTGCATTCCGCCGGCATGATAGGGCGGTCATCGGCAGGGGGAAAGAATGGCGGCGGAGAAGAGGCCGAAATTCCCGGAACCCGGCCCCATTTTTGCCTGATTGTGATTTCATGAAAGACCGGAACGGTCACAGGATCGCCGGTTGCGCCCCCGGCTGCGGCGGCGTAAAACCGCGCCGAGGCCCGGCCGACTCGGCCCAAACCCACGAAAAAAGCGAAAGCCGACTGAATGATTCGTCCCATCCGCAAAGCCGTTTTCCCCGTGGGCGGCCTTGGCACCCGGTTCTTGCCCGCCACCAAGGCGATGCCCAAGGAGATGCTGCCGGTGGTGGACAAGCCGCTGATCCAGTATGCGGTCGAGGAGGCACAGGCGGCCGGGATCGAGGAATTCATCTTCGTCACCGGCCGGGGCAAGCAGTCGATCGAGGATCATTTCGACCGGTCGTATGAACTGGAGGACGTGCTGCGCGAACGCGAGAAGCACGACCTGCTGGATGCGATCAACAGCTGGATGCCGAAATCCGGGCAGGTCTCCTATACCCGCCAGATGGAGCCGCTGGGACTGGGCCATGCCGTGCGCTGCGCCAAGGCGCTGGTCGGCGACGAACCCTTCGCGGTGCTGCTGGCCGATGACCTGATCCTGTCGCGGGATGGCTGCCTGGCCGAGATGAAGGAAGCCTACGACACGGTCGGCGGCAACATGATCGCCGCCATGGACGTGCCGCAGGAGCACACCAAGCGCTACGGGATCATCAAGCCGGGCAAGGATGCCGACCAGCTGGTCGAGGTGAAGGGGCTGGTCGAGAAGCCGAAGCCGGCCGATGCGCCGAGCCGCACCGCGGTGATCGGCCGCTACATCCTGCAGCCGGAGATTTTCGATCACCTCGACAAGGTGCAGCGCGGCGCCGGCGGCGAGATCCAGCTGACCGATGCCATGGCGCGCATGATCGGGGAAGTGCCCTTCCACGGCCTGCGTTTCAGCGGCACGCGCTACGATTGCGGCGACAAGATCGGCTTCCTGCATGCCAATATCGCCTTCGCGTTGGAGCGGCCCGACCTCAAGGCCGAAGCGGCGGAGATCATTCGCGACGTCGCCAAATCTCTGTGAGTTCACCCGCCGTTAAATTCCAACCCGTCATTGGGGGATAGACGATGCGCGTAGCCATGATCGGTACCGGTTATGTCGGGCTGGTATCGGGAACCTGCTTCTCCGAATTCGGCCATACCGTCATCTGTGTCGACAAGAATCCGGATCGCATCGGAGCGCTGCAGCGCGGCGAAGTGCCGATCTTCGAGCCGGGCCTCGACGATCTGGTGGCGCGCAACGTCAAGGCCGGCCGGCTGTCGTTCACCGACGATATCAAGGCCGCCGTCGACGGCGCCGAAGCCGTGTTCATCGCGGTTGGCACTCCGTCGCGACGCGGCGATGGCGAGGCCGATCTCACCTATGTCTACGCGGCCGCCAGGGAAATAGCCGAGGCGATGACGCATTACACGCTCGTGGTGACCAAATCCACCGTGCCGGTGGGCACCGGGCGCGAGGTGGAACGCATCATCCGGCAGACCCGCCCCGACGCCGATTTCGAAGTCGCCTCCAATCCGGAATTCCGGCGCGAGGGCGCGGCGATCGAGGATTTCATGCGCCCCGACCGGGTCGTCTGCGGCGCCGAGAGCGACCGGGCACGCGAGCTGCTGCGCAACCTGTATCGGCCGCTCTACCTGAACGAGACGCCGATCCTGTTCACGGCGCTGGAGACGGCGGAGCTGATCAAATATGCCGCCAATGCGTTCCTCGCGATGAAGATCACTTTCATCAACGAGATCGCCGATCTATGCGAGAAGGTGAACGTGAATGTGCAGGACGTGTCGCGCGGCATCGGCCTGGATGGCCGCATTGGCGGCAAGTTCCTGCATGCCGGCCCCGGTTACGGCGGTTCCTGCTTTCCAAAGGATACGCAGGCGCTGGTCGCCACGGGGCGGAAATTCGCCTCGCCCCTGCAGATCATCGAAACGGTGGTCGACATCAACGACAAGCGCAAGCGGCGCATGGCGGAGAAGATCGTCGCGGCCTGCGGCGGCTCCGTGCAGGGCAAGGCAGTGGCGGTTCTGGGCCTGACCTTCAAGCCCGGCACCGATGACATGCGCGACAGCCCGAGCCTGGATATCATTCCGGCGTTGCAGAAGGCCGGCGCCAGCATCCGCGCCTATGATCCGGAGGGGATGGGCGAGGCGAAGAAGCTGCTGGACGGCGTGACCTGGTGCAGCGACGGATACGAAGCCGCGGAAGGCGCCGACGTGCTGGCCATCCTCACTGAATGGAACCAGTTCCGCGCCATGGATCTGAGCCGGCTCAAGACCCTGCTGAAGCGGCCGGTGATGGTGGATCTGCGCAACATCTACAAGCCGGCCGAGATGCGCCAGGCCGGCTTCAGCTATTTCTCGGTCGGCCGTCCGCCGGTCTTGCTGAAAGCCTAGTCCGCAGCCTCGCTCCGCGGCAGCAGGAACCAGCCTAGCGTCAGCAGCAGCAGCGCCAGCACCAGCCCGAAGGTCCATTGATAGGCCTCGGCCGGATAATTGCCATTCGCCGTGCGCGGCCACAGGTCGATCAGCCAGCCCATGCCGGCCTGGGCGATGAAGGCGAAGGCGAAGACGACGCCGTTCAGCAGCGTATTCACCCGGCCCGCCTGCTCGAGTGCGAACTGGCTGCTGAGGATGGGATAGGCCAGAACGGTGGTATTGCCGAGAATGCCGAAGGCGATCCAGAGCAGCGGGCTGGTCGGGGCAAGCGCGCTGGCCATCGCGGCCAGCACGACGGCATAGAACACCACGCCCCAGGTCATCGTGCGGCTGAGCGGAATGCCGCGCTTCTGCAGCCGGTCGGCAGCTATGCCCGTCAGCGTGAATCCTGCCGTCAGCGCGGCGGCCAGCACGAACAGCAGCTGCGCGGTATCGGCGCGGTCGACGCCGCCGACGTCACGCAGATAGGGGCCGGCCCAGAGGCCCTGGATCGACATGCCGCTGCCCATGCCGATGATCGACACCGGCGCGATCCGCCAGAAGCGGACATCCTTCAGGAGGGTTCCGCATTCGCGCAGCTGGCTGGCCAGGCTGCTGGCCTGCTTCGCTTCGCCGGGGCGTTCCGGCACCATCAGGAAGATCATCGCCGAGGCTGCGACCGTCAGGCCGGCCAAGCCCCAGAACAGGACCGTCCAATGGGCATGCTCCATCGCCAACTCGACGGGCAGGGTGGCCGCGAGCGCGCCGAGGCCGCCGGCAGTCATGAACACGCCGTTGGCCAGCGCCCAGCGCTCCTTCGGCAGCCAGAGCGCGATGGCCTTCATCGCTGCCATCAGGCCGCCGGCGACGCCGAACCCGATCAGGGCGCGGCCGATCACCAGGTGGCCGAGATTGCTGCCGATCGCGAAGACCGCCGCGCCGAGCGCGGCCAGCAGCAGCAGGCAGGCCTGCACCCGGCGCGGCCCGAACCGGTCGAGCAGGATGCCGAGCGGCAGCTGGAAGGCGGCAAAGGCGATGAAATAGGCGGCGGTGAGGGTGCCCAGATCGCCGGCGCCGATACCCAGATCGCGCTGCAGATTGGGCGCGATGACCGCGTTCACGCTGCGGAACAGGTAGGACATGAAATAGCCGCAGGCAAACGGCAGCAATACGCGGCCGGCGACGAACGCCATGGTCGGGGAGGTCATATCTAAGCGGGACAGATGCTGTGAAGGGTGACGGGGAGTGTTTTGCCGGGCAGGGGGAAGCTGCCCAGCGGATCGGCGCGCAGCCCGGCGGGCAGCGTGGCGGCAGCCAGCGCTTCGGCCGAGGCAATCACCATATGGTCGAGTTTCTTGGTGGTCACTTCAATCTTTGCCGTGGTGTTGAACGTGTCGCCGAGCAGGCCGATCTCGCGTTTGACGAGGCCCATCTCGCCCGCGACGACATTACCCGCATGCAGGATGGCGCGGAAGTCGGGAGCGATGCCGAATTCGCGCAGGTAGCTCTCGGCGAGCCGGGCAAGGCGTTCGCGTGCCGCCATCACCGCGCTGTAGGCGCCGGCGGCATCCCGCTGTGGGTTGTCCAGCGGCCAGGTCGCAATCATCTCGTCGCCGACATATTTGTGAATGGTGCCGTTCCAGGCCAGTACCGGCTCGGTCAGGTCGCTGAAGAAGCGGTTGAGCAGATTGTGGAAGGCGATATCGCCGATCCGCTCGGCAATCGCCGTCGAGCCGCGCATGTCGAGGAATACCAGCAGGCGGCTTTCCTTCCGCGGGTGATGGTAGTAGCCGCGCAGAAAATCGCTCAGCACGCCTGGCCCGAGCAGCATCGAGACTTCCATGACGAAGTTCACGATCAGCGCAAAGATGAACGAGAATACGAAGGTGACGACGGTGACAAGGTTCAGGCCGAAGCCCGGCGCGCCCTCGACATGGACCACCATTCCGCCGAGCCAGTCGCCGCCGAGGATGAAGAAGACATAGGCAATCTCCTTGATCAGCAGCAGCTGTGCGAAGGGCAGCTTGCGCAGCTGCACCCGGCCGCCGTTGACGACGAAGAGCTCAAATCCGCCGATCAGCCCGCCCACGACGGCGCCGGTGAAGGCGCCGCGGATCGCCCCGATCGCGGCGGCGTTGCCGAGGATGGCGGTCAGCGCCGCGCCGTACATCGTGCCCATCCCGATCGCGAAGACGACCAGCATGACCCAGAGCTGGATTCTCCGGCGCCCGATATGGGGCTGTTCCAGGGACGCGGTGTTGTCTGCGGGGCGGATGATCATGGCGCGGCTGGGCTTCAGTCTAGTCCTGTTCAGACGCTAGGGCAAAAACGAAGGGGCCGCGGTGATTGCAGTCACCGCGGCCCCGGGGAAAGAGACAGGACGGATCAGCCGGCGTCCGGCGATATGACCGAGCAGTTCATCTTCTCGCGCTTGAACTGCCGGCAGGCGCTGCGTGCATCCGCTTCGCTCAGCCCGGTGAAGCGCGCGCGATACAGCGTGGCCTTGCCCGATTCGACGGAATCGACCAGCGGTTCCGCGGCGGGCAGCTTGCCGCGCATGCGATTCAGCAGGCGCTCGGCGGAAGCCGCCTTCTTGAAGGCGCCGAGCTGCACGGCCCATTCGCCGGCGCTCTCGTTCGCCTTCTTGACCTTTTTTGCTTTGGCCGGAGTGGCGGTGGTCGCCTCGGCATTGGAGATCAGCCCGAAAGCGGGACCGCGGTCGTTCTGCACCATCACAGGGGCGTTGTCGTCGGTGTCGTGGAACCGCTCGAAAGCGGTATCCAGCAGCTGGATCATGCGGTCGTCGCGGGACTTCACGCTCCGGCCGCCGAACACGACGCCGATCACCCGATGGCCGTCGCGCTTGGCCGAAGCCACCAGGTTGAAGCCGGAGGCGCGGATATAGCCGGTCTTGATGCCATCGACGCCGTCGTATCGCTTCAGCAGGTGATTGTGGTTCGTGAAAACCCGGTCATTCCATTCGAATTCCGGCGTCGAGAAATACTTGTAGTAAGCGCTGTGGTCCTTCAGCAGCGCCATCGCCAGCGTCGCCATGTCGCGCGCGGTGCTCTTCTGCCGCCGGTTGGGCAGGCCGGAGGCATTCCGGAAGGTCGTGCTGGCCATCCCGATCTGCCGCGCCCGGCGCGTCATCATATCGGCGAACTTGGATTCGCTGCCGCCGGCAATGGCTTCGCCCAGCGCGACAGTAGCGTCGTTTGCCGACTTGGTGACGGCCGCGAGAATGGCGTCGCGCACGGTCAGGTGGTCGCCGGCGCGCAGACCGATGACCGAGGGCGCCTGCCCGGCTGCATGGGCGGAAACGGTGATCTTCTGGTCGAGCTTGAGGCGACCCTCCTTCAGCGCATCGAAGGCCATGTAGAGGGTCATCATCTTGGTCAGCGAAGCGGGATAGCGCAGGGTATCCGCCTCATGGGCGTGCAGGACGCGGCCGGTTTCCGCATCCAGGACAATCGCGGAATAGCCGCCCGCGCGGGCGTCGGAGAAGGGAAGGCCGGAAACCGTCAGAATGAAAATGAAACAAATAGTTACAAGGGCAGACAGGACATGCCCCTTGAATACGCCCAACTGCGTCATTAAACCCCCACCACGGTTCCGCCGAACCTTTACAGCGTCCGGGTCTCCCCCCAGGCCGCGAATCGGATTTAGGATATTAACCACGCAGCCTCTTGTCCAGCAGGTTGATTGCTAACAAATTGAATCTGCATAGATTCGGGCTAGGCCAACGGGGCCGGCGCCAGTCGAACGGGAAACTGTATGGCCAATCAGTTTAAGAAAACGTTCTCACGCCTGGTCCTGATGCTGGGCCTCACTCCGGCGGTGACGGGCTGCGCCGCCATGGGGCCCACGGACAATCCATTATTGCGCAGTTTCACCTGGGACCGCTATGTCGGCGGCGATGACATCGCGAGGGCCTGCGCCGCCGGTCAGCCGGTCCGCTATCGCCTGGTCTACAACGCCATAGAGGACAGGCAGCGCCGGACCTACGACATCACGGCCCTGCCGGAAGGCGGGGCCATGCTGGAGGCGCAGGTGATCGACCCGCCGGTACTGAACGATCCGCGCCGGGGCATCACGGTGACCGACCCGATCCGGCCCTGGCGTGGGGAAAGCGCGCTTTACCGGCTGAATCCGGCCGAGCTGGAGCGGATCACGGCGGCTCTGCAGGCGGCAGGTTTCGAGCAGCCGGCGCCCGAGGGCCTGGAGTTGCGGGGCGACAGCTTCTTCTGGGCTGTCAGTGCCTGCCGTGATGGCCGCTTCCACTTCCATGCCTGGGGCTACCCGTCGCCGGAATTCGACCGCATGGCCGAGCCCCTGCTCGACACGATGCTGGCCTTCGACAAGACCGGGACGGCGGCGCAGCGGCCCTATGCCGTGGCCCTGCCGCCCTATAGCAGCTTTTTCAACGTCACCGATCCCGATGTCATCCAGCGGGCACCGCGGCGTTTCATCGTCGGAAAGAACGGCCTGAAATATTCCCAGGGCACAATCAACTGATTGATTTATATGATAGAAGGCGGGTTTAATTCGCAGAAGCAATAAATTTTTGTGCAGCGCACAAAATTTCCATTGACAGGACGCCTTGCCGCTCCTATCTTCTCCATTGTTGCACCGCAGCAATTTCCGCCGACCCCGCCCGAGCGGGTCCGGCCCTGATCACCGGACGAGCAAGGACGCACCGATATGGCTACCAAGAGCAAGACCACCCAAACCGAGACCAATGCCTTCAACGGCCTGAACGGCCAGACTTACGAAACCGTTCTGTTTGCCTCGAAAGAGCAGATGGAAAAGGCGATGAAGGCCGGCACCGAAGCGGTCGAGAAGGCTTTCTCGATCGGCAAAGAGCGTTTCGACGCCGTTGCCAAGAGCGTCGATGACGCCGCCCGGCTGAGCAAGGAGCAGGTCGACGCGATCGTGTCGGCCGGCAATGTAGCCGCCAAGGGCATCGAGACCATCAATGCCGAAGTCCTGGCCTTCACCAAGAGCCAGATCGAGGACCAGATTTCGGCCACCAAGGCGATGATGGGCGTGAAGACCCTGCAGGAACTGATCGAACTGCAGAACGGTTTCGCCAAGACCGCCTTCGAAGCCTACACCGCGCATACCACCAAGCTGAGCGAAGTCGCCACCCGGACTGCCCAGGACGCCTTCGCCCCGATCAACACGCAGTTCCAGGCTGCCGTCGAGAAGCTGGTGAAGCCGCTCGCCGCCTGATCGGCGCCGCGGCCGTTTTTCCTCCCCCAGTAGAGTGCTGAGCCCGGCCCGCAGCCGGGCTCTTTTTTTGTTCCCACGGTGCTGGTATTTCTTAACGACGAAGCCATATCATTCCTCAAGCGCTTCCGGTCCGGAGCGCTGCTGTAGCTGGGTTCAGGCATGAGCGAACGGGATGGGCGCGAAGGGCGCGGGCGGACCGAGGTTGGCGTAGTCACCAAGACTCGTCCGAAGACGCAGAAGCCGCCGATGTACAAGGTGCTTCTGCTCAATGACGATTACACGCCGATGGAATTCGTCGTCCACGTTCTGGAGCGGTTTTTCAACAAGCCGCGCGAGGAAGCGACGCGCATCATGCTGCATGTCCATCAGAAGGGCGTCGGCATCTGCGGCGTGTTCACCTATGAAATTGCCGAGACCAAGGTGACCCAGGTCACGGATTTTGCACGGCAACACCAGCACCCCCTCCAATGTACGATGGAACGGGATTAAGTGGGTGGAGTATAGTGAGCAGGGGCGGGCCCCCTGAATTGGAGGCGTAAGGCGCATGGCATCATTCTCGCGCACGCTTGAGCAGACGCTGCACCGGGCCCTGTCGCTCGCCGGCGCCAAGAAACACGAATTCGCCACGCTGGAGCATCTGCTTTTCGCGCTGACCGAGGATCAGGACGCCATCGCGGTGCTGCGCGCCTGCAATGTCGATGTCGAGAAGCTGCGCCAGCGGCTGGGGACATTCATCGACGAGGAATTGCGCGGCCTGGTGGTCGGGATTCCCCAGGACGCCAAGCCGACCCTCAGCTTCCAGCGCGCCGTGCAGCGGGCGCTGTTCCACGTCCAGTCGTCCGGCCGCGAAGAAGTCACAGGCGCCAACGTCCTGGTCGCCATCTTCTCCGAGCGTGAAAGCCACGCCGTGCATTTCCTGCAGGAGCAGGACATGACCCGGCTGGATGCGGTCAGCTATATCAGCCATGGCGTCGCCAAGGCGCCCGGCCGCGGCGACCGCCGTCCGGTGCGCGGCGCCGACAGCGATGTCGAGCAGCGCGCCGAGCGGGTCGAGCGCAGCGAACGCGAGCGCGCTGGCAACGGCAAGGACAAAGAGGCCTTGAGCGCCTATTGCGTCAATCTCAACGACAAGGCCAGGTCGGGCAAGATCGACGCCCTGATCGGCCGCGAGGCGGAGATCGAGCGCACCATCCAGATCCTGTGCCGCCGCACCAAGAACAATCCGCTCTATGTCGGCGATCCCGGCGTCGGCAAGACCGCCATCGCCGAAGGCCTGGCGCGCCGCATCGTGCGCGGCGAGGTGCCGGAGATCCTGAAGGAGTCCACGATCTACGCGCTCGACATGGGCAGCCTGCTGGCCGGCACCCGCTATCGCGGCGATTTCGAGGAGCGCCTCAAGCAGGTCATGCAGGAACTGGAATCGCAGCCCGGCTCGATCCTGTTCATCGACGAGATGCATACCG
>CAYSCA010000084.1:0-13393 GCA_964429465.1 uncultured Rhodospirillaceae bacterium
GCAGCCGCACCAGCGCTTTTGCGTCCTCAATGGAATCGTTGACGCCCTTGAGCATCACATATTCGAAGGTGATGCGGCGCGCATTGCTGAGCCCCGGATATTCGGCGCAGGCCTGCAGCAGCTCCTTGATCGGATACTTTTTATTGATCGGCACGATCACGTCGCGGATCTCGTCGCGCACGGCATGCAGGCTGATCGCGAGATTGACGCCGAGCTCCTCGCCGCAGCGCCTGATCATCGGCACCACGCCGGCGGTGCTCAGCGTGATGCGGCGCTTGGAGATCGCGATGCCCTCGTTGTCCATGACGATCTTCAGCGCCTTGGCGACGGCATCGAAATTGTACAGCGGCTCGCCCATGCCCATCATCACGATGTTGGACAGCATGCGGCCTTCCGGCGGCGAGGGCCATTCGTTCAGATGGTCGCGCGCCAGCATCACCTGGCCGACGATCTCGCCGGCGGTCAGGTTGCGCACCAGCTTCATCGTGCCGGTATGGCAGAATTTGCAGGTGAGTGTGCAGCCGACCTGCGACGAGACGCAGAGCGCGCCGCGGTCTTCCTCCGGGATATGCACGCATTCGGCTTCTTCGCCATCGGCGAATTTCAGCAGCCACTTGCGCGTGCCGTCGGTGCTCTGCAGGTCGCGGCTGGCAGCCGGGCGTCCGACGCCGAACCGCTCGGCCAGTCTCTCGCGCAGTTCCTTCGCCAGCGTCGTCATCTCGGCGAAGTCGCGGCTGCCGCGGTAATAAATCCAGTGCCAGAGCTGGTTGGCGCGCATCTTCGCGGCCTTTTCCGCCACCAGGCCGGATTCGACCAGGGCAGCCGCCAGTTCGGCGCGGGTGAGCCCGACCAGCTCGGCGCGGGTATCGGCCGCCGGTGCAGGCCGGCGCTGGCCGGTCGCGAATTCGGGAACGATGGCGGCGACAGAGCTCACGAAGTGCCGCCCGTCATGTGGCAGGCCTTGTCGATGGCGTGCAGGGCGGCGGTGAAACCGTTCAGGTCATAGGTGTCGGTCGTCTTGGTGCCGCGGGTCGACTCGCCCTTCACCACCAGCTTGTTGCCCTTGCGCAAAGCCTCGACCAGCTTCTGGTCGGTGGCGGCATCGGCGGCCCAGGCCGCCTCCTCATGGGTGAACATCTCGATGCTGGTACTGGCGATGGTCGCGGTGGCCGGCAGGCCCTCCTTGAGCGGATAGCCGAAATAGATGCTGACCTCGTTGCGGATCTTTTCCTTCGGCTTGTGCGTCACCAGGATGTAGATCTCGCCGCGCTTGGCGCCGGCCGGCTCTTTCTTCTCCGGCTGGGAATGCAGGTAGCAGAGCTTGACCCCCTTGTCGGTATGCTCGTAGGCGTCCCAGTTCTGGAAGCTGCCGATCCGTTTGGTTTCGCTTTTCGCGGCGGTCTGGGCGGACTGCTTCTTCTGCGCGAATGCATCGCCGGCGGGTGCCAGCCAGGCCAGGCCGAGGGAAAGGGAGAGCGAAGCGAGCAGCAGGGCTGCCGGTTTTAGAGCCATCTTGTCGGTCATGGCCGGAACATAGCCGCGCAAAGCCGCGATTTCCACCCCGGATTCTCCGGCCTGCGCCGACTCGCGCAAATCCGCGACTTTTGATCGCTAAGCCTTTGACGCGGCTTGCCGGCCGCAGCCCGCTTCGCGCAGATTGCTGAAGATGGATCGGGAGGAGCAGGCGGCGCTGATGCGGCGCGTGGCAGAGGCCGGCGACCGCGCCGCCTTCGCCGCCCTGTACGAGCATTTCGCGCCGCGCCTGAAGGCCTACATGATGCGGCTCGGCGCCGCCGAGGATCTCGCCGAGGAACTGGCGCAGGAGACGCTGGTCACGGCCTGGCGCCGCGCCGCCTCTTTCGATCCCGCGCAGGCCGGCCTCGCCACCTGGCTGTTCACCATCGCGCGCAACAGGCGCATCGACCGCCTGCGCCGTGAGCGCCGCCCGGCGGTCGATCCCGCCGATCCCGCGCTGGTGCCCGACCCGGAACCGCCGCCGGATCGCGGCCTCGATGCGGCGCAGGCCGAAGCGCGCCTGCGCACCGCATTGGCAAGCCTGCCGGCAGAGCAGACCCGCCTGCTCGAACTGGCCTTTTTCCAGGACCTGTCGCATCGCGACATCGCGGCGCGGGAAAACCTGCCGCTGGGCACGGTGAAGTCGCGCATCCGGCTGGCGCTGGCGCGGCTGAAGGCGGCGCTGGGCGAGGCCGGCGGAATTTAAACGGGGGACTTCTGCGATATTTCGCTGCCGGGCGATTCCCCGGCAAGTTGTAAGTCATTGAATCTGAAATTCAACTACCTGACTGTTGATTCACATGTGATTCGTTTCGTTCACCCGCTTTCCCTCTGTAGTTCCGTGACGTCTGGTTTGTCCCTCCCCTTTGCCGATGATCGTATCCTCCTCAATCTGGCGGCCTATTGGTCGGCCAAGCGCGGCGGCGAGCGGCTGCCGCCGCGGCGCGCCATCGACCCGCTCGACATGCCGCGCCGCCTGCTGCCCTATCTGGCGCTGGCGGAACCGACCGGCGAGGACAGGACGGTCCGCTTCCGCCTGCTCGGCACCGAGCTGGTCCAGCGCGCCGGCCGCGACAATACCGGCCGGACCAGCGCCGAGATCATGCAGGGCGGCTATCGCGAGCATATCGAAAAGCTCTATGCGACGGTGATCGCCGAAGGCCGGCCGCTCTATGCCGAGAGCACGCGGGTCTGGGCCGAGGAGGGTGCCGGACGGGTGCGGCGCCTGCTGCTGCCGGTCACCGCCGACGACCTCACCGGCCGCGTCGCCTTCGTGCTCTCGGCGCAGAGCTGGAACACTGCGCCGGACAGCGGCGGCCGCCAGCCATCGCTGCCGCGCCAGAAGCTGATCGCCGTCGAGGCGATGGAGAAGGGCGTGCTGCAGGCCACCTTCCGCGGCCTGTTCGAGGCGCCTTAGGCCGACAGCAGATACTGACAAAATGGGATCCCGGCTCTCGCAAAAGCTCGGCCGGGTGACACGTAATTTTTAAAGTCGTCACCCGGGCTTGACCCGGGGTCCCATTTTTCTTGCTTCGTCTTTGAGCTATTCCGCCGGTGCGGCCTGCTGCGTCGACTTCCACGCCGCGCGCAGCTTCTCCGATGTCGTGCCCTGGCCGTCAGGACGCCAGCCGGGCGGCCCGAAGACATAGCCAAATGCTTCCCGTAAGGACGTCGCGCGGCGCAGGTCGCGGCCGATCTCGACCCATTCATGGAAGGCGATGCGCAGCGGATTGAAGCTGCCCAGATTCTTCACGATCCCGTAGCGGCAGGGTTCGGCATCGTCTTCGGCCGCGAAGGTGCCGAACAGCCTGTCCCAGATGATGAAGATGCCGGCATAGTTACGGTCGAGATAGCGCGGGTTGGTCGCATGATGCACGCGGTGATGCGAGGGTGTGTTGAACACGGCTTCGATCCAGCGCGGCAGGCGTTTCACCTGCTCGGTATGGATCCAGAACTGGTAGACCAGGCTGACGCCCTTCTGGAACACGATCAGCCCCGGCGGAAAGCCGAGCAGCGCCAGCGGCAGCCACAGGATCCAGGTCAGCGCGAGATTGCCGGTCCAGGTCTGCCGCAAAGCGGTCGAGAGATTGTAATGCTGCGAGGAATGGTGGTTCACATGCGCCGCCCACCAGATGCGATGCTCGTGGCTCAGGCGGTGGAACCAGTAATAGACGAAGTCCTCGGCAAACAGCAGCAAAGCCCAGGTCCACCAGGTGAGCGGCAGGTCGAGCAGGCGCCATTGATGCACCGCCTGCAGGCTCCACCAGATCACGCCGGCAAAGGCGATCCCCTGCACCAGGTTGATCAGCCCCATGATCAGCGATGCCGCCGTGTCCTGCAGTTCATAGGCCGGATGTTTGCGCCAGCGCGCCACCAGCACTTCCAGTACGGCGAGCGCGACGAAGGCGGGAATCGCCATCACCACCGGATCGGGAAGGCCGCTGCCGCCGGTCATGCCGCCTCGCGCAGATAGCGCTGCCAGGTCGCGGCGACTTCGGGCGCCAGCCGCAGCGTGAAATCGGGATGCGTGAAGGCGGCGGTGGTGATCTTCACCGCCATGCTGCCGCCCGCCTGCGGCGCCAGGGTGACCGAGCGGATATCCTCGGGCGCCAGCCGCCGCATGCTCAGCCGGGCGCCGCTGACGAAGACCACGGCGATCTGCCCGGCGGCATCGCGGGCCAGCGCGGCATCGCCGTCGGTCGACACCGCAATCTCGCCGGCCTGGAAGCCGGCCTCCGGCGCCGACAGCACGGCCGCCGCGTCATCCGCCGCCGCAATCGCCGCGCGGCGCCGGCCGCCGGTCAGCCAGACCAGCGTCAGGATCAGCGCAATGCCGCCAAGCGGCAGGACGGGATTGATGGGCAGGTCCATGGCGGAAGTATGCCCGCTTTCCCTGCATCGTCCAGCAGGACGACGGTGTCGCGCCCCCGGCTCTCGCAGATGCTCGGCGGGGCGGCGGTCACGGTTTCCGCTTCGGCCAGCGCACCAGCACCAGCAGGTTGCCGGACAGGATCAGCGCCAGCCCCGCCATGACGCGCGGCGTCCAGTGGTAATCCTCGGCGAAGGTCGAGATGCCGAGCGCCACCACCGGATAGAGCAGCGAGGAATAGGCGGCGCGATCCGGTCCGATGCGCCCCAGCAGGGTGAGGTAGCAGCCGAAGCCGAAGATCGAGCCGATCACCGCCAGATAGAGCAGCGAGCCGATATAGACCGGGGCGGCATCGAACAGCCATGGCTGCCCGGTCGCCAGCACATACAGCGAAATGGCCACCGCGCCATAGGCCATGCCCCAGGCGTTGCTCTGCAGGATCGGCAGGCCGTTCATCTGGTTCTTCGCCGACAGCATGTTGCCCAGCGAGGCCGAATAGGTGCCGAGCAGGCAGAGCAGCAGGCCCCAGCTGGCGCCGCTGGCCGCATCGAAGGCCAGGATGTCGGTCCAGAAGATGACGCAGATGCCGATCAGGCCGAACAGGGCGCCGATGGCGACGCGGCGGTCGATGCCGCGGCGGAAGAACAGCGCGCCATTGATCATGTTCATCGGCACGATCAGCGAGAAGACCACGGCGACGAGGCCTGACGGCAGATACTGGCTGCCATGATAGATGAGCAGGAAATTCGTGCAGAACAGCGTCACGCCCATGATCGCGATGGCGGCATGCTGGCGCGGCGCGAAGCGCAGGGTCAGGCCGCGCGCCAGGCACCAGGCGAACAGGATGGCCGCGGCCAGCCAGAAGCGGTAGGCGACCGAGACCGCAGGCGGCACCAGCCCGAGCTGCAGCTTCACCGGCAGCCAGGTGGCACCCCAGATCAGCACGATGCCGACATACAGCAGCAGGGTTTTCTGCATTGTCTTTCAGGAGGCGGAATTGTCGCCCGCTGCTTACGCTGTGCCGCGGGGCCGGGCAATCGTGACAATGATGGCAATCGCAATCAGGCCCTCACCCTCCCATTGACCTGGGCGAGGGAAGTCATGCCCTCTCCCGCTTGCGGGAGAGGGAGGGCCCCGGCCCGAAGGGACGGGAGGGTGAGGGGCCATCCCTTGGCAATCCTCCGCCCGCCGCTTAGTTTACCGCCATGTCTTTCGATACCGATGCCTGGCTGGAACGCCGCCGTCTTGCCCGCCGCCTCAACTGGTGGCGGTCGGTTGCCGTTATCGCGGTGGTCGCCCTCATCCTCGGCGGGCTCTACTGGATCGATCCCGGCAATGTCATCCAGCGCCGGCAGGACCATGTCGCCCGGTTCGAGATCGAAGGCATCATCACCCAGAACGACTGGTGGATGGAAAAGCTGCAGGAGATCGCCGAAGACGATCGCGCCAAGGCGCTGATCGTCTATGTCAACTCGCCCGGCGGCTCCACCTATGGCGGCGAGGCCCTGTTCACCGCGCTGCGCCGGGTCGCCGAGAAGAAGCCGACGGTGGCCGTGATCGGCACGCTCGGCGCCTCCGCCGGCTATATGGCGGCGATCGCCGCCGACCGGGTCTATGCCCGCGAAACCTCGCTGACCGGCTCGATCGGCGTGCTGTTCCAGACCGCGGAATTCTCCGAGCTGATGGCCAAGCTGGGCATCAGCGCCGAGAGCATCGCCTCCGGCCCGCTCAAAGACGAGCCCTCGCCGATCAAGCCGCTCAGCCCGGCGGGCCGCGAGCAGATCCGCCGCATGGTGATGGAGACCCATGCCTGGTTCGTCGACCTGGTGGCCGCGCGCCGGCAGATGCCGCGCGACAAGGTGGCCGGGCTGGCCGATGGCCGGGTCTATTCCGGCCGGCTGGCGGTCGAGAACGGGCTGATCGATGCACTCGGCGGGGTTGAGGAAGCCAGGAGCTGGCTCGCCCAGACCCAGGGGATTCCGGCCGATCTGCCGCTGCGCGAGGTTCCCTCCGAGCCGCCGCGCGACGGGTGGGAGGGCCTGGCCGGCCGGGCGGTCTCGATGGTCTTTGGAAAAAGCCTTTTGCCCGAACGGCTTAAGCTTGACGGCTTGGTCTCGGTTTGGCACCCTGACTAGACAATTGGGGGGAAGGCCGCCGGCTTTGCTCCCTGTTGGGCTCTCTGGGGAAACGCCGATGATCAAGTCCGAACTCATCAATCGCCTGGCCGAACGCAACCAGCATCTGACCCAGCGCGATATCGAGCGCATCGTCGGCACCATCTTCGACGAGATCGCCACCGCGCTGTCGCGCGGCGACCGTGTTGAATTGCGCGGTTTCGGGGCGTTTTCGGTGAAGCGCCGGCCATCGCGCACCGGCCGCAACCCGCGCACCGGCGCTGCCGTGGAAGTGGCCGAGAAATTCGTGCCCTTCTTCAAGACCGGCAAGGAATTGCGCCAGAAACTGAACCTCTCGGCCAAGCAGACCGCCGAAGTCGAGTAACACAGGAGGCGCCTTCATGCGCTTCCTGCGCGTTCTGCTCGGCGTCTTTCTTCTCATCGTGCTGATCGTGTTTGCGATCCTCAACCGGGCGCCGGTCGAGATCAATCTCGACCCGATCCTGCCGTATGCGCTCAGCCTGCCGCTTTACCTGCTGGTTTTCATCGTGTTTTTCGCCGGCCTGCTGATCGGCGTGATCGGCGACCGCTGGAATGCCGCGGCAACCGCCCGCCGCAAGGCCAGGGCGGCGAAGGAAAAGGCCAAAGCCGCCGCAGCCCCGCCGCCGGGCACGGCGATCGCCCGGCCTGCCGAGGACGGCCCGCCAGCCCTGCCGCCCGGCCCGGTCGTCTAGTGTCTTCCCTGCGCAGCATCGATGCCGCCACGGTCCACGGCGCGCTGGCCTATGCCAAGCTGATCCCGCGGCTGCGCGAGGCGTTCCGCATCGGCGGCGAAGTGCCGCTGCGCAGCCATTTCCATATCGACGCGCCGGCGGAGGGCATCGGCGCCGCCGGGCCGGGCGGCACCCTGCTGGTGATGCCGGCCTGGCAGCCCGGCCGCCATATCGGCATCAAGGCGGTCAGCGTCTATCCCGACAACCCGAAGCTCGGCCTGCCCTCGGTGATCGGCGCCTATCTGCTGTTCGACGCCCGCACCGGCGCGCCGAAAGCGGTGATCGACGGCGTGGCGCTCACGCTCCGGCGCACCGCCTGCGCCTCCGCGCTCGCCGCCGGCTATCTGGCGCGGCAGGATGCGCAGCATCTGCTGATGATCGGCGCCGGCTCGCTGGCGCCGCATCTGGTCCGCGCCCATTGCGCGGTGCGCGGCTACCGGCGCATCGAGATCTGGAACCGCAACCGCGACCGCGCGCGGCAGATGGCGGAAAAGCTCACCGACCTGAACGCATCGATCGCGGTGGCGGAAGACCTGGAATCGGCCGTCCATGCGGCCGACACGATTTCCTGCGCCACGCTCAGCCGCGAGCCCCTGGTGCACGGCGAGTGGCTGAAGGCGGGCGCCCATGTCGATCTGGTCGGCGGCTTCACGCCCGAGATGCGCGAGGCCGATGACGCGGCCCTGCGGCGGGCCGCTCAGGACGGCGGCCTCTGGGTCGATACCCGTGGCGGCGCGATGAAGGAGGCCGGCGATCTGGTCGATCCGCTGCGGCGCGGGATCGTCGCGGCGGCGGATGTGCGCGGCGATCTTTTCGATCTCTGCCGGCGCGATGCCTTCGCGCGCGCTGAAGCGAAGGGCATCACCCTGTTCAAGTCGGTGGGCACCGCGCTGGAAGACCTGGCTGCCGCCGAACTCGTTGCCGAAAGCGTGCTGTCATGAAGATCATCATTGTGGGCGGCGGCATCATGGGGCTGTCGTCTGCCTGGGCTTTGCGGCGCGCCGGCGCCGAAGTGACCCTGCTCGAGCAGGGCAGCCTGCCCAATCCGCTCGGCTCGTCGGTCGATCAGCATCGCCTGATCCGCTACGCTTACGGCGCGCAGCGCGGCTACACCCGCATGGTGCGCCATGCCTATCATGCCTGGGAGCGCGTCTGGCGCGACCTCAAGGCCAGGCTCTATGCCGAGACCGGCACCCTGGTGCTGAGCGGGGCGGGGGATGACTGGGCCGCCGTCTGCGCGCAGGTGCTGACGCAGGAGAATGTCGAACATCTGGCCTTCGATGCGGAAACCGTCGCCGGGCGCTGGCCGATGCTCGACGGCACGGCCCTGCAGGACGCCTTCTACTGCCCGTCCGGCGGCGTGCTGTTCGCCGAAGCCGTCGTGGCGGCGCTGTCGGCGCATCTGCGCGAGCGCGGCGTCATCCTGCGGGCCCAGGCGAAAGTCGCGGCGATCGACGCGGAAGGCGGCAGCGTCACGCTGCAGGACGGGTCGAAGCTGACCGCCGACCGCCTGCTGGTCTGCGCCGGGCCATGGACGTCGCAGCTGCTGCCCGGTCTGGCCGAGCTGTCGCGGCCCTCGCGGCAGGTGGTGGTCTATCTGCAGCCGCCGGCCGATCTGATGGCAGCCTGGCATGCGGCGCCGATGCTGCTCGAGATCGGCGAGGCCAAGGGCTTCTATCTCGTGCCGCCGCGGGTCACGAAGGACGGCATGCGCACCGGCCTGAAGATCGGCGATCACCGCTTCGGCGCCACCGCCGATCCCGGCGCGGACCGCGAGGCGCGGCCGGACGAGATCGAGGCGATCCTGGCGAATGCGCGGCATCGCATCGCCGATCTCGATCAGTATCGCGTGACGGCGGCGAAGACCTGCTTCTACGATGTCGAGGCGGAAGAACGCTTCCAGTTCCGGCAGCTCGGGCCGCGCGGCTTCGCCTTCTGCGGCACTTCGGGGCATGGCTTCAAATTCGGGCCCGTCGTCGGGGAGACCATCGCCGACGCGCTGCTGGAGAAGGCCGGGGTTGCGGAAACCGCCAGCTGGCTGGCGGGCGTTGCGGACGGCGACGGCGCGCCGTAAACCGTCCATGACCTCACATCATCGCCGTGCCGGCATCGGCATCCGAAAGCAGCGGGAAGCGGCGCGGCTGGAACAACTGGTAATGCCACCATTCATTGCGATAGAAGTCCCAGCCGGCGGCCGTCATGATGCCGAGCAGCAGGGCGCGGTTCTTCTGCTGCACCGGGGTGATGTCGAGCGCGCCATGGAAGGCGCGCCGGGTGAAGGCATCGAAACCGGTGCCCATGTCGAGTTCGGCGCCGGCCGCATCGACCAGCGTGACGTCGACGGCGGCGCCGCGCGAATGCGGCGAGCCCTTGCGCGGATCGGCAAGGAAATTCGGATCGGGCGTATGGTTCCACAAGGCCCAGGCCGCCTCCGTCGGGCGGAAGGCATCGAAAATCTTCAGCCGCAGCTCCAGCTGCGCGGCGAGGGCGGTCGCCCGCTGCAGCAATCCGGCGGCTTCCCGGTTGAGGTAGCAGCCGGCGCGCCGGTAGATCGGCGCGCCCGTCAGGTTGTCGCTGGTGGCATAGCGCAGGTCGAGCAGCACCGGAAATTCCGGCGGCGCGATCTCGACCAGCATGGCGGTGACGGTCATGGCGGCAGATCCGTGAGGCAGGCTGCCTTCTCGTACCATCGCGGATCGCCGCCGTGAAGCTGCTCGCGCTCGATACCGCGCTGAATGCCTGCTCGGTCGCCATCGTCGACGGCGATGCGGTGCTGGCGAAAACCGTGCTCGCGGGCGGCAAGGGCAATGCCGAACGCCTGCTGCCGGCGATCGAGGCAACGCGCGCCGCCGCCGGCATCGCGCTCGGCGAGCTCGACGGCATCGCCGCCACGCTCGGGCCGGGCTCGTTCACCGGCATCCGCACGGCGCTGGCGACGGCGCGCGGCCTCGGCCTCGCGCTCGGCAAGCCGGTCTGGGGCATCACCACCACCGAGGCGCTGGGCGTCGCCGCGGCAAGGCCGCGGCGGAACACCGTCGCCGTCATCGATGCGCGCCGCGACGAGCTTTACCTGCAGGTCTTCGCCGCCGCGGAAGCCGGCCTCGGCGCGGCCTTGCAGCCGCCGCAATTGCTGCCTGTCGCCGATGCCGTAAAGCTGCTGCCGGCGGCACCGCTCACCCTGGTCGGCAGCGGCGCGCCGCTGCTGCGCGATGCCGCCGCGCGCGCCGATCTCGAACTCTCGGAAGCCGCACCCGATCCCGATCCGGCGATCGTCGCCAGGCTGGCGATGCAGCGCCCTGCCCCGTCGCGGGCGCCATCGCCGCTCTATATCCGGCCGCCCGATGCCGCCCTGCCGAAGACCGAGCAGCCGCGGGCGCAGCTGGCCGTGAGCATCGCGCCCTGCGGGATCGAAGCCGCCGACTTGCTGGCCGCGCTGCATAAGGAGGCTTTCGAGACCGGCTGGACGCCGCAGGCGATGGCCGAGCTGCTGGCGATGCCGGGCGCGTCGGCATTGCTGGCGCGGACCGCCGCCGCGGCGGGCGGCGGCCAGCCGGCCGGTTTCCTGCTGCTGCGCCAGGCCGCCGATGAAGCCGAGATCATCACGCTGGCCGTGCGGCCGCGTCTGCAGCGGCTCGGGGTCGCGCGCGCCCTGCTGCAGGCCGGGCTGCAGCGGCTCGCCGCCGCCGGCGTCACCGTCTGCTTCCTCGAAGTGGCCGAAGCGAATACTGCCGCGCGCCGGCTTTATGCGGCCTCGGGTTTCGCCGAGGCCGGGCGCCGCCCGCGCTATTACGCCGACGGGCAGGACGCCGTCCTGATGCGGCGCTCCGGCCTTAAATAGACAGAATATCGCAAAAATATTGCCCGCCATTCGGCTGGATTTAGTGTAATTCGACCAATATAGACTTGGGCCGGTTCCCGTTTTTTACTTGGCAGAGAAGGAAATCGTCGCCATGACGCATGCCGCCGACAAGTCGGAGCTGCTGGCGCTGACCGCCGAGATCGTCGCCGCCCATGTCTCCAACAACCGGCTCGAGGCCGGCGACCTGCCGGCGCTGATCCGCCAGGTCTACGGCACGCTGGCCGCCATCGACGGCGGCGGCAGCGACGGCGCGGGCAATGCACTGTCGCGCGCGTCGCAGCGTCCGGCGCCGGCGGTGTCGCCGAAAAAATCGGTGGCGCCGGATTACATCATCTGCCTCGAGGACGGGAAAAAGCTGAAGATGCTGAAACGGCATCTGATGAGTCATTACGGACTCACCCCGGAACAGTATCGCGAACGCTGGAATCTGCCGGCCGATTACCCGATGGTGGCGCCGAATTATGCCTTGCATCGGCAAGCGCTGGCGAAGAAAATCGGCCTCGGCAAAGGCCGTCGCCGCAGCGGCCGCTGACAGGGTGGACAACCGGGACTTGCCCGATCGGCCGAACTGGTTTAGCTCGCTGATCCGCAGGGACAAGTCACCGAAATAGCAGGAAGGCCCCGGCGCATGAGCAGCCGCCTCGAACAGCTTTGCGAACAACTCGGCATGCGCATGACCGACCAGCGGCGGGTGATCGCCCGCGTGCTCAGCGCCGCCGACGACCATCCCGATGTCGAGGAACTGCATCACCGCTCGGCCGCCATCGATCCGCGCATCTCCATCGCCACCGTCTATCGCACCGTGCGCATGTTCGAGGAGAACGGCATCCTGAGCCGCCTCGATCTCGGCGATGGCCGCGCGCGCTACGAGGAGATGCCGGAATCGCATCACGACCATCTGATCGACACCCGCTCGGGCAAGATCATCGAATTCAACGATCCCGAGATCGAGGCGCTGCAGGAAAAGATCGCCGCGCGGCTCGGCTACAAGCTGATCGATCACCGGCTCGAATTGTTCGGCGTGCCGCTCGACGACGCTGACGGCAAGAAGGGCCAGCGCTGATTGCGTAATCCCCGAATTCTTCAGCGTTACACGACTCCATCACAGCGATGACCGCGCGGGCCACCTTCACGCTCGCCGTCTTCCTGTTATGGACGGCCTTGCTGATTCCGCTGCAGATGCTGCTGATCCGGATCGGCTCGCCGCTGCGCCGCTCGCTGCCGCATTTCTACCATCGCAGCGTCGCCTGGCTGCTGCGCGTGAAGGTGCGCCGGATCGGCGCGCCGGCCGCGGCCGCGCCGACGCTGTTCATCTGCAACCACATTTCCTGGCTCGATATCGTGGTGCTGTCGGCCGCCCTGCCGGCCAGCTTCATCGCCAAGCGCGAGGTCGGCGAATGGCCGTTCTTCGGCACGCTGGCGCGGCTGCAGCGCACGGTGTTCATCGATCGCGACAGACGCCACCGCACCGCCGAGCATCGCGACGAGATTCGCGAACGGCTCGAGCAGGGCGACAACCTGATCCTGTTTCCGGAAGGCACCTCGTCCGACGGCCTGCGCATCCTGAATTTCAAGTCGGCCTTCTTCGCGGTCGCGGAGGCGCCGGTGCAGGGCCGCATGGTGACGGTGCAGCCGGTCAGCCTCGGCTATGCGCGGCTCAATCACATGCCGGTCGGCCGGCGCTGGATGTCGATCTTCGCCTGGGTCGGCGATGAAGACCTGGTGCCGCATCTGTGGCGCTTCCTGAAGGCCGGCCCCAGCGAGGCGGTGGTGGAATTCCACCAGCCGGTGACGATGGAGGATTTCGCCTCGCGCAAGGGGATGGCCGCCTGGTGCCATCAGCGCGTCGCCGAGGGGCTGAGCGACATCAATGCCGGCCGTGAGCCGGGGCGGCGCACCGCGCCGAAGCCCGTGCATCGCGATCGCGCGCATGCGCCGCCGCCGCCGCCGCCGCACGACGCCGCGCAGCCGCTCCCGCCGCCGGGCGTTTAGCGCCGGGGCATCTCAGGCCGCGGCATCACGTCGCGTCGTGGAAGATCACGCCGAGCGTGAAACGCCGGCCCGAGCGCAGCCGGCTGACGCCATGACGCATGGTGACGCGATAGGTGCCGCGCGATCCCTGGACCGGCCGGTGATGCACCGGGAAGATCACGCCTTCGCCCTGGCGCAGACCGACCACTTCGGCGCGCGACTGCATGCGCGGGCGCTGCTCGGCCAGCACGAATTCGCCGCCGGTGAAATCCGTCTCGGGGTCGGAGAGCAG
>CAYSCA010000085.1:0-13361 GCA_964429465.1 uncultured Rhodospirillaceae bacterium
CCGGTGAACTCGAGCGCCACCTTGCCGTCCTGCTGCACCACCTGCTGCCGGCTGCTCAGCACGCCGCGGTCGGGATTCTTGGTGTCTTTCTTCTGCTCGACCGTGATGCGGACATGGATCGTGTCGCCGGCCTTGAGCGGCGAGGTGAAGCGGAACTGGTCGAGGCCCAGCGCCGCCAGCGTATAGGGGCCGAGGATATCCTCCATCATGCCGGCGGCGATCGAGGCGGTCATCAGGCCCGGCACGATGCGGGTGCCGAACGGGCTGTTCTTCTTGCAGAATTCCTCGTCGATGAAGAGCGGCAGCTTGAGGCCGGCGAAGCAGGTGAAGTTTACGATATCGGCTTCCGTGATGGTGCGGGCATAGCTCTCGAACACCTCGCCGACGGTGAATTCCTCAAAGGGCTTCTGCTTCATGGTCGTCGTCTCCTCCGGTTACAAAACAATTCAGGCGCGGCGGCGGGCGACCTCCTCGATGGCCAGGGAGATCTGCGCCACCCCGGTGGCGGGCAGGGCCGCCGACAGGGCCGCCGCCGCCTTGCGCAGCGCCTGCTCGATTTTCGCCATGTTCGGCCGCACCCGCTGCGTCGGCCCCGCCACCACCACGCCGGCGACGAGTTCGCCGCCGGCATTCAGGATGGGCGCCGCCATGCCGGTGGCGCCGAACGTCGCCTCGTCGATGGTGCGCGAGATTCCCGCCCTGCGGACGGTGCGCAGCTGGCTGGCCAGCAGCTTCTTGTCGATGATCGTGTTGTCGGTATGCCGGGTGAGCCGCGGCGCCTTGAAGACGAGCTCGGCGACATCGGGGCGGTAGGCGAGGATGAGCTTGCCGACCGAGCTGCAATGCAGGTCGCGCGTCTGCCCGATCGGCACGGTATAGCGGACCGAACTCTCCGATTCCGCCTTGTCGACATAGACGGCCTTCAGCGACTGCAGGTCGAGGCAGCCGATCAGCGCCGTCTCGCCGGTTTCGCGCGCCAGCTTCAGCAGGAAGGGATGCGTCAGGTCGGTAAACGAGCGGGTCGCGGCGATGCTCATCGCCACCCGCAGCGCGGCCGGGCCGAGCTGGTAGCGCCCCGCCTCGTCGCGCGTCAGCATCTCGCGCTTCACCAGCGCGCCGACCAGGCTGAACAGGCTTGCCTTCGGCGTGCCGAGCAGGACGCAGAGCTGCGACAGCGATTTCGGCTGGCGGTCCCGCGCGAAGAGTTCGAGCAGGTCCACCACGCGCTCGACGGAGCGGGGGCCGTCACGCATCGCTGTTCGCATATGTGAACACAGTTCTCATAGTTAGATGGTTCGTTGATATCCGGCCGGAGTCAACCCACAAATTCCGTTTGGAGGCGCAGTGCCGGATTCCGCCGGCCGACATGGGCGCATTCGCGCGTCATGCGTGCATTGGCGACGGCGCGGTGACGCTATGGGTCTGAAATGCGCTAGGCTCGTGTCCTCGCATCCCGGAGCTGCCCGCAATGTCTCGTGCAAGCGCGGAGAGAATCGTCCTCCTGCATGGCCTGTCGCGCACCGCGCGCAGCATGGCGCGCATGGCGGCGGCGCTGCGGCGCGAGGGCTATGATGTGCTCAACTGGGATTATCCGAGCCGGCGCCATGCGTTTCCCGAACTCGTCGCGCAGTTCCGCCTCCTGTGCGGCAGCCTCGGCGACGGGCCGCGCACGCATTTCGTCGGGCATTCGCTGGGCGGGCTGATCCTGCGCGCGGGATTATGCGAACCGCTCGGCTTTCCGGCCGGACGCCTGGTGCTGCTCGGCGTGCCGAACCGCGGCGCGCTCTCGGTCACAAGGCTGCAGGCGCGGCCCTGGTCGCGCGCTCTGCCGGGCCTGCTCGGCCGGCCGGCGCGCGAGCTCTACCGCGACGCGCCCTGGCTCGCCGCGCTCGGCACGCCCCCGCTGGAGACCGGCGTGATCGTCGGCACAAGGCGCTTCCACCCGCTCAACCCGAGCGCCTGGATCAACCGCCTGCATGGCGCGGGCGAAGCCAGCGACGGCACGGTGGAATGCGATTCCGCGCATCTCGCTGGCGCGGCGGCGACGCTCACGCTGGATGTCGGGCATACCTTCATGCCCGCTGATCCGCGGGCGATCGCGGCGGTGATCCGGTTCCTGAGCGAAGGGCGGTTCTAGGGGCTACGCGCCCGAGCGCATCGGCTTGAGCGCCGCGGCCCAGCGGGCCAGCTCGTTCAGCAGCGCGGCGGCGGAGGCCTCGTGGATCTCCTTGGCCATGAAGCGGCCATTCTCCATATGCTGCGCGATCATCGGGATCATCACCGCTTCGAGGATCGGCATCATCTTCAGCGTGGTCAGCGTGTGCTTTTCCATCTGCACGGCGCGGATGCCGCCCGACACGCCGCCATAGCTGACGAAGGCGGCCGGCTTGTAGTTCCATTCCTTGTAGACGTAGTTCAGCGCGTTCACCAGCGCAGGCGGCGGGCCGAAATTGTATTCCGGTGTGACGAACACGAAGGCATCGGCGGCGCTGACGCTCGCGCTCCAGCGTTTGGTATGCTCATGCTGGTATTGCTGCAGCGTCGGATGCTTCGGCTCGTCGTAGATCGGCAGGTTGAAGTCCGCCAGGTCGACCAGCTTTGCGTCGAAAGCCTCGTGCTTGCCGGCGACGCCGTGGAACCATTGCGCGACGGGCAGGCCGACGCGGCCCGGGCGGGTGCTGCAGACAATGGTGTGGAGCGTCAGGCTCATTGCGGCCTCCATGCGTCGGGGGATCGGGGCGGGTTTGCGCCGCCCGTTTCGCGACCGACGCCGGCCGAATCTATCAGCTTGTCGCGGCGCGGGCGAGGCTGGGCAGCGGCAGTTCGGTGGCGCCCTTGATCGGCGCCTTGGCGACGGCCTTCTCGCCCATGCTCTTCTCGGCCGGTTCGGCGCTTTCCACCACGCTCAGCTTGGCGGCCTCGCGCGGATTGTCGACGAACTTGCACAGGCCTTCGATCTTGGCGCCGGCGGCGATCGAGAGCAGCTCGTGCCAGATATCGCCGCGCACCTTGGCGGTCTTGTCGAGCTCCACCGACTTGGCGCGGATGCGGCCGATCACCTCGCCGCGGATCAGCACATGCTCGGCCATCACCTCGCCGGTCACCTTGGCATTCTCGCCGATGGCCAGCCGCACCGCAGTCACGTCGCCGTTGACCAGGCAGTCGATCTGCACCTCGCCATCGCTGTTGAGGTCGCCGTTGACCGTCAGGCCAGCGGAGAGGATGGAGGGCGGCGCCTGCTTAGCGGGCGGAGGAGTGGTTTTCTTGCTGTTTGAAAACATGATAGCCAGCCTCGATAAATTTACTCGGGTCAATCTGTTCGTCGTCGAGCAGGATTTCGTAATGCAGATGCTGACCGGTGCTGCGGCCGGTCGAGCCCATGGTGCCGACCTTGCGGCCGAAGACGATGACGTCGCCGGTCTGCACCGCGATCGAGCTCAGATGCGCATAGCGGGTCTTGACGCCCAGGCCGTGGTCGATCTCGACGGTGCGGCCATAGGCGCCCTTGCGGCCGGCATAGACCACCACGCCGGGCGCCGTCGCCAGGGCGGGCGAGCGCACCGGGCCGATGAAGTCGATGCCGGCATGGAACGCCCATTGCTTGGTGAAGGGATCGAGGCGCCGGCCGAAGCTGCTGGAAATGCCCGGCTCGCCCTGCATCGGCACGGCCAGCGGCAGGCGCTGCGCCAGCTCCAGCAATTCGCCCCAGCGGCCGAGCTTGTCCTCGAGCTTCGCCATGTCGCGCTCGACCGCGTCGCCGGCCGATGCCAGCGCCACGCCGCTGCGTTCCTGCTTCTCGGGCAGGCCGAGCGATTGCAGCGGGCCGCCGACGCCGATATCGGCGCGCGCCTCGGCGGCGCGGTTGAGCATGCCGGCCAAATCGAGGCCGGTGCGGGCGAGCGCCTTCTCCATAGCGTTGACGCTGTTGTCGGTGCGCTGGGCCAGTTCGTCGAGCAGTTCGCGCTGGCGGCCGCGCACGCTGAGCAGGCGCGTCTCGATATCGCGCGGCTTCACCGCGGGCACCGGCGGCTTCGCCTTCGACTCGCGCAGCATGCCTTCCAGGTCTTCCACCGAGGCCACGTCCTCGTCGCTCTCGGGCTTCGCGTCCAGCGAAGCGACGACCTGTTCCTGCCTGGCGAAATCCTTCTCCGGCGCCTTCGCCTCTTCGCCCGGCGCCCCGGCTGCGGGGGCAGTGTCCGGGGCGGCGCCCGTGACCGCGCCGGCGGCGGCCGGCGGGGTCGGCTTGTCCTTGGGCTTGACCGCCACCTTGGCATCGGCGCCGCCTTCGCCGCCGGGCGAGAGCGGGCCGCGCTGCTTCATCGCCATCTCGTAGAGGCGCTGGTAGCGGTCCTCCAGATCGCGCGAGGCGGTGACGAATTTCTCCTGGTTGGTGTTGAAATCGGCGGCCAGCCGGTCATAGGCGAGGGAAAGCTCCGCGATGCGGCGGTCGCGCGCATCCAGCAGGGCATTGCGGTAGAAGACGTTGACCGAGGAATAGCCGATCCAGCCGGCAAACATGACGACGCCGGTCGCCATCAGCAGCTGGGTACGCGCCGACAGGGCGATGTAACGCACATCGCCGCGGCTGCGGAAAATGATCTGTCTTTCCGGAAACAGGCGGTCGCGCAACTCCCGCCATTGCCGTCTAGCGCGTCGCGTCACTCAGCCCCCCGATCGCCTGCTTGAACCGCTCGCCTCAACCATGGGGGATTAGGGCTTATTTAACTTGGTTAATGCAAGGAAGAATCACCCGCGAAGGGCAGAAAAACTCGTGCGAACACATACTTACGCAATGTCGCGCCGGTTATCCACAGGGTGTGGGTAAGGCGGCCAAGCGCTTGATTCTAAAGTGCCCGGATCGCCTCCAGCACGGCCTCGACATGACCCGCCACTTTCACCTTGCGCCAGGCTGCGGCGATTCGCCCGTCGGGCCCGATCAGGAAGGTGGCGCGCTCGATGCCCATATACCGCCGCCCGTACAGGCTCTTCTCGACCCAGACGCCATACGACTCGGTGACCTTGCCGGTTTCATCGGCGCCGAGAGTCAGCTTCAGCTTGTGCTTGGTCTTGAATTTCGCGTGGCTGGCGACGCTGTCGCGCGAGCAGCCGATCACCGCGGCGCCGAGCCGGTCGAACTTCGCCTTCGCCGCCGAGAAGTCGAGCGCTTCTCTGGTGCAGCCGGTGGTGTCGTCCTTGGGATAGAAATAGAGGACGACCGGCTTGCCCTTCAATTCCGACAGCGAAACCTTGCCGCCGTCATCGGTGGGCAGCGTGAAGGCCGGCGCCTTGTCGCCGATGTCAGGAATCCTGCTTTTGGTCATTGGTCTGCCCCGCAGAGGAAGTGGCGAGAGAATCCGCCAGAGATAGATACGGCGTCGCCGGCTCCTCCACCAGCGTCCGGAACGCCTCGCGCACCGCCTGCTGGCTGGCGGCGAGCTTTGCCGCCATCGCCGCGAAGTCGGCGGCGCCGACCAGTTGCGGCAGCCGGCGGCGCAGGGCGGGGGGCCAGCGTTCGGGGTCTTCCGCCTCCGCCTTGCCGGCCAGCCGCGTCGCCCCCAGCAGCGTCGCATAGAAGCGTGCCGCATCGCTCAGCATGGCGGCGGTCGCGGCATCCAGCAGCTTCGCCTTCGCCAGCGCCGCCAGCGCAATCGCCGGATTGCTGTCGAGGATCGCCGGTTTGGCCGCGCCGTGGCGCAGCAGCAGGTATTGCACGATGAATTCCAGGTCGACCAAGCCGCCGCGCTGCTGCTTGAGGTCCCAGAGGCGGTCGGTCCTGGTATGCGCCGCCGCCATGCGCTGCCGCATGCTGGCGACATCGGCAAGCAGCTTCTTCCCGTCGCGCGGCTGCCGCAGGATGTCGAGCCGCAGTTTCTCCAGCTTCTTGCGGAACGCGGCCGGGCCGCAGATCGTGCGCGCCCGCGTCAGCGCCATATGCTCCCAGGTCCAGGCCTCGCTGCGCTGGTATTCGGCGAAGGCGTCGAAGCCGATGGCGATCGGCCCGGCGCCGCCGCTCGGGCGCAGCCGCATGTCGACCTCATACAGCCGGCCTTCGCCGGTCATCGCGGTGACCGCGTTGATGAAGCGCTGGCACAGCCGCGAGAAATAGAGGCCCGGCGTCAGCGGCCGGGCGCCGTTCGACTGGCCTGCGCCGGGCGGACAGTCGAACACCAGCACCAGGTCGAGATCGGATTCCAGCGTCAGCTCGCGGCTGCCGAGCCGGCCGAAGCCGAGCAGGGCCACCTTGGCATTTCGGATTTTCCCGTGCTGCGCCTCGAATTCCTTCGTCACATGCTCCAGCAATTCGCACAGCACCACATCGGCGACATGGCTCAGCGCCGCGCCGGCGGCCGCGCCGTCCAGGCCGCCGCGCAGCAACCCGATGCCGATCTGCAGCTTGTGCTCCGCCGTCCAGCGCCGGGTCCAGTCCAGCACGTCCTGGAAATCGCGCGCCGCCGCGAGCTGGCGCTTCAGGCTGGCGGCCAGCATCGCCGCCTCGAAGACCGGCGCCTGGGTGGCATATTCCAGCAGGCTGTCGAACAGCGCGCTGTTCTGCGACAGCGCCTCGGCCAGCTGCGGCGCCGCGGCCAGCAGCTCGGCCAGCGTGTCGAGCACATCGGGATTGGCCTGCAGCAGCGAGAAGAGCTGCACGCCGGCCGGCAGATGGCTCAGGAAGGCATCGAAGCGCTGGATCGCCACATCGGGCGAGCCGGTGCGCGAGAAGGCTTCCAGCAGCTGCGGCATGATGGCGGTCAGCTTCTCGCGCGCGCGCTCCGAGCGCATGGCGCGATAGCGGCCGAAATGCCAGCCGCGGATCATCGCGGCGATTGCCGGCGGATCGCCGAAGCCCAGCCCGCTCAGCGTCTTCAGCGTTTCCGGATCGTCGTCGGTGCCGGTGAAGACCAGGCTGCCGGTTTCGCTGCCCAGCGAGGGCGCTTCGGCGAACAGGCCGTCGTAATGCTGCTTCACCCGGCCGAGCACCGCGAGCAGCCGTTGCCGGAAACTGTCCGCATCCTTCTCGCCGAGGAAGCAGGCGAGATGCGCCAGCCCGTTCGCGTCCTCGGGCAGGGTATGGGTCTGCTCGTCGGCGATCATCTGCAGCCGGTGCTCCACCTTGCGCAGATATTCGTAATCGGCGATCAGTTCGTCGCAGGCCGCGGGCGACAGCCGCTCGGTCGCCACCAGCGCGCGCAGGGCGTCGCAGGTGGCGCGCGGCCGCAGGCGGGTGTCGCGGCCGCCGGAGATCAGCTGCTGCGTCTGGGCGAAGAATTCGATCTCGCGGATGCCGCCGCGGCCGAGCTTGATGTTGTGTCCGGCCACCGCGATCTCGGCATGACCCTTATGGGCATGGATCTGCCGCTTGATCGACTGGATGTCCTCGATCGCCGCGAAATCGAGATTCTTGCGCCACACATAGGGCGTCAGGCGCTGCAGGAAGCCTTCGCCCGCCGCGATGTCGCCGCCGACCGGGCGCGCCTTGATCATCGCGGCGCGTTCCCAGTTCTGGCCGAAGCTTTCGTAATAGGTTTCCGCCGCCGCCATCGAGAGCACCACCGGCGTCGAGCCCGGATCGGGCCGCAGCCGCAGGTCGGTGCGGAAGACATAGCCGTCCTCGGTGCGCTCGCTGAGCAGGCGCACCATCTGCTGCGCCATGCGGATGAAGGCCTCGAGCGCCGATTTGCGCCCGCTGTAGCGCACCACCTCCTGGTCATAGAGCATGATCAGGTCGATATCGCTCGAATAGTTGAGCTCGCCGGCGCCCAGCTTGCCCATGCCGAGCGCGACGAAGCCCGAGCCGCGGCAGGGATCGTCGGGGAAGGGCAGCTCGAATTCGCCGCGCATCGCGGCCTCGCGCAGCAGCACGGCCATCGCGGCATCCACGCCCAGCGCGGCAAAGGCGCTCAGGGCGCCCGTGATCCGCGGCAGCGGCCAGGCATCGGCGATATCGGCGACCGCGACGCTCAGCGCCACCTGCCGCTTGGCCCGGCGCAGCGGCGCGGCCAGTTCCGCGGCCTCGGCCGCCTCCCGCGCCGCCTGCCGCAGCGCCGCCATGGCATTGTCGAAAGCGGCATCCGGGCCATATTCCAGCAGCAGGGCGACCAGCGCCGGTTCGCTCAGGGCGAGTTGCGTCAGATAGGGAGAATTGCCGAACAGCGCGGCCAGCAGCGCCCTGCCGTCGCCGCCGCGGGCCAGTGCCGCGAGCCGTTTCGCTTCCGCCCGGTCGTCGAGTTCGGCGAGCGCGGCGGTCCAGGCCTCGAAGCCGAGCGCCATCGCGGCCTTGTCGAAGGGCTGCGGCAGGCGGCGCCAGTCTGTTACCTTGCCGGCAGGCGGATCCGACCGGTCTGTGACATCGGGCATGGCGTCTCTCTCGTGCGGATGGCGAAGTTCGGCTAAAGTTGCCAGAGGGTCAAGCCGGAGGGTCTGCGCCCGGCCATTAGACAAGGAAGGCGGAATGCTGCGGTGGAGTCGGTTGCTGGTACGCTCGGCCCTCGCCGTACTGGTGACCCTCATGCTGCTCGGCGCCCTGCTGGCCTGGCGCGTCGTGCAGGGGCCCGTCTCGCTCGGCTTCCTGGCGCCCTACATCACCGAAGCGCTGGCGATTCCGCGGCTCGACATCAAGGCCGAGGTCAACGACGTCGTGCTGGCCTGGTCGGAACGCGACGAGAGCCTGCGGCTGCGGCTGTTCGACCTGCGCTATCGCGGCGAGAACGAGCGCGTCGCGCTGGCGATTCCCACCGTCGACATGAGCCTGAGCGGCCCGGCGCTGCTGCGCGGCGTGATCGCGCCGCGCTACCTGCATGCCAGCGGCATCGAGGCGCGGCTGGTTCGCGATGCCCAGGGACGGCTGCTGATCGGGGTGCCGGGCGCGGCGCCGGCCGCCGCCACCGATGAACCCGCCGACCAGCGCCCGCCCGACGAGGTGGCGCAGTCGATCCTCGCCGGCCTGTTCGACCTGCTGTCGCGCAAGGGCGAGGAGCGCGATTCCTTCAGCGAGATCGAGACGGTGTCGATTCTCGCCGACCGGCTGGTGATCGAGGACTGGAAGCTGAACCAGCGCTGGGTGGTGCCGGGCGCGCAGATCGTCCTGCAGCGCGGCGAGGGGCATGTCTTCGCCACCGCCTCGGGCAATCTCGACTGGCGCGGCCGCCATGTCGCGCTCAACATCGACGCCGATTATTCCGCCAGCGACCGCTCGGCCCGCGTCGTCGTCCGCTTCGACGATATCGAGCCGTCGGATTTCGCCGACGTGATCCCCGATCTCGCGCCGCTCTCGGTCCTGCGCGCGCCGGTCGCCGGCAGTTTTGCGCTGACGGTCAGCGAAGACGGGCGCCAGTTCGATCTCGGCTTCGACCTCGCCGCCAAGGCCGGCAGCATCGAGGCGCCGGCCCTGTTCGGCGCGCCGCTGCAGATGCAGGCGGCGCAGCTCAGGGGCATCGTCGACGCCGCCGGCGGCCTGCTCACCATCGAGGAGGCATCGCTCAGCCTGGCCGACGGCTTCCGGCTGTCCTTCGCCGGCAAGGTCACGCAGGCGACGCGGAACCGCTTCGGCCTCGACGTGAAGGGCCAGTTCTTCGATCTGCCGACCGATGCGCTGGCGCAATACTGGCCGCAGGGCATGGCGAAGAACGCGCGCGACTGGGTGGTCAACCATATCCGCAAGGGCCAGGTTTCGGCCGGGCGCTTCGAGGCGGCGCTGACGCCCGAGATGCTGGAGGGCGCGGCGAAGATTCCGCGCGAGGCGCTGAAGCTCGATTTCGCCTTCGAGGGGCTGGAGGTCGATTACCTTGCGCCGATGACCCGGCTCACCGACGCGAAGGGCGTCGCCGGCCTCGATGCCGAGGCGCTTGAGCTCAGCGTGGAGAGCGCGAAGGCGGGCCCGCTGTCGCTCGGATCGGGCAATGTGAAGATCCTCAACCTGCAGGGCGAGCGCCAGCAGACCGAGATCGGCGCCCGGGCGCGCGGCGCCAGCCGCGACGTGCTGGCGCTGATCGACCAGAAGCCGCTTGGCTTCCCGTCCAAGCTCGGCATCAAGCCGGCCAGCGTCGGCGGCGAGGCGTCGGTGCGCTTCCGCCTGAAGTTTCCGCTGGTCGCCAACCTGAAGGTCGACGACATCGCCGTCACGGCCGAAGCCGAGCTGGCGAATCTCAGCCTGCCCGGCCTGCTCGACCGCTACGACCTGAGCCAGGGCGAGATGACGCTGAAGGTCGACGGCAACGGGCTGGAGGGCAGCGGCAAGGCTGCGCTGAACGGCGTGCCGCTGCAGCTCGGCTGGCGCCAGGAATTCAGCGCCAGGGCCGCCGTCACCGCGCGCTATCGCCTGAACGGCCTGATCGACGAGGCGCAGCGCAAGGCGCTGGGCTATCCGCTGGCGCCCTATATCGACGGGCCGGCACAGGCCGCGCTGGAGATCGAGGAGCGCCGCGGCGGCGAGACGGTGATCGGCGGCGAGTTCGATCTGACCCAGACCAGCCTCGATATCCCCGAAGCGCATTTCACCAAGCCGGCCGGCCAGCAGGCGCAGGGCCGCATCCTGGTGCGCACCAAGGCGGGCCAGCCGGTGCGCTTCGACGTGATCGAGCTGAAAGGCCCCGACCTGGCGGTGAATGCCAAGGCGGTGCTGCCGCAGGGCGGCGGCTGGGCGGCCGAGATCGCGCAGTTCCGCCATGCCGGCAACGATGCCGCCGGGCGCATCGTCTACACCGCGTCGGGTGATGCGCAGATCGAATTGCGCGGCAAGCGCTATGACCTGCGGCCGTTCCTCGAGGATGCGCTCGGCGGCGGCGATACGCCGGCGGCGCCCGGCCAGGCGCCGGCTCCGAAGCCGCGGCTGATCCTCGACCTGCGCTTCGACGAGGCGGTGATCGAGAAGGACCTGGAGATGCGCAACCTGGCGCTCAGCGCGCAGCGCGAGCCGACGCGGCTGGAGCATGTCAGCCTGACCGGCGGCTTCGCCCGCACCGGCGGCCTGACCTTGACGGTGGCGCCGCAGCTCGACGGGCGCCGGCTGCGGCTGGAATCCGACAATGCCGGCGCCGTGCTGCATTTCCTCGGCATCACCGACATGCGGGGCGGCAAGCTGACCATCGATGCCCGCTACGACGACACCCAGCCGGGCCAGCCGCTCAGCGGCCGCATGGTGATGCTCGATGTCCGCGCCGTGAAGGCGCCCTTCCTGGCGCGGCTGTTCGGCGCCGGCTCCTTCACCGGGCTGGGCGCTCTGCTCTCGGGCGAGGGCATCCTGTTCGAGAAGGGCGATGTGCCCTTCGAGCAGAAGGATGGCGTGCTGACGATCAAGCCCTCGCGGCTGCGCGGGCCGCAGATCGGCATCACCCTGGAGGGCAGCATCAACCAGAATACCGACATGGTCAGCGTCAGCGGCACCGCCGTGCCGGCCTTCGTGCTGAATACCATCCTGGGCAAGATCCCGGTGCTGGGCGACATCTTCGTCGGCGACGGCATCATCGGGGTGAATTTCGCCGTCTCCGGCCCGCGCGCCGACCCGCAATTCACGGTCAATCCGCTCTCGGCGCTGGCGCCGGGCTTCCTGCGCCGCATCTTCCAGGCGCCCGAAGCCTCCGCGCCGGCGGAAGAGGGCAGCGACGGGGTCGAACGGCCCGCCATCCCCGAACGCCCCGTCACGCCCTGACGGCTCGGCGGCTTAACTCCCGGCAGGGACAGGGAAATGCGCCGGATTTCTGCTGCGAATGTAAATGCAAATCAGTTGCAAATGCCGGGAGACTCTTTTATGGTCCCGGCCAGCAGAAACAGACAGGAACGGGATCACGGCACCATGGCGTGCAGGTCGGCGGATATCGATGACGGGCAGCAGCGGCAGGCGGGCGATTACGCCGGCAAGACCGCGCCGGCGCGTTTCGACAGCCGGGCTCTGCTGCAGGCGTCCCGCGAGATCATCATCGAGCATGACGGGACGGATTACCGCCTGCGGCTCACCTCGAACGGCAAGCTGATCCTGACCAAATAGCCGGCGCGCCGGCGATCGCCTAATCCCGAATCCGTTCGCTCACTGCGCCGGCGCGGAAATCGCCGCCTAGCGGCAGGCTGTCCTGCATCGCGGCCACCATCTCGCTGCTGCATGCCTGGTATTCGCGGATATCGGCGGCGATGCGCTCCAGGCTGCCGTTCATCCAGTCGCTGTAGATTTCCGGCAGGCTCGCGGGCTGGCCGTTGCTCGCCATCGCGCGCTGCGCGGCTTCGAGCGTCGCCTGCGCCGCGCTGTGCCGCCGCTGCAGCCAATGCGTCATGAAGCTGCTGTAGATGCCGAGCATGCGGCTCTGCACCTGCTGCAGCCGCTCGGCCTGGCGGCGGACCTGGTCTTCGGCCTGACGGCCGGCTTCCGCCGCGCCTGCGGTCGCACCGCGGGCGATGTCTTCGCCGGCCTGCTGAAGCTTCGCTGCCTGTTTCGCTGTCATCGGAATAGCCCTCCAACTCGCGCAGCCGTGGATCGGCGCGTCGTTACCGGGCCTTTACACGAGCTCTGCCGGATCGTTCCGCGATTTCCTGTGGATAAGGCGGTCTATTTATTCCGCCTTTTATTCCGCTTCGACCAGCACATGCTGCTTCTTGCCGAAGCTGAGCCGCAGCCGTCCGTCGCTGCCCAGATCGGCGGCGCCGATCTTCTGGGTCTCGGTCGCCACCGCCTTGTCGTTCAGCCGGATGGCGTTGCCGCGGATATGCCGGCGCGCCTCGCCGCCGGATTTCGCCAGGCCGGCTTCCAGCACCAGCGCGAAGGCCTCGATGCCGGCCTCCAGCTTCGCGCGCGCCACCTTCACCACCGGCAGGTTGCCGCCGAAGCTGCCTTCCTCGAAGGCCTTGCGCGCGGCCTCGGCCGCGGCCTCGGCCGCCGCGCGCCCGCGGCAGAGCGCGGTGGCCTCGGTGGCGAGGATCTTCTTGGCCTCGTTGAGCTCGTCGCCTTCCAGCTTCTCCAGCTTTGCTATCTCGTCCAGCGGCAGGTCGGTGAACAGCCGCAGGAAGCGGCCGACATCGGCATCCTCGCAGTTGCGCCAGTATTGCCAGTAATCGTAGGACGGCAGCATGTCCTCGTTGAGCCAGACCGCGCCGCTCGCCGTCTTGCCCATCTTCTGGCCCGAGGCCGTCATCAGCAGCGGGCAGGTCAGGCCGTAGAGGCTGAAATCATGCACGCGGCGGCCGAGCTCGACGCCGTTGACGATATTGCCCCACTGGTCCGAGCCGCCCATCTGCAGATTGCATTTGTAGCGCCGCGCCAGCTCGACGAAATCGTAGGCCTGCAGGATCATGTAGTTGAATTCGAGGAAGCTTAAGGGCTGCTCGCGGTCGAGCCGCAGCTTGACGGAATCGAAGCTGAGCATGCGGTTGACCGAGAA
>CAYSCA010000086.1:0-13166 GCA_964429465.1 uncultured Rhodospirillaceae bacterium
TCGAACCTAGGACCCGCTGATTAAGAGTCAGCTGCTCTACCAACTGAGCTATGCGCCCATTTTCCGGGGCGGCCGGGGCCGCCGAAAGCCGCGCGAAAATACCGGGATTCGTCAGAATTGCAAGGGCTTTGCCGAGCAGAAAATCGTCTGCTGCGGCAAATAGTTACAATCCGCTCATATGGCGCGGAATTTCCACGTCGCGGTGCACGTAGACGCCGACTAGCAGGCCCATGCCGACCAGCAGGGTCATCATCGCGGTGCCGCCATAGGAGACCAGCGGCAGCGGCACGCCGACCACCGGCACCAGGCCGGAGACCATGGCGATGTTGATGAAGACATAGAGGAACATCATGGTGGTGATGCTGCCCGCCAGCAGCCGGCCGAACTGGCTGCGCGACCGCAGCGCGATGGCGTAGCCGTAGCCGATCAGCAGGATATAAAGCCCGAGCAGCACCAGCGCGCCGATCAGGCCGTGTTCCTCGGCCAGCATGGTGAAGATGAAATCGGTCTGCTTTTCGGGCAGGAAGCTCAAATGCGCCTGGCTGCCCTGCATGAAGCCCTTGCCGGTAAAGCCGCCGGAGCCGAGCGCGATCTTCGACTGCAGGATGTGGTAGCCCGAGCCAAGCGGGTCCTCCTCGGGATTGAGGAAGGTCAGGACGCGCTTGCGCTGGTATTCATGCAGGAAGCCCCAAGCAATGGGTAGCGCGCCGATCCCGCCGGCCGCCACGACCAGGAATTTCCAGATCCGCACCCCGGCAAAGAAGAACAATGCGCCCGAACTCATCAGCAGCAGCATCGCCGTGCCGAGATCGGGCTGCTTGATCACCAGGCCGACCGGCACGATGACCATGAGCAGCGGCACGATGAGCCAGCGGATCTTGCCGACTTCGTCGAAGGAAAAGCCGTGGAAATAGCGCGCCAGGGTGAGCAGCAGCGCGATCTTCATCACTTCCGACGGCTGGATGTGGAAGACGCCGAGATCGAGCCAGCGCTGGGCGCCCATGCCGATCCGTCCGAACAGGTCGACGGCCACCAGCAGCACGATACCGACGCCATAGATCAGATAGGAGAGCCGCATCCACAGCCGGATATCAGTGATGGCGATGACGATCATGATGCCGATGCCAAGCGCGAAACGCGCCATCTGGCGGTCGGCCCAGGGATCGAAGCTGCCGCCGCCGGCGGAATAGAGCGTGGCGAAACCGATGCTGGCGATGATGCTGATCAGCAGCACCAGGCCCCAGTTGATGTCGCGCAGCTTGCGGCCGATGGACAGGTCGTTGCGGCTGTACCAGTGAGCGCGCATCGCCTCAACCCCCGTTCTCGCGCGGTACCGGCATGCCGGCAGTGGTCATCCCCGGCGCTTCGCGGTTACGGCGCGAGGGGTCGCGTTTCTGCACTTCCAGCATGAGGTCGCGGGCGATCGGCGCCGCGGCCGTCGAGCCGCCGCCGCCATGCTCGACGATCACCGCGCAGGCATAGCGCGGCGCATGCACCGGCGCGTAGGCGACGAACAGGGCGTGATCGCGCTCCTCCCAGGGCTTCTCCTCGTTCTTGCGCACGCGGGTATCGCGCTCGGCCTTGGTGATGCGGCGCACCTGGCTGGAACCGGTCTTGCCGGCCATGGCGTATTGCGCCAGCGTGATGCGTGCACGCTGGGCCGTGCCGCGCGGCGGCGAGGTGACGCGGATCATCCCCTCCAGCGCAAGCTCGAGGTGGTCGCGCTTGACATCGATCCTCGGCCAGCGTTCGGGAGCCAGCCGCTGGTCGGCCTCCGGCCCGAAGGCGCCGTTCGGCCGCAACAGCCGCGGCGTCACCGCATAGCCGCCATTGGCCAGCCGGCTCACCATCACGGCGAGCTGCAGCGGGGTGGCCAGCACGTAGCCCTGGCCGATGCCGATCACCAGATTCTCGCCCGGATGCCAGGGCTGGCCCAGCACGGCCCGCTTCCATGCGCGGGTCGGGATCAGGCCCTTGCGCTCACCGGTCTGGTCGATCTCGGTGAGCATGCCGAGGCCCAGCCGGTGCGCCATTTCCGCGATCTTG
The DNA here is from genome assembly GCA_964429465.1 of uncultured Rhodospirillaceae bacterium. Lineage (GTDB taxonomy): Bacteria > Pseudomonadota > Alphaproteobacteria > Ferrovibrionales > Ferrovibrionaceae > Ferrovibrio. Next base: position 2,047 of record CAYSCA010000086.1, read on the forward strand.
TCGACGCCGGTGCGCTTGGCCGCCTCGTAGAAATAGACGTCGCAGCTCTCCTCGAGGGCGGAAACCATGGTCATCGAGCCATGGCCGCCTTTCTTCCAGCAATGGAATCGGTTGTTGCCGAATTCCATATGGCCGGGGCAGAACACGCGGGTGTCGGGCGCCATCGCACCCGATTCCAGCGCCGCGAGGCCGACCGTCATCTTGAAGGTGGAGCCCGGCGGATAGGTGCCCTGCACCGCCTTGTTGATCAGCGGCTTGAACTTGTCGCTGTTGAGCTGGCGCCATTGCGCGTTGGTGATGCCGACATTGAACCAGTTCGGATCGAAGCCGGGATTGGACATCAGCGCCAGCACGTCGCCGGTATGGATATCCATCACCACGGCGGCGCCGCTCTGGTCACCGAACCGGTCCATGGCGAAACGCTGCAGCTCGGCATCAATGGTGAGCACGACGTCGTCGCCCGGCTGGCCATCATGGCGCGCCAGCTCCCGGATCGCGCGACCATAGGCGTTGACCTCGATCTGGCTGTGGCCGGCGCGGCCGCGCAGCTTTTCGTCGTAGATCTTCTCCACGCCGCTCTTGCCGATCCGGAAGCCGGGCAATTCCAGCAGCGGATCATCGCCGAGCTCGGCTTCCGATACCGCGCCGACATAGCCGACGACATGGCTGAACATCTCGCCATAGGGATAGTCGCGCGTCTCGCCCACATCGAGCTGCACGCCCGGCAGGTCGAGGCTGTGCAGGTTGACCTTGGCGAAGTCTTCCCAGGAGAGGTTCTCGGCCACCATCACCGGGACGAATTTGCGGCGTCGCTCGATCTCGCGCTTCACGCGCTGGCGCTGCGCGTCGTCGACCTGGATCAGCCGGGACAGTGCTTCCAGCGTGGCATCGACATTGCGCGTCTGCTCGGCGACGATCAGCACCCGGTAGTTCTGCCGGTTGCTGGCCAGTTCGGCGCCGAACCGGTCGAGAATGCGGCCGCGGCGCGGCGGCAGCAGGCGCATGTTGATGCGGTTTTCCTCTGCCAGAAGCTGGTATTTGTCGGACTCGATGACCTGCAGATAATACAGCCGCCCGGCCAGCACGCCGAACAGCGCCAGCTGCGCCGAGCCGAGCAGCAGCGCGCGGCGGCTGAAGATCCGCTGCAGATCGTTGTCGCGTCGGTTCATGGTAAGCCCGGCCATCGACGCCTCTACTCAGAAGGGCGTGGCAGGGCGCGGGAGTCGTCGCTCCAGCCGGCTGAACAGCCAGTAGGCGGCGGGATAGATCGCCAGCGACAGCAGGAACTGCGCCAGCACCGGCGCGGTCGGCAGCAGGCTCCAGTGCAGCAGCGACACGATCAGCCAGCCGATCGGCAGCACCGCCCCGGCAACCAGCGCGAACGCGGTCCAGTTGACCAGAAAGGAGGAGCCCAGGAAGACGCGGCGCTGCGATACGCCGAGCTCATGGATCAGCAGCAACGTCGCGGCATTCAGGCCGAGCGGTCCGCCGCTCAGGAGATCGAGCAGCAGCCCGATCAGGAAGGCATCCAGCATGGTCATCAGGTCGGACCGGAAGATGCTCCAGTAGAAGACCGCCATCAGCGCCAGCACCGGCGCCACGCTGTTCAGATGCGGCAATCCGAGCGGCAGGACGCCGATCAGCACCAGGCCGATGCTGCTGAGCAGCGGCAGCAAGGTGCGAAGGCGGCGGTTGGTCTGCCGGAAGAGCGCGGCCATTCGCGCCCCCTAGTAATTCCGCCGCAGGATCGCCAGCGGCCCAAGCTCTTCGGTTTCCAGACGGGTCTCGTCGAACTGCATGATGCGCAGGAAATCCAGGCGGCTGAGATCGACGAAGGGCCGCACGCGGATGCCGTTATCGCCGGACGCGACGATCTCACCGACCGGAATGCCGGAGGGGAACTGCCCGCCGTCGCCCGAGGTGACCACATGGTCACCGATCGCCGGCTTGGCATGCCCGGGCAGGTATTCCAGCTTCGGCAGCGTCGAATTGTCGCCGGTCAGCACGGCGCGGTGACCGCCTTCCTGCAGCATGACCGGCAGACGGGAATTGAGGTCGGTGACCAGCAGGATGCGGGCGGCGCGCTGGCCCACTTCGGCGACGCGGCCGGCAAAGCCGCCCTCGCCGATCGCCGCCTGGCCCTTCTTCACGCCGTCACGGGCGCCGACATTGATCAGGACGGTGCGCACATAGGTGCCGCCGCCATCCGCAATTACCCGGCCAGTGACGAAGGTCTGGCTGATATCCGGCCCGGCGGCCAGCAGCCGGCGCAGGGCCGCGTTGTCCTGCTCCAGCCGGCGCGCGACCTCCTGCCATTGCAGCAGGCGCGCATTCTCGGTGCGCAGGCGGAAATTCTCTTCATGGACATAGAGGATGTCGTCAACCCAGCCGACGGCGGCATTGAAGGCAGAGATCGGCTGGGCGATGGCGGTCAGCACGGGCTCGGCCAGATCGGCGACGAAGGCGCGGCTGCGCTCCACCAGCGGCCTGTCGATGCGACTGACCAGGATGAGGCCGACAGCGGTGGCGAGCAGCAGCAGGAAGGCGAAGCGCTGCACCAGCGCCCGAAACGGCGCTGCGATCCAAATGCCTCGTCCCGACCGTCTCGCCATGGCTGTCCGTCAGAACCCCTCCCCGTGCCCGCCTGAGCCGTTGTTCAGTAGGGCGGATTGTAAAGAACGTGCTTCAGCGTCTTCATCTCTTCCAGCGCGCGGCCGGTGCCCAGCGCCACGCAGGAAAGCGGCTCGTCGGCGATCGATACCGGCAAACCGGTGGCATGGCGCAGAACGAGATCGATATTGCCAAGCAGCGCGCCGCCGCCGGTCAGCACGATGCCCTTGTCGACGATGTCGGCGGCCAGTTCCGGCGCGGTATGCTCCAGCGCGACCTTCACGGCCTCGATGATGGCGCCGACCGGCTCGGCCAGGCTTTCGGCGATCTGGCGCTGGTTGATCACCAGTTCCTTCGGCACGCCGTTCATCAGGTCGCGGCCCTTGATCTCCATCGACAGCCCGTTGCCGTCGTCGGGCGGCGCCGCCGAGCCGATCTGCTTCTTGATGCGCTCGGCCGAAGCCTCGCCCACCAGCAGGTTATGGTTGCGGCGGATATAGGCGATGATCGCCTCGTCCAGCTTGTCGCCGCCGACGCGCACGCTGCGCGAATAGACGATGCCGCCGAGCGAGAGCACGGCCACCTCGGTGGTGCCGCCGCCGATATCGACGACCATCGAGCCGGTCGGCTCGGTCACCGGCAGGCCGGCGCCGATCGCGGCGGCCATCGGCTCCTCGATCAGGAACACGCGGCGGGCGCCGGCGGACTCGGCCGACTCCATGATGGCGCGGCGCTCGACCGCGGTGGAGCCCGAGGGCACGCAGATGATCACCTGCGGCGAAGCGAAGCTGCGGCGGTTGTGAACTTTGCGGATGAAATGCTTGATCATTTCCTCCGCCACTTCGAAATCGGCGATGACGCCGTCACGAAGCGGGCGGATGGCTTCGATATTGCCGGGGGTGCGGCCCAGCATCTGCTTGGCCTCGTCGCCGACGGCGAGCACCTGCTTCTTGCCGCGCGTGGTGGTGATGGCGACGACCGAGGGTTCGTTGAGGACGATGCCGCGGCCTTTCACGTAGACCAGGGTATTGGCCGTGCCGAGGTCGATGGCCATATCGGCCGACATGAAACCCATCAAACGCGAGAACATCGAGCAGGACCCCTCACCAACCGGTATTATTATGCGCCGTTATCGCCTCTGAATCCGGCGCGGCGCAAGCCCCGGCTTCCTTTATTTTCAGACACCTTCCGTGCATCGGCCCACCCAAGCCCGGAACGCGCCCCGATCAGGCGCTGAGCGCGGCCGGCGCGGTCTTTTCCCGCTTCACCAGCAGCTTGTTCAGCGCGTGGATATAGGCCCGCGCCGACGCGACCAGCGTGTCGGCATCCGAGGCCTGTCCGTTCACCGTCTTGCCCCCTTCTTCGAGGCGCACCGAGACCTCCGCCTGGGCATCGGTGCCCTGGGTGACGGCATGAACCTGATAGAGCTGCAGGTTGGCCTGATGGGGGAACAGTTCCTTGATGGCATTGAAGGTGGCGTCCACCGGACCGTTGCCGGTGGCCTTGACCGCCTTAAGCGCCCCGTCGATCTCCAGCTCCAGCTCGGCGCTCTGCGGTTCCTTCGAGCCGGCGATCACCTGCAGGCTGACGAAGCGGATGCGGTGGCTGTCATGGGCGACGGCATCGTCGACCAGGGCGACGAGATCCTCGTCGAAGACTTCCTTCTTGCGGTCGGCGAGATCCTTGAAGCGGCCGAAGGCGTCGTTGAGCTGGTTTTCCGCCAGATTGAAGCCGAGCTCTTCCAGCTTCTTGCGGAAGGCATGGCGGCCGGAATGCTTGCCCATCACCAGCGTCGAGCGGTTCAGGCCGACCGATTCCGGCGTCATGATCTCGTAGGTGCCGGCATGCTTGAGCATGCCGTCCTGGTGAATGCCGCTTTCATGGGCAAAGGCATTGGCGCCGACGATCGCCTTGTTCGGCTGCACGACGAAGCCGGTGACCGCCGAAACGAGCCGCGAGGCCTTCATGATGTCGGTGGTCTTGACGCCGGTCTCGAACCGCATCGCATCCGGACGCGTGCGGAGCGCCATGACGATCTCTTCCAGTGCGGCGTTGCCGGCACGCTCGCCCAGGCCGTTGATGGTGCATTCCACCTGCCGCGCGCCGCCGATCACCGCGGCCAGCGAGTTGGCGACCGCGAGGCCCAGATCGTTATGGCAATGCGCGGAAAACCTGGCTTTATCGCTGTTCGGGACGTTTTCGATCAGGTAGCGCATCAGCGCCGTGTATTCTTCCGGGATCGTGTAGCCGACCGTGTCCGGCACGTTGATCGTGGTGGCGCCGGCCTTGATCGCGCTCTCGATCAGGCGGCAGAGGAATTCGCGATCCGAGCGCGTGCCGTCCTCGCAGCTCCATTCCACGTCGTCGCAGAGATTGCGCGCGTAGCCGACGCTGTCGATCACCGCCTGATGCACCGCCTCCGGCTCCATCTGCAGCTTGTATTTCATGTGCAGCGGCGAGGTGGAGATGAAGGTATGGATGCGCGCGCGCTTCGCCGGCTTCAGCGCCTCCCAGGCGCGGTCGATATCCTTGCGGCCCGCTCGCGACAGACCGCAGACGGTCGAGTTCGTCACGCGCTTGGCGATCTCGTTGACGGCTTCGAAGTCGCCGTTGGAGGCGATCGGGAATCCGGCTTCGATGACATCGACGCCCATGCCTTCCAGCACGGCGGCGATCTTCAGCTTCTCTTCCAGATTCATCGAGGCGCCGGGCGACTGTTCGCCGTCGCGCAAGGTGGTATCGAAGATGATGACCCGGTCTTTCGCCGATTCGGTTTTCCGGCCGGTTTCCGCTGCGTTACCCATGATCAGACCTTTCCTCGGACCAGGCAGCCGCACCCGAAGCGCAGCCGCGCCCGATTTCGCCGTGGTTTCCGTATCTTAACCATCAGTGTATCGCTCGGGCGGGGTTCGATCAAAGGGCGAAAGGCCGGGAAAGGACAACATCTTCCCGGATACTCTCCAACAGCATGCTTAAAAGAGGGTGAATGCCTACCCAAACGGGATATTTCCGCTAATCCCTTGGGCCGGCGATGGAATCCGGCGGCCCTGCCGGCCGATGCAGAGGTCCGGAAACCGCCATATTGCCGGGGTGAATGTCCGAAAACCGCCAGACAAAGCCGGCGCGAGCGCTGATACTGATGCCATGGACCTCGATCATGACGCCTGCTACCGCGCGATTTCGACCCGGGATGCCCGCTTCGACGGCCGCCTGTTCACCGGGGTGAAGACCACCGGCATCTATTGCCGGCCGGTCTGTCCCGCCCGCATCCCGAAGAGAGAGAATGTCGTCTTCTTCGCCTCGGCCGCCGCCGCCCAGGAAGCCGGCTTCCGCCCCTGCCTGCGCTGCCGCCCGGAAACCTCGCCCGACCTCGCCTCATGGCGCGGCACCTCCAACACGGTCTCGCGCGCCCTCGCGCTGATCGAGCAGGGCGCGCTCGACCGCGGCGATGTGGAGATGCTGGCCGACCGGCTGGGCGTCGGCGAGCGTCAGCTGCGGCGGCTGTTCAAGCAACATCTCGGCGCGTCGCCGGTTGCCGTCGCCCAGACGCGACGCATCCTGCTGGCCAAGCAGCTGATCCACCAGACACGCCTGTCGATGACCGATGTGGCGATGGCATCGGGCTTCGGCAGCGTGCGGCGCTTCAACGAAACCTTTCAGCAGCTGTTCGCCCGGCCGCCCGCCGCGCTGCGCCGGCGCAGCGCGGAAAAGCCGCAGGCGGCGGATACGATCCGCATCCTGCTGCCCTACCGGCCGCCCTATGACTGGGAGGCGATGCTGCGATTCCTTGCTGCCCGCGCCATCCCGGGCGTCGAGGTCGTGGAGAATGGCTGCTACTGGCGCAGCATCGAGATCGACGGGCATCGCGGCAGCATCACCGTCGCGGCCGGCAGCGAGAATGCGCTCGGCGTGACGATCCGTTTCCCGACCCTCGCAAGCCTGCCTGTCATCATCGCGCGCATCCGCCGCGTCTTCGATCTCGCCGCCGATCCCCTGGCGATCAACGCCCATCTGGCGGAAGACCCGCATCTCGCGGCTCTGGTGGCCGCGCGGCCGGGCTTGCGCGTGCCGGGCGCCTGGGACGGTTTTGAGCTCGCGGTGCGCGCCATCCTCGGCCAGCAGATCACTGTGAGCGCCGCGACCATGCTGGCGGGCCGGATCGTACAGGCCTTCGGCGACCCGCTGCCCGAGCCGGACGGCATGATCACGCATGTCTTCCCGCGACCGGCGCAGCTGAGCCGCGCCGATATCACGGCAAGAGTCGGGATGCCGCGTGCCCGCGCCGCTGCTATTTCCACGATGGCGGCGGCGGTGGAGCGCGACCCGCAGATCTTCGGGCCGCGCCGCAGCCTCGACGACGGCATCGCAAGCCTGCGCGCGCTGTCGGGTATTGGCGAGTGGACGGCGCAATATATTGCCATGCGCCTGTTGCGCGAACCCGATGCCTTCCCCGCCAGCGATATCGGCCTGCTGCGCGCCATGGCGGAGGCGGACGGCCGGCGGCCGACGCCGGCAGAACTGCTTGCCCGCGCCGAAGCCTGGCGACCCTGGCGAGCCTATGCGGCGATCCATCTCTGGGCCGCCGATGCTGTACAACTCAAGGAGAAGAACGATGCCCGCAAGGCGGCCTGACCATCTGTTCTACGACGAAATCGAAACTCCCATCGGCAGGGCCCTGCTGATCGCCGATGGCGACGGCAACCTGCGGGCCCTCGACTGGGAAGGTTACGAAACCCGCTTCCTGCGCCTGCTGCGGCTGCATTACGGCACGGCGACGCTGGTTTCTCCCAAGGCTGCACCTGTCGCGATCCGCCGGGCGCTGGACGCCTATTTCGAAGGCGACTTCGTGCTGCTGAACAGCATTCCCTGCGCCACGGCCGGCACCGATTTCCAGCGCGCGGTCTGGGCGGCGTTGCGCGATATCCCGCCCGGCCAGACGCTGAGCTATGGCGCGCTGGCCGCCAGACTGGGCTGCCCGAAGGCGGTGCGTGCCGTCGGCCTGGCCAATGGCGCCAACCCGATCGGGGTCGTTGTGCCCTGCCATCGCGTGATCGGCAGCAACGGATCGCTGACCGGCTATGGCGGCGGGCTGGAGCGCAAGCGCTGGCTGCTGGCCCATGAGGGCGCGGCGCCGGCGGCTGCCGCCGCTGCGTGAAGAGATTGTCCGGGCGTAGTCGTCAGGCGCGCTGATACAGGGTAACCACGCAGGCCCCGCCCAGGCCGAGGTTATGCTGGAGCGCGATCCGCGCGCCATCCACCTGCCGCGCCTCGGCCGTGCCGCGCAGCTGCTGCGTCAGCTCATAGCATTGCGCCAGCCCGGTGGCACCGAGCGGATGGCCTTTCGACAGCAGCCCGCCGGACGGATTGGTGACGACCTTGCCGCCATAGGTATTGTCGCCGTTCTCGACGAAGCCTTCCGCGCCGCCCTCGCCACAGAGCCCGAGCGCCTCGTAGGTGATCAGCTCGTTATGAGCGAAGCAGTCATGCAGTTCGACCACATCGACGTCGTCGGGTCCGATGCCGGCCTGCTCATAGACCTTGCTCGCCGCCGCGCGGGTCATGTCGGCGCCCACCACCTGCATCATGTCGCGCGCTTCGAAGGTGGAGGGATAATCGGTCGTCATCGCCTGGGCCGCGATGCTGATCTCCCTGCGCAGGCCGTGTTGCGTGGCAAACTTTTCCGAAACGAGCAAAGCCGCCGCCGCGCCGCAGGTGGGCGGGCAGGCCATCAGCCGCGTCATCACGCCGGGCCAGATCACCTGCGCGTTCATCACGTCTTCGGCCGAGATCTCCTGGCGGAACAGCGCCAGCGGATTGTTCTTCGCGTGGCGGCTGGCCTTGGCGCGGATGCGGGCGAAGGTTTCCAGCCTCGTGCCGTATTTCTGCATATGGCTCAGGCCCGCGCCGCCGAAATAGCGCAGCGCCAGCGGGATATCCGGCTGGCCGACGATGTCGTCGCAGACCTTGTCGAATTCCACGAACGGGCTCGGGCGATCGTGATAGACCGAGCCTAGGGCGCCGGGTTTCATCTGCTCGAAGCCGAGCGCCAGCACGCAATCGGCGGCGCCGCTTTCGACCGCCTGGCGCGCCAGGAACAATGCCGTCGAACCGGTCGAGCAGTTGTTGTTGACGTTGACCACCGGAATGCCGGTCATCCCGACGCGATACAGCGCCTTCTGGCCGCAGGTGCTGTCGCCATAGACATAGCCAGCATAGGCCTGCTGCACCGCATCATAGCCGATGCCGGCATCCTTCAGCGCCAGCCTGGTCGCCGCCGCGCCCATTTCATCGTAAGGCGCGCTGCTGCCCGGCTTGGCGAACGGGATCATGCCGACACCGGCGACGAGAACCTTGGCCATCACGTTTCCTCCTGTTTGAGAGGATCATGGCCGGAAATCATCGCCCCGGCAAATACCGGTTCAGACGGCGCGCAGCACCAGGTGACCGCCCAATACGAGAAGTCCGGCAAAGAAGCAGATGCGGAAAGTCGCCGGTCTGATCCGGGCCCTGATCCACTGTCCTGCGACCATGCCCGCCACGGCCGGCAGCAGCATGAGCAGCGAGGCGCCCGCCCCCTGCAGGCCGACATGGCCGGCCTGCGCCAGGTTCGCGGCAAGCGCGAGCGTGGAAACGGTGAACGAAATGCCGAGCGCCTGGACCAGGTCATCCTTCCCGAGCCGCAATGCCTGCAGATAAGGCACGGCAGGCAGCACGAAAACACCCGTGGCGGCGGTGACCACGCCCGTTACAGCGCCGGCCAGCGGCCCGACCCAGAATTCATGGCGTTTGGGCAGCGAGACCTGCGGCGCGGCCATGCCCCAAAACGCATAAGCAATCAGCGCCAGCCCCAGCCCGCCCGTCGCCAGCCGCACATCGACAGCCATCAGGTCGCCACCGGCCCAGGTCCCGATGCAGACGGCGAACAGCATCGGCCAGAGGCGGAGCAGCAGCGGCAGCAGCGCCCGGCCTGCCAGAGCCTGCCAGAGATTGGTCGCAAAAGACGGCAGCAGCAGCAAAGCGGCCGCCTGCGCCGGCACCATAAGAAGGCCGAGCAGACCCATGGCGATGGTGGGGAGACCCAGGCCGATCACGCCCTTGAACGTCCCCGCAATCAGGAAGACGCCGGCGGCGAAGGCATATGTCGTCACGGGATCGCCCATGCCTCCCTGCTTGCCCCGATCCGGCATCGCAGACAATCTGGAAGTCCCGATGCCAGCCTTCGGCTGTTCCGAAGGTTGGTCCAGAGAAGGCTGCCACCATGCGCTTCGATCTGACCGACCTTCGCCTGTTCCTGCATGTCGCCGAGTCCGGCAGCATCACGCACGGCGCCGAGCGCAGCCATCTCGCACTGGCTTCGGCGAGTGCGCGAATCCGCAACATGGAAGAGACACTCGGCCTGCCGCTGCTGGAGCGGAACCGGCGTGGCGTGAAGCCGACGCCGGCCGGCACCGCCCTGCTGCATCATGCACGGCTGGTGCTGCAGCAACTCGAGCATATGCACGGCGAGATGGGCGATTACGCGCGCGGCCTCAAAGGCCATATCCGCTTGCATTGCAACACCGCGGCGGCTTCGGAATTCCTGCCCGCCGCCATTGCCGGCTTTCTCGCCAGCCGGCCGAATGTCGATATCGACCTGGAGGAACGGCCGAGCCATCAGGTGGTGCAGGCGGTGATCGCCGGCATCGCCGATCTTGGCATCGTCGCCGATGCAGTCGACCTGACCGGGCTGGAAACCCGCCCCTTCCGCACCGACCGGCTGGTGCTTGTGACGTCCAGGCGCCACAAGCTGGGCAGACGGCACAGCACCGCTTTCCGCGACTGCCTGAACGAAGATCACGTTGGCCTGAGTCCGGGCAGCGCATTGCAGGAGCATCTCGCCCAACACGCATTACGGGCGGGTAAAAACCTGAAACTGCGGATCCGGCTGCGCAGTTTCGATGCCATCTGCCGCATGGTGGAACAGGGCGTCGGCGTGGCCGTGATGCCCGAGGCCGCCGCCCAGCGCTGCCGCCGCAGCATGGCGATCGGCATCGTGCGGTTGACCGACGAATGGGCGCTGCGCCAGCTGGTGATCTGCGCCCGCCGCTTCGATGCGCTGCCGCTGCACGCGCAAAGGCTGGCGGAGCAACTGGCGCCGCCGCAATGAAACGGCCGCCGGATCGCTCCGGCGGCCGCTGACGCGATGTCTCCGCCGGCTTAGTTCGAGCGGGCCTTGTCGACCAGCTTGTTCTTGGCGATCCAGGGCATCATGGCGCGCAGCTTGGCGCCGACATCCTCGATCGGATGCTGGGCCAGCTTGGCGCGGGTCGCCTTGAACGAGGTCTGGTTGACCTTGTTCTCCAGCATCCAGTTGCGGGTGAAGCGGCCCGACTGGATGTCGTCCAGCACGCGCTTCATCTCGGCCTTGGTCTCCGCCGTCACGATGCGCGGGCCGGTGACGTATTCGCCGTATTCCGCGGTGTTGGAGATCGAGTAGTTCATGTTGGCGATGCCGCCCTCGTAGATGAGGT
>CAYSCA010000087.1:0-12914 GCA_964429465.1 uncultured Rhodospirillaceae bacterium
CTCGGCTACCGCCGCGTCGTGGTCTTCCCCTATTTCCTGTTCACCGGCGTCCTGGTGAAGCGCATCTACGAGCATGCCGATCTCGTGGCGCGCGACCATCCGGAGATCGAATTCGTCAAGGCGGGCTATCTCAACGACCATCCGCTGGTGCTGGAGGTCTTCGGCGACCGGCTGCAGGAAATCCTCGCCGGCGCCAACAACATGAACTGCCAGATGTGCAAATACCGCGCGCAGCTTCTGGGCTTCGAGGACGAGGTCGGCCTGGCGCAGCAGAGCCATCACCATCACGTCGAGGGCATCGGCACCGGCCAGCATCATCACCACCATCACGGCCACGCCCACGATCATCACCATGCCCACGGCCATGATCACGCGCATGCGCATGATCACAATCACGGGCACCATCCCTATCCCCATGCCGATCATCCGCTCGGACCGCGCACGCTCGCCAAGACCGGGACGAAATGACGCAATACGACTACCTGCGCGATCCGGACGCGATCTACCGCCTCAGTTTCGAGCTGATCCGGCGCGAGGTCGATCTCTCGCATCTGCCGCCGGGCATCGACGAGATGGCGCTGCGGCTGATCCATGCCTGCGCCATGCCCGATATCCTGCCCGATCTGGTCTGGACGCCCGACCTGCCTTTGGCCGTGCATCGCGCGCTGCAGGCCGGCCGGCCGATCCTGAGCGATGTCGACATGGTGGCCTATGGCGTGATCCGTTCGCGCCTGCCGAAGGATAATGCGGTGCTGAGCTTCCTCAACAAGCCCGAGGCCGGCGAGATCGGACGGCAGAAGCAGATCACGCGCTCGGCTGCCGCGGTCGAACTCTGGGCGCCGCATCTCGACGGCGCCGTGGTGGTGATCGGCAATGCGCCGACGGCCTTGTTCCGCCTGCTCGAGCTGCTGCAGGAGGGCGACGCCCAGGGAAAGAAAATCCGCCCGGCCGCCATCCTCGGCTTTCCGGTCGGCTTCGTCGGCGCGGCGGAATCGAAACAGGCGCTGATCGATGCGCAGCCCGACGGCGTCGCCTATGCCACCTTGAAGGGGCGGCGCGGCGGCAGCGCGATCGCGGCGGCCGCCATCAACGCGCTGGCGGCCTGGGAGCCGGTCTCGGCATGAAGTGGCTCAGCGTCATCGGCCTCGGCGAGGATGGGCTGGAACGCCTGACGCCCGCCGCGCGCACGCTGGTCGAGACGGCAGAATTGCTGGTCGGCGGGGAGCGCCATCTGGCGATGGTGCCCGAACGCGACGGCCAGCAGCGGCAGACCTGGACGCGGCCGCTCTCGGATCTGGTGGCGCGCATCCATGCGTATAAAGGCCGCCGCGTCACCGTGCTGGCCACCGGCGACCCGATGTGGTTCGGCATCGGCGTGACGCTGGCGAAGCATGTGCCGGCAGCCGAGATGCTGATCCTGCCACAGGCCGGCGCCTTCTCGCTGGCCGCAGCGAAGCTCGGCTGGGCTTTGGATGCGGCGGAATGCATCACCCTGCATGGCCGCCCGCTGGATCTGCTGGCGCTGCATCTGCAGCCCAACGCCCGGCTGCTGATCCTGAGCGAAAACGGCGAGACGCCCTCGCAGGTGGCTGGCTATCTCAGCAAGCGCGGCTTCGGCAGCGCCGAGCTCACCGTGCTGGAGCATATGGGCGGCGCGAAGGAGCGCATGGTCACCGGCCGGGCCGAAGGCTGGAGCGAATGGGCCTGCGCCGACCTCAACACCATCGCCGTGCAGCTGCATGACGGGCCGGGCCTCACGCGCCTGCCGGGCCTGGACGACGACCTCTACCTGCATGACGGCAACATCACCAAGCGCGAGGTCCGCGCCGTGACGCTGTCCCGGCTGGCGCCGTTCCCGGGCGAGCTGCTATGGGATATCGGCGCCGGCTCGGGCTCGATCGGCATCGAATGGCTGCGCAGCCATCGCCGCAGCCGCGCCATCGCCATCGAGCAGAGCGACAGCCGCCGCGCCATGATCGCGCAGAATGCCGCCACGCTCGGCGTGCCCCAGCTCGATATCCGGCCGGGCCGAGCGCCGGACGGCCTGAAGGACTGGCCGGCGCCGGATGCCATCTTCATCGGCGGCGGCATCCTGGCCGAAGGCCTGGTCGGATTCTGCTGGGACGCGCTGAAGCCCGGCGGGCGGCTCGTCGCCAATGTGGTGACCACCGAAGGCGAAGCGGCGGTATCGGCGGCCTTCCGCCAATATGGCGGCGAGCTGGCGCGTTTGAGCGTGCAGCGCGCCGAGCCGGTCGGCCGCTTCCACGGCTGGTACGCCATGATGCCGGTGACGCAATGGAGCGTGACCAAGTGAGCGGCAGGCTTTACGGCCTCGGCATCGGCCCGGGCGATCCCGAATTGCTGACGCTCAAGGCGCTGCGGCTGCTGCGCGCGGCGCCGGTGCTGGCCTGGCCGGCGCCGGAGACCGGCGACAGCCTGGCGCGCAGCATCGTGGCGCCGCATCTGCCGGGCGGTCAGACCGAATACGCGATCCGCATGCCGCTCAGCGTCGAGCGCTTCCCGGCCCAGGCGATCTATGACCGGGCGGCAAGCGACCTCGGCGCGCATCTTTCAGCGGGCCGCGACGTCGCCGTGCTCTGCGAGGGCGATCCCTTCTTCTACGGCTCCTTCATGTATCTGTTCGGCCGGCTGGCCGAAACATTCCCGGTCGAGGTGGTGCCCGGCGTGTCGTCGCTGACCGCCTGCGCCGCGGCGCTCGGCCATCCGCTGGCCGCGCGCAACGATGTGCTGACCATCATCCCCGCGCCGCTGGACGATGACGCCATCGCGGCAAGGCTGGCGCAGACCGATGCGGCGGCGATCATGAAGCTCGGCCGGCATGGGCCGCGCATCGTGGCATTGCTGCACAGGCTCGGACTGGCGGGACAGGCGCAGTATGTCGAGCGCGCCACGATGCAGAGCCAGCGCATCCTCTCCCTGGAACAGCTCGATCCGGCCGACATTCCCTATTTCGCGATGATTCTCGTGCATAAAAAAGGCGAGGCCTGGAAGTGAGCGGCAAGCCGGCGCTGATCCTGCTCAATCTCCATGCGCGGCCGGCGGCGCAGCTGCTGATGGCCGCCTTCCCCAACTGGGACGTCCATGCGCCCGAAGAGGCCGCCCTGCCGCACAGCCTGCCGCTCGGCAAGCCGACCGAGACGATTGCGCAACTGTTCAGCCAGGGCCGTCCGGTGATCGGGCTTTGCGCCGCCGGCATCCTGATCCGCTCGGTGGCGCCCCTGCTCGCCGACAAGCAGAGCGAGCCGCCGCTGATCTCGGTGGCGGCCGACGGCTCCGCCGTGGTGCCTCTGCTCGGCGGCCATCATGGCGGCAACCTGCTCAGCCGGCGCATCGCTGCCACCCTGCAGGGCGTGGCCGCGATCACCACTGCCGGCGACCTCGCTTTCGGACTCGGGCTCGACGAGCCGCCGGAGGGCTACAGCCTCGCCAATCCGCAGGATGCGAAAGCCTTCATGGCGGCGCTGCTGCGCGGCGCGGCAATCCGGGTGGAAGGCAACGCGCCCTGGCTGACCGGCTCGCAGCTGCCGCTGGATCAGGAGAACGGCGCGCTCGCCATCGCCGTCACGCACAAGGCCGAGGACGGCAGCGGCGAACGGCTGGTCTATCATCCGCGCAGCCTCGCCATCGGGGTCGGCTGCGAGCGTGGCTGCTCGCCGCTGGAACTGATCCGTCTGGTGCAGACCACTTTGGACGAGCACAACCTCGCGCGCGACGCCATCGCCGGCATTTACTCGCTCGACCTGAAATCCGACGAGCGCGCGATGCACGAGCTCGGCACCTGGCTCGGCGTGCCGCTGCGCTTCTTCGATGCCGCCCGGCTGGAGCAGGAAACGCCGCGTCTGGTCAATCCGTCCGAGGCCGTCTTCGCCGAAGTCGGCTGCCATGGCGTGGCGGAAGGCGCGGCGCTGGCCGCGGCCGGCGCCGATGCGGCGCTGATCGTGCCGAAGCTGAAGTCGCAGCGCGCCACCTGCGCCATCGCGCTCAGCCCCGCGCCTTTCGATGGCGCGGCGCAGGGCCGGCCGCGCGGCGTGCTGCATATCCTCGGCACCGGGCCGGGTTCGGCGGAATGGCTGACGCCGGAGGCGCGCATCGCGCTGACCGAGGCCGGCGACTGGGTCGGCTATGGCCTCTATCTCGACCTCTGGCCGGAATTGCAGGGCGGCAAAGCGCTGCATCGCTTCGAGCTGGGCGAAGAGGAGAAGCGCGTGCGCTTCGCCCTCGACCTCGCGGCGCAGGGCAGACAGGTGGCTTTGGTCTGCTCGGGCGATCCCGGCATCTATGCGATGGCAACGCTGGCCTTTGAGCTGCTGCAGGCCGAGCCGGAGCGCCGGGAGTGGCAGCGCATCGACATCGCCGTGATGCCCGGCATTTCGGCCATGCAGGCGGCGGCGGCGCGGGCCGGCGCGCCGCTCGGGCATGATTTCTGCGCCATCTCGCTGTCCGACCTGCTGACGCCGCTGGAGGCGATCCTGCAGCGGATCAAGAGCGCCGCCGAGGCCGATTTCGTCATCGCCTTCTACAATCCGGTGTCGCAACGCCGCCGCGAGCAGCTGGCCATGGCGAAGGACATCCTGCTGCAGCATCGCAGCTCCGATACGCCCGTGATGCTGGCACGCAATCTCGGCCGCGAGGGCGAGCGGATCACACACGTTTCGCTAGGTAGCCTCGATATCGACAAGGTCGACATGCTGACCGTCGTGCTGGTCGGCAATTCGGCGAGCCGCGCGGTTGAGCTGCAGAACGGCCGCCGCTTCGTCTACACGCCGCGCGGCTACGCGAAGAAGCGACAATGACGGCGCGCTTCCCATGACCGTGCATTTCATCGGCGCCGGACCGGGCGCGCCCGACCTGATCACCCTGCGCGGCGCGAAGCTGATCGAATCCTGCCCGGTCTGCCTTTATGCCGGATCGCTGGTGCCGGAAGCGGTGGTGGCATTGGCGCCGAAGGGCGCGCGGGTGATCGACACCGCGCCGCTCCATCTCGACGAGATCATGGCCGAGATCGCCGCGGCGCATGAAAAAGGCCAGGATGTCGCGCGGGTGCATTCCGGCGATCCCTCGCTCTATGGCGCCATCGCCGAGCAGATCCGGCGGCTCAAGGCGCTCGGCATCCCCTACACGATCACGCCGGGCGTGCCTGCCTTCGCCGCCGCCGCGGCCGCCCTGCAGACCGAACTGACCCTGCCCGAGATCGCGCAGAGCGTGGTGCTGACCCGCACGGCAATGAAATCCTCCGATATGCCCGACGGCGAAACGCTGGCCAATTTCGGCCGCACCGGCGCCACGCTCGCCATCCATCTCTCGATCCGCAACATCCGCCACGTGATCGAGGCGCTGGCGCCGCATTACGGCGCCGATTGTCCCGTCGCCGTGGTGGTGCGCGCCACCTGGCCTGATGAGCAGATCATCCGGGGCACGCTTTCCGATATCGCGGCGAAGGTGCGCGCGGGGAAGATCACCCGCACGGCGCTGATCCTGGTCGGCCGCGTGCTGGATGAAGCAGCCGCCTTCCGCGACAGCGCGCTCTACGATCCGCAGCATGTGCATGTGCTGCGGCCGGGAAAGAAGGCGAAGGCAAAAAGGTAAGTCGTGGATGCCCGGATCAAGTCCGGGCATGACATTCTCTTCTTTTTTCTACTCTTCCCTTTGTCATGGCCGGGCTTGTTCCGGCCATCCACGTCTTTGCTAAACCGCGTGCAGGTTGATCCAGGCCAGCGCGGCGCCGACGGAATCGAGGATATCGCCGGGCGGCAGCGGCGGGCGTTCGATCATCAGCACCGGCAGGTGCAGTTCGGCGGCGGCGGCGATCTTGCCGGCCGAGCCGCCGGAATTCTTGGTCACCAGCAGGTCGATGCGATGGCGTTCCATCAGCGCCTTCTCGTCTTCCGGCCGGAACGGCCCGCGGCCGAGGATCAGCTCGCCTTCCGGCAGCGCGATGCCGTCGCCCGGCGGATCGATCATGCGGGTCAGGAACCAGCGGCCGCCATTCTCCCGGTTCTGGCCGTGCCCGCCATTCGCCGTCCCGCCGAGCGGCACGAAAGGCCCGATCTCCTGCCGCCCCAGGGTGAGGAAAATCCGTTTCGCCGGATGGAAGCGCAGGAAGGTCGCGGCGGCGGCGACATTCGGCATCATGGTCCAGCGGTCCCCGGGCGACGGCACCCAGGCCGGCCGCACCAGCTTGGCGCGCGGGATGCCCAGCTCCTCGCAGGCCTGCTGCGCGTGATGGCACATCTGCGCCGCGAAGGGATGCGTGGCATCCAGCACCAGCTCGACGCTCTCATTCATCAGATAGGTCATCAGGCCCGGCCTTCCGCCGAAGCCGCCGACGCGCACTTCGCCCGGCGGCCGCACCGGCTCCTCGGTGCGGCCGGCCAGCGAGGAGACGCATTGCACGCGCGGATGGCCGTCCAGCGCCCGCGCCAGCCGGAGCGCCTCGCCGGTGCCGCCGAGCAGCAGGAGTTTCCGCTTTCTAGCCATGACGGCCAACGATACGGCCGGCGCGGTCCACCGCAACCACATCCAGCGTGACATTTGCCGGCGCGAGGATCGCCAGGGCGGCCTGCTGCGCCCTGGCCGCCACCAGATCGCCGAGCGGCAGGCGATGCGCCTGCGCCAGTTCCAGCACTTCCAGCGCGGTATTGGCCGCAACCGCCTGCGCGACCAGCGCATCGCCAGCGCCGAGTTCGCCGAGCCAGGCGGCCAGCGCGGCGTGGTCCACCTGGCTGCGGCCGGAATGCAGGTCCATCTGGCCCTGGGCCAGCTTGACCAGCTTGGCGAAGCCGCCGCCGATGGTCAGCCGCTTCACCGGATGATGCCGCAGGTATTTCAGCAGCGCGCCGGCGAAATCGCCCATGTCGAGCAGGGCGAGTTCGGGCAGGCCATGGAGCTGCTGCACGACCGTTTCCGAGGTCGAGCCGGTGCAGCCGGCGACATGCTGCAGACCGGCGGCGATCGCCACATCGACGCCGCGATGGATCGAATGGATCCAGGCCGAGCAGGAGAAGGGCACGACGATGCCGGTGGTGCCGAGGATGCTCAGGCCGCCGAGAATCCCGAGCCGCGGATTCCAGGTCTGCTTCGCGAGTTCGGCGCCGTTGGCGACGCCGATCTCGATCTCGACATCGGCCGCCGCGCCATGGGCCGCCGCCAGTTCGGCGATGACGGCGCGCATCATCTGGCGCGGCACCGGATTGATCGCCGGCTCGCCCGGCGGCAGCGGCAGGCCGGCGCGCGTGACCGTGCCGACGCCTTCGCCGGCACGGAAGACGATGCCGGCGCCCGCCGCGCCGCGCCGCACGCGGCTTTTCACCAGCGCCTGATGCGTCACATCGGGATCGTCGCCGGCATCCTTGACGATGCCGGCCTCGGCCCAGCCGTCGCCCGACGCCTCGGTCGCCAGCGCGAAGCTGGGCGTCTCGCCGCGCGGCAGGGTGATCGTCACCGGATCGGGAAAATGCCCGGTGAGCAGGGCCTGCCAGGCCGCCTTGGTGGCCGCCGTCGCGCAGGCGCCGGTGGTCCAGCCCCGGCGCAGAATCTTTCCTGTCGGCATGTCCGTCATGGCGCTTCAGTATACACGCCGGCCCCTGCGGTGTACCTTGCCGCCATGCAATTACCGCCGCTCGACATGCCGGTTTTTCCGCCCGGCCAGGTCTGGCTGACCGGCGCCGGACCCGGCGATCCCGGCCTGCTGACCCTGCATGCGGTGAACGCGCTGAACCAGGCCGATGCGGTGGTCTACGATGCGCTGGTCGGCGAGGGAATCCTGCGCTGCGCGCGGCCCGATGCCCTGCTGGAATATGCCGGCAAGCGCGGCGGCAAGCCCTCGCTGAAGCAGCGTGACATTTCCGAACGCCTGATCGAGCTGGCCCGGCAGGGCCGGCGCGTGCTGCGGCTCAAGGGCGGCGATCCCTTCGTCTTCGGCCGCGGCGCCGAAGAGGCGCTTGCGCTGCGCGATGCCGGCATTCCCTTCCGCATCATCCCCGGCATCTCCGCCGGCATCGGCGGCCTGGCCTATGCCGGCATTCCGCTGACCCACCGCGACACCAATTCCTGCGTCACCTTCCTCACCGGCCATAACGCGAAGGGCGAGGTGCCCGACAGCGTCGACTGGGCGGCAATGGTGCGCGCCTCGCCCGTGCTGGTGATCTACATGGCGATCAAGCATCTCGACCTGCTGGTCGCCAAGCTGCGCCATGCCGGGCTGAGCGACGATCGCCCCGCCGCGCTGGTGTCGAATGCCACCCTGCCCGAGATGCGCGTGCTGACCTCGACGCTCGGCGGCATCGCCGATGCGGCGCGAAAGGCGGCGATCGAACCGCCGGCGCTGTTCGTGGTGGGCGAGGTGGTCGCGCTGCACCGGGCCTTCGGCAGCAGCGACCTGCAGGCTTCGCCCAGAAGCGCATGCCCCGCGGACTGATCATCGCGGCGCCGGCCTCGGGCAGCGGCAAGACCACCGTGACCCTGGCCCTGATCCGCCTGCTCGCCCGCGAGGGACGCGCCGTGGCCTCCTTCAAGAGCGGCCCGGACTATATCGACGGCGCCTATCACCGCGCGGCATCGGCCGGCAATGCCTGCTGCAATCTCGATACCTTCGCGATGCGGCGCGAAACCATCGCCGCCATCCTCGGCCATCATGCCGCCGCGGCCGAGCTGGCGATCGTCGAAGGCGCCATGGGCCTGTTCGACGGCGCCGCCGGCGGCCGGGGCAGCACGGCCGAGCTTGCCGCCATGCTCGGCTTGCCGGTGCTGCTGGTGATCGATGCGGCGCGGCAGGGCCAGTCGGCGGCGGCGCTGGCGCAAGGCTTCCGCAGCTTCCGCAACGACGTGACGGTGGCCGGCATCATCCTCAACCGCGTCGCCTCGGCGCGGCACGAGGCCTTGCTGCGCGAGGCTTTCGCGCCGCTGCAGCTGCCTTTGCTGGCCTGCCTGCCGCCGCAGGCGGATCTCGCGCTGCCCGCGCGCCATCTCGGCCTGGTGCAGGCGCAGGAGCGCAACGGCCTCGACCTCTTCCTCGACCGCGCCGCCGACTGGCTGCATCGGCGACTCGACCGCGCCGCGCTGGATGGATTGCTGCAACCGCTCGTGCTGACGCCGGCGGCGCTGCAGCCGCTGCAGCCGCTCGGGCAGAAGATCGCGATCGCGCAGGATGAGGCTTTCGCCTTCGCCTATCCGCATCTGCTGCAGGGCTGGCAGGCGCAGGGCGCAGAACTCTCCGTCTTCTCCCCCCTCAGGGATGAAGCGCCGGCCGAAGATTGCGATGCCGTCTTCCTGCCCGGCGGCTATCCCGAGCTGCATGCAGCGAAGCTGGCGGCCAATGCGCGGCTGCTCCAGGGCCTGCGCGAGGCGGCGGCGCGCAAGGCTGCGCTCTACGGGGAATGCGGCGGCTATATGCTGCTGGGCGAGGCTTTGGTGGATGGCGATGGCGTGAGCCACGCGATGGCCGGATTGCTGCCGGTCGTCACCAGCTTCGCCGAGCGCAGGCGCCAGCTCGGCTATCGCCGCATCACCGCGCGCACCGACACGCCGCTGGGCAGGACGGGCAGCCGTTTCCGCGGCCATGAATTCCATTATTCATCGCAGGTGAAGGATGGCGGCGCCACGCCGCTCTTCACCGCCACCGATGCCGCCGGCGCCGATCTGGGTCCCGCCGGCGCGCAGCGCGGCCGCGTCTTCGGCAGCTATCTGCATCTGATCGACCGGGAGGCTTAGCCCTACAGCCCGAAAATGCTGGCGCCGGTTTCGGCCGGGCCGACGCTCTGGCGGAACAGCGCGAACAGCTCGCGGCCCGAGCCGGTGGCGGCGCGCGCGCTGTTCGGCAATTCGGCCGGCGCTCTCGCCGCCAGTTCGGCGCGCTCCAGCTTCACGTCCAGCTTCCCGGCATCGGCATCGAGCCGGATGACGTCGCCGTCGCGCAGCCGGTTGAGCATGCCCCCCGAAGCTGCCTCCGGCGTGACATGGATCGCCGCCGGCACTTTGCCCGAAGCGCCCGACATGCGCCCGTCGGTGACCAAGGCCACCTTGAAGCCCTTGTCCTGCAGCACGCCGAGCGGCGGCGTGAGCTTGTGCAGCTCGGGCATGCCGTTGGCCTGCGGCCCCTGGAAGCGCACCACGGCGACGAAGTCGCGGTTCAGCTCGCCGCGCGTGAAGGCCGCCTGCAGCGCCTCCTGGCTCTCGAAGATGCGCGCCGGCGCCTCCACCGCGCGATGCACGGGCTTCACCGCCGAGACCTTGATCACCGAGCGGCCGAGATTGCCGTCGAGCAGCCGGAGCCCGCCATCGGCCGAGAAGGCCTCGTCCACGCCGCGCAGCACGTCGCGATCGAGGCTTTCCGCCGGCCCCGGGCGCCAGACCAGACCGCCATCCTCCAGCACCGGCCGCTCGGTATAGCGCGCCATGCCGGCGCCGGCGACGGTGGCGATATCGCCATGCAGCAGGCCGTGTTCCAGCAGGCTGCGGATGAGATAGGCCATGCCGCCGGCGACCTCGAAGGCATTCACGTCCGCCGTGCCGTTCGGATAGATGCGGGTGAGCAGCGGCACGACGGCAGAGAGCGCGGCGAAATCCTCCCAGCGCAGCTGCACGCCGACGGCCGCCGCCATCGCCACCAGATGCAGCGTGTGATTGGTCGAGCCGCCGGTCGCCAGCAATCCGATCGCGGCATTGACGATGGCGCGCTCGTCCAGCATATGGCCGAACTGCCAGACGCCGTGGCGCTGCTGCGCCAGCGCGGCCGCCCGGCGCACCGCGGCTTCGGTGAGCGCGTCGCGCAGCGGCGTGTTCGGATTGACGAAGCTGGCGCCGGGCAGATGCAGGCCCATCACCTCCATCAGCATCTGGTTGGAATTGGCGGTGCCGTAGAAGGTGCAGGTGCCGGGCGCATGATAGGCGCGCTTCTCCGCCTCCAGCAGGCCGGCGCGGTCGAGCTTGCCCTCGGCGGCGAGCTGGCGCAGCTTCGCCTTCTCCTGGTTCGACAGGCCGGACGGCATCGGCCCGGCCGGCACGAAGAGGATCGGCAGATGGCCGAAGCGGGCGGCGCCGATGAACAGGCCCGGCACGATCTTGTCGCAGACGCCGAGGCAGAGCGCGGCATCGAAGGTGTTGTGGCTGAGCGACACGGCGGTGGCCAGCGCGATCACTTCGCGGCTGAACAGCGACAGCTCCATGCCGACCTCGCCCTGGGTGATGCCGTCGCACATCGCCGGCACGCCGCCGGCGACCTGCGCCACCGCGCCGACCTCGCGCGCGATATTGCGGATGATCTGCGGAAAGCGCTCGAAGGGCTGATGCGCCGAGAGCATGTCGTTATAGGCGGTGACGATGCCGATCGAGGTGGCGGCCTCGCCGGTCAGCGCATCCTTGTCGGCGGCGGCGCAGCCGGCGATGGCATGGGCCAGGTTGGCGCAGCCCATCGCATGGCGCGGATGGCCCGCTCTGGCGCCGGCATCGACCACCCCGTCCAGGTAATCGCGGCGGCTCTGCCGGCTGCGCGCCCGGATCCGTTCGGTGACCTCGCTGACGACCTGATGCAAGGGGGCGCGATGCGATTGCGTTGCCATGACCTACTCCTCTTCCTGCCTTGCAGTCTCCGGCGGCCCGGCCGGCCGCTCAACCCTGCCGGCGTGACTAATGCGGGGATCGCGCTGTTGTGCCGCGCCCTGCAGGATGGAAACCGCGCATATTGCGCGGGATTCCGCGCCTGCTACCATCGCCGGCGATTCGCTTAACCGATCCGTTACCGCCTTGCTGTAGTCCCGCTCCATGCTGTCGCGTGCGTTCCTGCTGTTCTGCCTTGCCGTCCTGCCGCTGCTGCCCGCGCATGCCGCCGCGCCGCAGGACAAGCCGGCAGCCGCCGGCAAGGTTGGAAGTCCCGCGGAAACCGGCGCCGATTCCGGCCTGCCCCTGCCGCGCTTCGTCAGCCTGGCCGCCGATAAGGTGAATGCGCGCACCGGGCCGGGTTCGCGCTATCCGATCGCCTGGCAATACCAGCGCCGCAACCTGCCGGTCGAGGTGGTGGCGGAATACGAATACTGGCGCCGCGTGCGCGACCATGACGGCACCGAGGCCTGGGTGCACAAGAATCTCACCTCCGGCCGGCGCTATGCCCTGGTCGAAGGCATCGTGCGGCCGCTGCTGGCCAGGCCCGATCCGGCCGCCGAGGTGGTGCTGATGGCCGAGCCCGGCGTGCAGGCGCGCCTGCGGCAATGCCCCGATCCCGTCTGGTGCCAGGTCGAGATCGCCGGCGAGAAGGGCTGGATGGAGCGCCGCTATCTCTGGGGCGTCTATCCCGACGAGGTTTTCGACTAGGCCGCCTCAGGCGGCGCCCAGCAGGACCTGCAGCGCGCTCTGGCTCGCCCTGCTGCCCAGCATATCGGCCAAAGTGTAGCGGTCGAGCACGCCCAGGAAAGCCTGCACCGCTTCGCGGAAAGGCTGCTTGAGCTGGCAGGCCGGCGCCACGACGCAGTTGCTGGTGCCGCCATCGAAACATTCCACCAGGGTGAAATTGTCCTCGGTGGCGCGCACCACCGTGCCGATATTGATCGCCGCGGCAGGCCGCGCCAGCGCCAGGCCGCCATTGCGGCCGCGGAGCGAGTCGACAAAGCCATGCTGGGCCAGGGTCGCCGCCACCTTCATCAGGTGGTTGCGCGAGATGCCGTGGCGCTGCGCGATCTCCTCGATGGTCGGGCGCCGGTCCGCGTTCAGGGCAAGATACATCAGCATGCGCAGGGCGTAATCGGTATGCAGGGTCAGGCGCATGACGGCGGCTCCGCAGGGTGCGACAATAATATGCATCTAATCTACTTGTTTGCTCCTGCCAACGCAATAAGATGCATCACAGATACCTTTTTATTGGGACCGGCCCCATGGCCTATGTCGTCAGCGAAGCCTGCATCAAG
>CAYSCA010000088.1:0-6287 GCA_964429465.1 uncultured Rhodospirillaceae bacterium
AGCATGTTGCGGAAATCGGCGTTGCCGCCGAAATTCAGCTGATAGGTGCGATCGACCTGGATGCCGCGGTCGCGGAACAGATTGGCCAGCACGCGATGCACGATGGTGGCGCCGACCTGGCTCTTGATGTCGTCGCCGACCAGCGGCAGGCCGCTGTCCGCAAAGCGCCGCTGCCAGTTCTCGTTGGAAGCGATGAAAACCGGAATGCAGTTGACGAAGGCGCAGCGCGCCTCGAGCGCGCGCTCGGCGTAGAATTCGGTGGCCTGCTGGGAGCCGACCGGCAGATAGGAGACCAGCACATCGGTGCCGCTGTCGCGCAGCACCTGGGTGACGTCGGCTGCGGGTTCGGACGCCTCTTCAAACTCGCCGCGCATGTAGCGGCCGAGACCGTCAAGCGTCGGGCCACGCCGCACCGTCACGCCGCAGGGCGGGACTGCGGCGAAACGACTGGTGTTATTGGGCCGCGCGAAGATCGCCTCCGATACGTCGCGGCCGACCTTGGCGGCGTTGATGTCGAAGGCGGCCGATAGGTCGATGTCGCTGACGCGGTAGCCGCCCAGTTCAGGCCGCGGCAGACCGGGCGGCGGCTCGTTGTCGCGGGCATCACGATAGTAGGAAATGCCCTGGACGAAGGAGGAGGCGCAATTTCCGATCCCGACAATGCCGACGCGAAGCTTGCGGGATTGCGGCTGGGCTGTTTGCATCATGCTTCCGGATGGCGGTTCCACGGGCGGCGCCCCGCGGGCGCGGGGCGACAGTCCAGTTGCGAACAGCCCAGGCGGGGGATTTGTTCCGCGCCGTCTCAGCCCGTCCGATGCGCCGTGACGGGCATGTAGCTTTGACGGGTGTAGGGCTGCGGCCTGGATGAACCGGATGCGAGAAAGCGGCCGCGGCCCCGCCCGGAAACGGCGTCAATGTCAGGTCCGATGAACTGGAAGTTCAGATGAACTGGTGTTCCACCGCACGACTTGCCGCTGGCGATCATCACCTCCGCCGGCGATGTCCGCAATGACCTTAGAAGACGTCACCTACAGGCTACTCGCGGAGCTTTCCATGAGGGTTCCCGGACGACGCTTTTTCGCCGCAACACGGGTTCGGGCAGAGTTTCAGGATATGCGCAGCCTCTCCGGTGCGCACCAGATCAACGCGCCATGGCCCCAGCCTCCGCCTGCCACAGCGCCTGCGGCGCTAGCGGTCTGACCGCCGACGGTCCAGACGAGCTGCGCTTCCCTGCCGCCGCGAACAGCCGCAAACGTTCGTCCTTGAAGCTGTGGAGGATGCGTAATCTGTCGCCCCGTTCTTCATTGTGGAATGCGGTCAGGCCCGCTCTCTCTTCCTCCTCATTAAGCAGGACAGTATTTCATCGAAGCACCCTCCGTACGGCGTGGCGCTCATCGTGTTCGAAGGCCTCCGCAAACGCCTCGATTTCTTCAGGCGTCATCCCCAATGCTCGACCTTCTTTCTGCCACGTCGAGACGGCGGCCTCTACCTCCGAGAGGATCGCATACGCCCGTTTCCGCGTGATCCGAAAATAGGCGATGACCGACATCAGCGCGTCGATCGTCGCCTCCGGACCAGTCTCCTCCGAAATCCATGTCTTCAGCTCCCGCACACGGTCCGGGAATGGATTGACGTCGAACGCGGGAGCCAGGCGCCATTGGCCGCGGTCGACGTGGAGAAAACCGTGGTTGCGGAGATGATCGTCGACATTGGTGATCAGGATCGAGAAGGCGATCCGACGCCAGAGCTGCTCGATGTCGGCGGCAGGCTGGCTGCCATATTGCCGCAACGCATCGACGATTTCAGTGTAGCTGTGCTCGCCGGAATCCGCCGGCTCGGCGCCGAGCATCGTCGCCGCCGAAACATACATGAGCCGTTCCCCGCCAGCCGTCCGATCAAAACGGCGAATGAGCGCGACAGGAGAACCGTCGCTGTCTATGAGGCGGGCCTCGGCGGCATCGATGCCGGCGCGACGTGCGAGGCGCAGGGCCAGCACTTCGCCCTTCGTGACAGGCCGTTCGTCCGTCACGCTCGGGAACTTCCCGATCGCGAGCCGGCCATCGTCGTCGATCACGCTGCATTTCGGCCGCAGGCCGCCGAGCGACGTGCCACGCCCGCGCAGATAGGCGAGGTCGGCCTCGGTTTCCGTGTTGGTTTCGACGGCGCGCGTGACGGCGAGCAGTTGCGCGAGTTCAATCAGCGGCGGCGTAGTCCGATGCCCCTCCTCGACGGTTCGCTGGTAGCGGCCGTCCTCGTCGCGCAGCCGCAGCGCACCGACCCGGCTGGCGTCGTCCACGGCCAGAAGGTAGTCCATGGAATTGAGTGGTCTCCAATCAACCGGACGGCCGGCACGGCGCGCCTCCTGCCGGCGCTTGGCATGGTCGCGCTGGATCACCCGGCGCGCCCAGCCGTCCGGCCCGGTGTCGGCGATCGCCGCGTGGAAGACGGAGCCGTCCCGCACCTTTCGGTGAAACTGCGGCCCGCCCACCAGCGGCAAGCCCGGCTCGATCGCAAAGCGGTCCGGAGCCGCCAGCCAGGCGGCGTCATATTCAAACAGGGCGCTTTCGCGTGCCCCCTGCTGGTCGTAGCGGAGCGCACCCAAGGGCCTGCCTTCCTGACCGAGATGGAGAACAATCGTGCATTTCATAGCGGCTGCGGCGTCTTGCGGGCACGAACGCGCTTGGGCAGGCGCTCCGCATCGAGAAGCAGCCCCTGATCGTCACGCCGCGGATCGACGATCTCGCCGAGCGCGGCGTCGAACCCCAGGGCGAACAGCGTCATCGCGTAGACGCCCATCGCCACCGTCGGGTCGCCCTTCTCGATTTTCAGGTAGGTGCTTTTCGCGACACCAAGACGCTCGGCCATCATGAGCGTGGTCAGATGGCGCTTTTTGCGCGCAAGCGCGATGTCCGCGCCCAGCTTGGCGAGCGCACGCTTGACCTTTGGCGGCAGGGTGTCCGTGACGGTTGAGCGCATTAGAGTCTCATATAATGGACCATAAATAGGATTTGGTCGTATATATAAGACCATAAAGGAGAGGCGTCCAGATGGAACGTGGCCGAGATCCAGCCTCAGCAAAGGCCGTCCCGGGCCCAGGCATAGGGGCATCGGCAAGTCCGCCCCTGATCTTCGCCCGCATGGCTACACCATGGCGGCATGCCCTCAAACCTGCGCCTTTCCCGCCGCGCCGCGCGTTTGACAGCGATTCCCACGGGACGATTGCGCGCTGAAACGCTCCACCTCCCGCCGCCGGTGGCGACCGGTCCGGTCCTCTCGCCCCGGACCGATTTCGCCAGGCATTGGCCCATACCCGTTGTTGCGCCACTTCCAGGGGGTGTTGGGATGAACGCCGAGACTGCGGGCGGCCTCCTTTGTGTTCAACCAAGGATCAATCGCCCAGCGCCATGATCGCCACGCGCTGCAGATGCGGATTAGCGATCCGGGCGCTGGCGCTTCCAGACAAGCTGCGCCCTGGCGCCATCATCGGACGTGAACAAGGCGGCTGCGATCGGCTCGGGCCAGGTCGGGTCGTCCAGCCTGACGCGCAGGTAGGCCTTCGGGCTGTCGCCGCCCGATCGCTCCTCCCAGGCGTCGCCGACGCGCGACCAGCCCACCATCGCGCGGAAGGCCGGTGCATTCTCATGCTCGCGGTTGTCGTTGGGAACCAGCCGGAGCTTGGCGTCGATGGTCAGCGTGCGGATATTCCCGGTCCAGCCGCCGTCCTTCGCGAGCGTGAAATTGCCGATGACTGACATGGTCGTTCCTCCTGTACCTGGGTTGACGATGAGCGGGTGGATGTTGCGCGTCCCTGCC
This sequence comes from uncultured Rhodospirillaceae bacterium, assembly GCA_964429465.1. Taxonomy (GTDB): domain Bacteria; phylum Pseudomonadota; class Alphaproteobacteria; order Ferrovibrionales; family Ferrovibrionaceae; genus Ferrovibrio. The sequence goes on from CAYSCA010000088.1 coordinate 3,814, forward strand.
GCGGCTGCGCCGCCGGCGCTGCGGGGGACGCCAGCTTCTTGCGGAGCTTCGCGACGGCGCGGTCGCTCTTGCGGAAGCTGTCGCGCATGAAGGGGACGCGTTCGGCGACAGCTTCGGCCGCGCCGTCGGTCCGCTCATAGACGGTGGCGGCGTCGGCCCGGACCTGGTTGCGGTCCGGCGCGGCCGCGGCGGTGATCCTGACCGGGCTGCGGTCGGGCAGCCTGCCGATCCTGCGGTCGGTCATGATGCGCTCCTTCATCCGCGCCACGGTTGCAGGATCAGGTCCCTGTGGACCAGCACGCGCAACGGCCAGCCCGGCCGGATGGTGATGGTCGGCTGGATCGTCAGATTGCGCTCGGTGATGCGCTGCCCGGCACGGTTGGTATTCTGCTGCGCCGACTGGCGGATGGCGCGGACGATCTCGCTTTCCTCATCGCCCAGGCTGAGCTCGGTGCCGACACCGAGCAATGTCGCCAGCGCGACACCGGCGACCAGCCGGCGCGCATGGTAGTCGACGGAATCCTTGAGACCGGCATAGCCGGCGGTGTCGCTGGCCGGCAGCGCATCGAGGACCAGGCTGGAGCCGTCGGGCAGGATCAGGCGCTGCCAGATCACCAGCACCCGGCTCTGGCCATGGGCGATCAGGCTGTCATAGCGGCCGATCAGCTGGCTGCCCGGCGGGATCAGCAGATGCTGGCCGGTCACCGTGTCGTAGACCGGCTCGGTGACTTGCGCCTTCACCATGCCCGGCAGATCGGAATTGATCCCGGTCACCAGAGCGGCCGCGATGATGCTGCCGGCAAGCACCTGATAGGGCGAGACCGGCGCCTGCAGCCGATGGGGGTTACCCGTTGTGACCGCGTCGCGGCCATCCAGGAAGGCGAGCTTGTGCTGCTGGTCGCCGTCCGGCGCAGCCGGGGCATCGGCCGGCGCAGCTGCCAGCGTCGATGTCGGCGGCGGCGGCGCCGGTGGCGCCTGCCGCCCGGCCATCCCGGCCGCCGCTGCCGGCCTGGCGGCAAGGACAAACAGCAGCCCCGCCTCGCGGGCCAGCAGCGCCTGCCGCGCCCGGCGCTCGCGTTCGGCCTGCCCGGCCTCGGCCGCGCCGGTGCCGCGGCCGGCGCCGCCTGGCGATGGCCGCGCTGCCGCTGCAGCTGCAGCTGGCTCGGCCGTCCCATCGCGGACCGCCGGCTGCGGCACGGCCTGCCGGATCTGGCCGTAATCCTCCGGCAGCCCGGCAATCCCTTCGGCGACGGCATTGCGTCCGATCTGATAGAGCTCGCGCTGCCGCGGCTCATCCAGGCGCGGCGGATGCAGCGCGGCCAGCATGGCGGCGCAGACCAGGGCGGCGGCAAGGCCGGCCAGCAGCATCAGGCGGCGGCGATGGAACCGGGTGACCGGCCGCGGCCGGGGACGAAGCTTGAACGTGGCGTCCCCCGCCGTCGCCCGATCTTCAACCTCGACCGGCCCGGATTCGGTCATGATGCGGCATCCGTCATCACGCGGCCTCCATCACGGCGCCGCGCCCGGCAGGCTGGCGGCAGCTGCGCCATGCCCGGTCGTGGCCTGGATGCGCACGACCTGCTGCGGGGCCGTGCCCAGGCGCAGCTCGGCTGCGGCAAACAGCCGGTCGACGATGTAATAGCGGCCGCGCAGCCGGTAGTTCACCAGGGCGGCATTGCCATCCGCGCCGAGAATGAACAGGGGCGGCGCTGACGCCTGCATCAGCGTTTCGGGAAACTGGATATAGACCTTGGCGCCGTCATCGAAGGCGCGCACCGGCCGCCAGGGCGGATTGTCGCCGCTGATGGTGTAGCCAAACCGCAGCCGCTCCAGGGCCAGGCCCGCGGCCGCCGGCTCGGCTTGCCGGGCCATGGCATTGCGCTGCTGCAGCAGGCGCAGGGTCTCCTGCGGATAATGCCACGAGACCGCCGCCATGTAGGTTGTGCTGGTGCTTTCCAGTTCGAGGTGATAGGCGCGCCGGTCGGTGGTGATGACCAGATTGGTCTGCAGATCGGGCAGCACCGGCTTGACCAGGATATGCACGCGCTGATCGGCGCCGGCGCCGCTTGTGGTGTCGGCGACGATCCAGCGCACCGTGTCGCCGGCCGATACCGCAATCAGGCTTTCGCCCGGCTGCAGCACGATGTCGCTGACCTGTTCGGGCATGGCGTAGAGGCGATAGAGCGCGCCTTCATGATAGGGATAGGTCTGGATGGCATTGATGAAGCCCTCGCGCCGCGGCTCCTGGCGGGCGGCGCGCTGGGCATCGGCGACGCGCTGCAGCGGCCGGCCCTGCGGTCTGGCCGCCGGCAGCGGCTTGAGCTGGCCGGGCAGCGGCAGCGGCTCGGGCAGGGTGACGATCTCGACCGGTGCGGCCACCGGCTCCAGCAGAGCGGGCCGCGCGGTTGCCGGATCGGGCTTCGGCCCGGCCTGCGGTGCGGCCATGCAGGCGGTCAGGCCCAGGCCGATCAGGG
>CAYSCA010000088.1:6387-12901 GCA_964429465.1 uncultured Rhodospirillaceae bacterium
CAGGCCGATCAGGGCCAGGCCGGCCAGACCCAGGCCGGACCGGCCTGGTTGGCGCTGGGCATGGGGCAGGTCGCTGCGGATCTGCGGATGCGTGGCTGGTGCGGATGCGGATCGGCCGGTCATGGCGTTGCTCCATCGAGTTCGCGCGACCAGTCGAGGCCGTGCACATAGATGCCGAGCGGGTTTTTGCGCAACGTGACAAGATCGCGCGGAGGTTCGGTGACGATGGTCAGGATGGCGGTCCAGCGCTCCTGGCGCAGCCGCGTGCCGTGGCGCCAGGTCTCCTCCTTCCATTTGACCTGGAAGGAGTCGGGCGAGGCCCGCACCACGCTGGTGATCTCGACCGATATGCTGCGTTCGGCGATTGCCTTGAACGGATCCTGCGCCTGGGCGAAGGCGTTCAGCAGCTGGGCGCCGCGATCGGTGGCATAGTCATAGGCCTCGAGCCAGGCGCGGCGCACCACGACCGGATCGATCGACAAGCCGCGGACATTGCGGATGAAGCGGGCCAGGTGATAGGCGATCTGGGCGTCTTCCGGCTGGTAGGGCGTCACGGCCGGCCCGACCAGCTGGACCGCGCCGAAGCGGTCGACCTCGACGATATAGGGGGTGATGTGGCTGCGCGCGGCCTGCCAGACCAGCCCGCCGCTCAGCAGCGCGCTCAGGCCGAGAGCGCCAAACGCCATCATCCGCCAGTTGCGCGCCTGCAGCCGCGCCGAGCCGATCCGCTCGTCCCAGAGCTGGGCCGCCTTCTGGTAGGGCGTCACCGGCACCGGCGTGGTGCCGTAGCGCTGCGGCTGGCGCTTGAAGATCATGAGCGCTCCTTCAGGTCGGGATTGCTGGGGCTGGCGGGACGATCGCCATCGCGGATCGTCTGGCTGAGCAGCAGCAGATGGGCGCGGCGGCGCTGCTCGGCGCGCAGGGCCCGCGCCCAGGCCGGTGGTGTGCTCTGCTGTGATGGCGCAGCGCCAACACCCCGGTCACCGGCGCCGGCCGGCCCCGCGCCCGCCCTGCCCGTGCCGGCAACCGCCGGTCCGGCCGGGCGGCCGGCGCCTGAACCAGGACCAGGCCCGGGACCAGGCCCGGGACGAGGCCCGGGCGGAGGCGAATGCCCGCCGCCGCGTCGGGCGGGGATCTCGGGGCCGGCGCTGTCGCCAGCGATCCGGCTGCCGGCGCGCAGCGCGGCCAGGCCGCCGCCGGCCAGCCTTGCGGTTGCCAGCGCAGCACCGCCGGCCAGCATCGTGCCGGCGGCGACGCCGCCCAGGGTTCCGACGGCGGCGCCGGCGCCAAGCTGCGGGGCGCCGGCGGTCAGGCCGGCGGCCAGGGACGGCGCGAAGATGCCGAGCCCGAACAGCGCCATGGCGGCGAGCATCAGCGCCATGGCCTGGCCAAGCGCTGGCGCGTCGCCGGGCAGCGCCTGGACGAAATCTTCAAACAGCGTCGCGCCGATGCCGATGACGACGGCCAGGACCATCATCTTGACCCCGGCGCCGATGACATTGCCCAGCACGCGCTCGGCGAGAAACGCCGTCCGGTGCCATAATGCAAACGGCACCAGCACGAAGCCGGCCAGGCTGGTCAGCTTGAATTCGATGATGGTGACGAAGAGCTGCACGGCCAGGATGAAGAAGGCGAGCACCACCACGAACCAGGCAAGCACCAGCACCATGACGGTGACGATATGGTCGAAGAAGCTGGTGAAGCTGATCAATGCGCCGGCCTGCTGCAGCAGCGGCCAGGCGGCGGCAAAGCCGGTATCGGCGACGAAGCCCGGGCGCAGGAGATCGGCGGCGGTGAGATTGCTGGCGCTGGCCATAAGCCCGAGGCCGGCGAAGGAGCGGAAGATGATGTCGGCGAGCAGCTGCCAGTTGTTGAGCAACAGCGCGAAGCTGCCGACGAACAGCGTCTTGCGGATCAGCCTGGCCATCACGTCGCTGTCGGGGCCGAGCGACCAGAACAGGCCGGCCAGCGTGATGTCGATCGCCACCACGATGCCGGTGAGCCAGGCCACTTCGCCGGTCAGCAGACCGAAGCCGCTGTCGATATAGCGGCTGAAGATCTCGGTGAAACGGTCGATGACGGCGAGATCGCGCATGATTGTTCAGCGCCGGCCGTCATAGGCATGGCGGCTGCCGAGGAATTGCTGCAGCTGCAGCCTGGCCTGTTCCTGCGCCAGGGCAGCGCGCGCCTCCTGCAGCGCCTGGGCGCGATATTGCGCCGCGGCCAGGCTTTGCGCCTGCAGCTGCTGCTTGGTCAGCAGCGCGAGCAGCTGATTGCCGGCCTGGCCGACCTGCAGGTTGCCCACCGCCGCATCGGAGCGGGCGAGCAGGGCGGCGAGCTGCTGGCTGTCGCCGGCCAGGTTGCCGACCGTCTCGGCCTGCACCAGCATCGCCTGGTGCAGGCCGTCGACGGCATGGCTCCAGCGCTGCCGGGCATCCTCGAGCAAAGCCGCATGGCGGGTATTCTCCTCGTAATGTCTGGGATAATGGCGCGCCCAGGCGGCCTCGGTCGCCGCCAGGTCGAAGCCGATGCCCCGGGCGCGCTGCATCAGGTCGTTCATCTGCCGCAACGCCGCCGCCAGGGCCTGCAGGGCCGAGTAATCCAGCGGCGTCAGGTTGCGCGCCATATTGTGCAGCATCGCCATCTCGTTCTGCAGGCTTTGCAGCTGATTGGTGATCTGGGTCAGGGCGCGCGCGGCCTGGAGCAGGTTCTGCTCGAAATTGGCCGGATCGAACACCGTCAGAGCCGCCGCCGGCCGCGGCGCCAGGGTGAGCGGCATCAGCGTCAGTGGCATCAGGAGCAGCGCCATCTGGGCCAGCCAGCCGGCGAACCGCCCGGCCTGCCGCCGCGCCCGGCGGGGCGGCGGGCTGCAATGCCGGGTCCGGCGGCGGCTGCCGATCGCCGCCGGCCCGATATCCGGTCCGCGCCGTGTCGTCATCAATGTCGTCATCGTCGTCTTCTCCTCACACCGGGCCACCGGCTATGCCGGCGGCCGCAAGCTTTGCGGCTGCGGCTGCGGACGTGTCCGGCATCAAAGGCGGCCGCGCAGGCCCGCCCGCCGGCGCCACCGGCGGTGCCGACCAGGCAGCGGCGAGCTCCGCAGCCCAGCCAAGGTCATGGTGCTCCAGCCAGCGCGCCAGGAAGCGGTCGGGGGTGGTTTCAGTGAGCAGCCGGTCGATCGCCGCCTGGTCCTGCGGACTGCCGGCGGCGCAGAGGGCAAGGGCGACCGGCCCGAGGCCGAGTTCGAACCGGCGATTGCCCCGGCGCGACTGCAGGTAATAGTCGCGCTTGGCTTCGGCATCGGCGATCAGCGCGATCTGGCGCGCATTGAGGCCGAAGCGTTCATAGATCTCGCGCAGCTGCGGTTCACCGGCGCGATCATTGGCCAGGAAGATGCGTTGCGGGCAGGATTCGATGATGGCCGGCGCGATCTGGCTGGTGGCGATGTCGGACAGCGACTGGGTGGCGAAGACGACGGCGACATTTTTCTTGCGCAGGGTCTTGAGCCAGGCGCGGATCTGGGCGGCAAATTCCGCCTGGTCGAGAAACAGCCAGGCCTCGTCAAGCACCAGCAGGGTTGGCCGGCCGTCGAAAATCGCCTCCAGCCGGTGGAACAGGTAGGTCAGGACCGGCAGCACCAGGCCCTGCTGCTGCATCAGCTGCTCCATCTCAAAGCAGGTGACATCGCCAAACGCGAGCCGGTCGTCATCGGCATCCAGCAGGGCGCCGAACGGGCCGTCCAGGGTATAGGGCTGCAAAGCCGCCTTGAGCGCCTGCGACTGCAGCAGCAGGGTCAGGCCGGTCAGGGTGCGCTCGGCCGCCGGCGCGCTGCTCAGGCTGTTCAATGCCGACCACAGCATGTCCTTGACCTGCGGCGTCACCGCGACCCGGTCGTGGCGCAGCAGGCCGATCAGCCATTGCACGGCCCAGCTGCGCTCGGGATCATGATCGATCCGCCGCAGGGGCTGAAACGCCGCGGACGGCGCTGCGGCCTGACCGGCGATTGCGGGCTGCAGCATGGCCGGGCTGTCGGCATCGAGCCCGAGCCGGTAATGCTGCCCGCCCATGGCGAGCACGGCGGCCCGGGCCGAGCCGCCCTTGTCGAAGATGACGATGCGGGCCTTGTCATAGCGACGGAACTGCAGCGCCATCAGCGCCAGCAGGACCGACTTGCCGGCGCCGGTCGGGCCGACAATCATCATATGGCCGACATCGTCGATATGGGTCGACAGCCGGAACGGCGTGGCGCCGCGGGTCTTGGCGATCAGCAGCGGCGGCCCGTGCAGATGATGGTTGTCAGCGGGGCCGGCCCAGATGCCTGACAGCGGCATGAGATGGGCCAGGTTGAGCGTATGCACCAGCGGCTGGCGGATATTGGCGTAGAGATGTCCGGGCAGCGAGCCGAGCCAGGCCTCCACGGCGTTGACGCTTTCGCGGATGGTGGCGAGGCCGGCGGCATGGATGATCTTCTCGGCCGCGCGCAGCTTCTGCTCGGCCCGCTCCCGGTCGCGATCCCAGACCGTGACGGTGACGGTGAGATAGCCGAAGCTGACATGATCGCCGCCCAGCGCCTGCAGGGCGGCGTCGGCATCGGCCGCCTTGTTCTCGGCATCGGAATCGATCAGCGGCGCCGGCTCGTTGTAGAGCACCTCGCGCAGGATCGCCAGGACCGATTTGCGCTTGGCAAACCATTGCCGGCGCAGCCGCATCAATTCGCGCTGCGCCGCCGGCTTGTCGAGCGCGATGAAGCGGCTCATCCAGCGATAGGCGAAGGTGAGCTGGTTCAGTTCGTCGAGCAGGCCCGGCCGGGTCAGATCGGGAAAACCCAGCAGCGTCAGCGTGCGCAGATGCAGATCGCCCAGCATCGGCTCCAGGCCGCCGGTGAAGGCGGTATCGACCAGCAGGCCGTCGAGGTAGACCGGCGGATCGGGCATGGCGAGCCGGTGGCGCCGCGGCGAGACGGTGTTGTGCAGGTATTCCAGCGTTGCTGCATCATCGAGCGCGACGAATTCGGGCATCATGGCGCCGAGCAGATCGGCGGCGCGTCCGGTCTCGACGCGGAAATGCTCGAGCCGGTCACGCCAGCTGCGCGCCGGCTCGCCCCTGGGCCGCTCGAGCAGGAAATCCTGCAGCCGCGCCATCTCGTCGGCCGGCGGCAGCCAGGTCAGGGTGAGGAAATACCGGCTTTCATGATGCCGCCGCTGGCCCGGGCGGCCGGACGCCAGGGGTTCGCCCTGGAAGGCGGCGCGGCGTTCCTGGTCGACCAGCCAGGCGGCGGCATCGGGAAAATCGGAATGCGGGTAATCGGGCGCGACATGGCGCTCGGCTTCGAAGAACAGCGCCCAGCCGGATCCGAAGCGGCGCAGCACGTTATTGACGCGCGCGCAGGCGGTCAGCAATTCGCCGTCGGTGGCGCTCTCAAGATCGGGGCCGCGGAAGCGGAAGCTGCGCTGGAAGCTGCCATCCTTGTTGAGCACCACGCCCGGCGCCACCAGGGCCGCCCAGGGCAGATGGTCGGCCAGCAGCGCGGCATTGGGGCGATATTCAGCCAGATGCATCATCATCGTCTCCATCAGCTCGACAGATAGGCCGGCAGCCGCAGATGCCGGGCCAGCACCGCCAGCCATTGCGGATCGCGCCGGGCCGCCATGGCGGCGAGCAGATGGCCGGCAAGGCCGAGCAGCAGGCCGGCGAGCCACAGCCGCAGGCCTAAGGCCAGCGCCAGGGCGGCCGTGGCGTTGACGATGGCGAGACTGCGCGGCGCGCCGGCCAGCAGGATCGGCTCGGTCAGCGAGCGGTAGAGCGGCACCGAGAAGCCATCCAGCGGTGCGGTCATGGCAGCAGCGCCCCGCCGCTGAAGGCAAAGAAGGTCATGAAGAAGCTGGTGGCGGCAAAGGCGATCGACAGGCCGAAGACGATCTGGATCAGCCGGCGGAAGCCGCCGGCGGTATCGCCGAAGGCCAGGGACAGCCCGGTGATGATGATGATGATCACCGCGATGATGCGCGCGACCGGGCCCTCGACGGAATCGAGGATGGCCTGCAATGGCGTCTCCCATGGCATGTTGGAGCCGGCGGCGCGCGCCGGCATGGCGGCGGCGGGCAGAAGCAGCAGCGGCCAGATCCAGGATGGCAGGTGGCAATGGTGACGGCGATGACGCGAAGGCATCAGGCATTCTCCTCGGCTGGGACCGATGCGCGCGGCGCCAGCGGCCGCAGGCGATAGCTGCCATCGGCATTGAGGCCGGCCACCTCGACGATCGCCTCGACCCGGCGGCTTGAGCCCCGGCCGGCAATGAAGACGACCAGGCCGATGGCATCGGCGATCAGCCGGACCGGCACCGGCGAGATTGCTTCCTGCACCAGCTGTTCGAGGCGATAGAGGGCAGCCCTGGCGGAATTGGCATGGACGGTGGCGATGCCGCCGGGATGGCCGGTATTCCAGGCCTTCAGCAGATCGAGCGCCTCGGCGCCGCGGACCTCGCCGACGACGATGCGATCGGGCCGCAGCCGCA
>CAYSCA010000089.1:0-12849 GCA_964429465.1 uncultured Rhodospirillaceae bacterium
AGATCAAGCTCGATCCCGAGGCGCTGACGCCGCGGCAATCCCTGAGCCAGATCCGGGAGGCCGGCATCAAGGCGAAGGCGCATCACAGCGACCGATGACCGGGGAGATTACCGCTTCACATTCACCAGCACGACGCCGCCCAGCGCCAGCGCACCGCCGATGACGCCGAACAGTGTCGGCACTTCGCCGAGCCAGAGCCAGCCCATCAGCGTCGCGAGCGGCGGCACGCAGTAGAGGAAGTTGGTGGCGCGCGCGGCCGGCAGGCGCGAGAGCGCAACGGCCCAAGTGCCATACACCAGGAAGCTCGGGATCACGGCCAGATAGATCGCTGCGAAGAGCGCTTCCGCCGGCGCGGTCTGCGCCTGCGCGATGCTGCCGGGAAGGAACGGCGAAAGGGCGAGAGCGCCGACGATGATGTTCACGGCCGCAACCGTTTGCGGCTTATGGCGGGCGAAGAGCGGCTTCTGGACTATGCTGGTCAGCGCCGTGCACAATGCCGCACCAAGGATCAGCAGCGCGCCGGCATTGAGCTGCAGGTCGTCGGTCTTGCCCATCGCAATCAGCCCGATGCCGGCGAAGGAGAGTGCCGTGCCGATCCAGGCATAAAGGCCGAAGTGTTCGCCCAGGATGAGCATCGCGAACCCTGCGGTCAGGATCGGATTCACGTTGATGATGAAGCTGGCGGCGCCGGCGGGCACGGTCTGCTGGCCGATATTGAGCAGCACGGTATAGAGCGCGACGAAGATCAGCCCGCCGAAAGCAAACCGCCAGACCTCGCGGACGGCTGGCAGGGCGGGCCGCATAACAAGGAGGAGGAAGGCTGCCGGTACGGCGGCGAGGCCGAAACGGAATGCGCCCAGCTCAAGCGGTCCGAAGCCGGCCAGCCCGGCGCCGATCGCCGGGAAAGCCGACGACCAGCCCAGCACCGTGATTGTGACGGCGGCAATGGTGGGGACGTCGGCACGCGGGGCGGTCGCGGGCAGGGCGGAGCAGGTGGCGGTCATGAGTATCTCCAATCGGCACCCCAGAGATCGCGCCAGGCAGCCTGATTGACAAACGAGCAAATAAGGGGTGAGCTGTGATTATGGATCACAGCTCACCAGCCCAGCTTCCCCCGCTGGATACCTTGCGGGCCTTCGAGGCTGCCGCCCGGCTGGGCAGCTTCTCGGCTGCCGCTGAGGCGCTGAATCTGACCCATGGCGCGATTAGCCGGCAGATCGCCAAGCTGGAGCAGTGGCTGGGGTTGAAGCTGTTCCGGCGCGAGGCGCGCGGCGTCTCACTGACGCCTGATGGCGACCGACTTTACGTCTCGACCCGGGAGGCTTTCGCGCTGATCGGCGACTACTCGGATCGCTGGACCGAGCCGCGCGGTTCTGCCGTGGTGCGCCTGAGCGCTCTGCCGTCAGTGAGCAGCCGCTGGCTGATGCCGCGGCTGAAGGAGCTGGAAGGCAGCAATCCGACCCTGCGGATTCTCTTCACCGTCGATCATCGGCAGGTGGACATGGAGGAAGAGGCTATCGATCTGGCTTTGCGCTGCGGCCGTGGCAGCGTGCCGCGCCGCGTCTCGCTGCAGCTCTTTGACGAATGGTGCTATCCGGTCGCATCGCCGGAACTGGCAGAGAAGATCGGCGCCGGCGATCCGGCGCGGCTGCTGCGCCATCCCCTGATCCATGATTCCAGCGCCACAGGCTGGCGCGCCTGGTTCACGGCGCAGGGGCTCGACTACCGGCCGCAGGCCCATGACCGCCGCTTCGAGGATTACAACCTGGTGCTGGATGCTGCTGCCTGCGGGCTCGGCATCGCGCTGGCGCGGCCGCCGCTGGCGCAGCGCGACATCGACAGCGGTCGGCTCGTTGCCGTCGACCGCTGCACGGCGCTTAATCCGGTTTCCTACTGGCTTGACCGGCCGCCGGGGCAACTGCGCCCGGCGGCAGCCGAACTGGCGCGGCGCCTCGCTGCGGTGGCCGGTGTGGCGCCGGATGCACTGGCTGCATTCCTGAAGGGCTGAGGAAGGCCACCTCCTGTGCCGAACTTGACACGGGAGGCTGCCATGGCCGTGCACGAGACTTTCACGCTGGACTGAGGCCGTGCCGCGGCTACTCTGCGGCGGCCTGCATCATCACCGATTCCATTTTGTTCAGATCTGACGGCGGCAGATGACAGGCAATGCGATGGCCGTTTGCGAAGCGCCGCTCAGGCGGCTCCTGCTCGTCGCAGATCGGGCCGACCTTGCGATGGCAGCGCGCCGCGAAGGGGCAGCCCGCAGGGCGATCGAGCACGCTGGGCGGCTTGCCGTCCAGCAGGATGCGCCGGGTCTTCACATTGGGATCCGGCACCGGGATAGCCGACAGCAATGCTTCGGTATAGGGGTGATAGGGCGGCGCGAAAACCTGGTCGACGCCGCCCATTTCCATGATCTTGCCGAGATACATCACGGCTACGCGGTCTGCCAGATAGCGGACGACCGACAGGTCGTGGCTGATGAACAGCATGGTCGTCTGCCGTTCGGACTGCAGATCGGCAAGCAGGTTGATGATCGCCGCCTGCACCGAGACGTCGAGCGCCGAAACCGGCTCGTCGGCGATGATCACTTCCGGGCTTCCGGCCAGGGCGCGGGCGATGGCGACGCGCTGCTTCTGGCCGCCGGATAGCTGGCGCGGCTTGCGGCGGGCGAATTCGGCCGGCAGGTTCACCGCCTTGAGCAGCGACTTGACCTTCTTCTTCAGCCTTTCTCCATCGAGATTGGCGAACTGGCGAAGCGGGCGCTCCAGCGCATAGCCGATGGTATGGCTCGGATTCAGCGTCGAATCCGGATTCTGGAACACCATCTGCAGGCGGCGGATGACATCGTCCGGCCGCTTGTCGACGCCCAGATCGGTCAGATCGATCTCATCCAGCGTGACCTTGCCGCCGGTAGCGGTCTCCAGTCCGGTCAGGACCTTCGCCAGGGTCGATTTCCCGCAACCGCTCTCACCGACGATTGCCAGCGTTTCGCCGCGCCGCGCCTTCAGGTGGATTCCGTCGATGGCCTTAACCTCGACGCTCTGCCCGCTGACCATGCCGAGGCCGGTCGGCTGCTCGTAGTATTTCTTCAGGCCGTCGATCCGCAGCACGGCCTCGCCGCGGGTGGCAGTTGCATCGGATACTGCTTCGCCGTTGGCGCCACGGGCCAGTGCCGGCAATTCATGCTGCCGTGCGCAGCGGACGCGATGACGCCTGGCCTGCGGCGCGATCCTCATGCCGATAGTGCCGGAGGTGCACAGGCCTTCCTCCCGGTGCTCGCAACGCGCGGCAAAAACGCATCCGGGTGGCCGCACACGCGGCACGGCAACTGTGCCGCGGATCGGGGTCAGCGGGGCCGAGTATTTGTCGGCATCGAGCGTCGGCACGCAACTCAGCAGGCCGCGGGTATAGGGGTGGCGGGGATCGTTGAATACATCCCGGATCCGGCCCTCTTCCACCAGCTCGCCGGCATAGAGAACGCCGATGCGGTCGCAGATGCGAACCACGGTGCCGAGATTGTGGCTGATGAATACGATCGAGGTCTTGTGTTTGCGGCGGAGCGCTGCGATCAGATCCAGCACCGCGGCCTCCACCGTGACGTCCAGGCCGGTGGTCGGTTCATCCATGATCAGCAGTGCGGGTTCGGACATCAGCGCCATGGCGATGACCACGCGCTGCTGCTGGCCGCCGGACAGCTGATGCGGATAGCGATTCATGATTGCCGCAGGATCGGGCAGATTGACCTCTTCCAGCATCGCCAGCGCGCGGTCGCGGGCCTCAGCGCGGGTGGCGTTGAAGTGGTAGATCGGCACTTCCATCAGCTGTTCGCCGATGGTCATGGTCGGGTTGAGGCTGGACATCGGGTCCTGGTAGACCATCGCCATCCGGTTACCGCGCAGCTTGCGCAGGTCTTCCTCGCCGAGCGCATAGAGATCCTGGCCTTCGAAGACAACTTTGCCCCGCATGATCCGGCCGGCGCGGCCGAGATAGCGCATGATCGCGTAGCCGAGGGTGGACTTGCCGCAGCCGCTTTCCCCGACCAGGCCGATCGCTTCGCCCGGATAAAGCTTGAGATCCAGGCCCGGCACGACGTTGATCTCGCCGGAGCGGGTGAAATAGGAAATCCGCAGATCCTGCAAATCCAGGACAGGCTCTGCGGCGACCTGAGCGATTGGGGTCATGTCAGTCACGCAGCGAAATCTCCCTCAGTCCGTCGGCCAGCAGATTGAGGCCGAGCACCAGCGATGAGATGGCGATGCAGGGCAGCACCGTCATATGCGGGAACGCCAGGGCCATCGAGCGGGCTTCGTTGATCATGCCGCCCCAGTCGGGGTCGGGCGGCGGCAGGCCGAGGCCGAGAAAGCCGAGCACGCCGATGGTAATGGTCACATAGCCCATGCGCAGGCAGGCATCGACGATCAGGGGGCCGCGGGCATTGGGCAGTATTTCCACCAGCATGATGTACCAGGCGCTCTCGCCCCGCATCTTGGCAGCGGCGACATAGTCACGCTCGCGGATTTCCAGCACCAGGCCGCGTACGATGCGCATGATGGCGGGCGCCGAGGCAAAGGTGACGGCGAGGACGATGTTGATCCCGGATGCGCCGATCGTGGCAATAATCACCACATACAGAACGAGAATCGGGAAGGAGAGAATGATATCGCCGAGCCGCGAGAGGAGTTCGTCGATCCAGCCGCGGTAATATCCTGCCGCCAGCCCCATCACGACGCCGACGGCATACGCGCAGGCCGTGGCGATGAAGCCGTAGATCAGAACCGTCCGCGAGCCCCATACGATGCGCGACAGGATATCGCGGCCCAGATGATCGGTGCCCAGCCAGAAAGTACCGTTCCCGGCCGCATAGGCGGCGCCCGGCTTGGCGAAGGGCTGCAGGGTGACGTTCGGATCGAAGGGGGCCAGCAACGGCGCCAGGATCGCGACAAGGATCCAGAAGACGATCAGGCCGGTGCCAATCATCGCGATCGGGCTTTCCCGCAAAAGGCCGACGGCCTTCAGGATGCGGGTCATGCGGGGCGGTAGCGCGGATGCTCGGGCAGTCTGTTCGCTGATGCTCATCGCGGCATCCTCACTGCAACCGGATGCGAGGATTGAGATAGGTGTAGCCGATATCGGCCAAAGTCTGCGTGGTGACCGCGACCAGAACAGCGACCATTGCGCAGGCCTGGATCAGGTAGACATCCTGATTGAGCGAGGCCTCCAGAAGCAGGGCGCCGAATCCTTTGTAGGCAAAGAAAAATTCCACCACCACGACGCCTGAAAGCAGCCAGTTGATCTGCAGCATGATCACCGTGAAGGGCGGGATCAGCGCATTGCGCAGGCCGTGACGGAGAATGACCCGCGGGAATGGAATGCCCTTCAGGACGGCGGTGCGGATATAGGGGGCCGTCATGACCTCGGCCATCGACGCACGGGTCATGCGGGTGACGTATCCGATATCGTAGAGGACCAGCACCATGACCGGCAGGATCAATTGCATGGGGTCAAAGCCGTTCGACATCACGGAAGTACCGGGCAGGATGCCAAGGCCGAAGACGAAGATGGCGGCCAGGAATACCGCGCTGGCGAATTCCGGAATCGACGTGGTGATGATGCTGGTGATGGAAATCGCACGATCAAGACGGGAGCCTTCCCGCATTCCGGCCAGAACGCCGAGCGTCAGCGACAGCGGGATCAGAACCGCAAATGTCCAGAAGGCGAGGATCGCGGTATTCCACAGGCGCGGCCACAGCACTTCGGCGACCGGAACCTTGAAGCGGATGCTGTCGCCGAAATCGCCGGTCAGCATCTTGCCGAGCCAGGTGAAATATCTTTGCCACAGGGGATCGAGATAGCCATGCGCCGCCATCCAGAGCTGCCGCTGCTCCTCGGAGGAGTAGGGGCCCAGAACCTTCACGGCGACCGAGCCCGGATTGAGCTCAAGCAGCAGAAACACCAGCAGCGAAACTGCCAGCATGGTCATCGCTGTCAGGGCTAGCCGGCGGGAAATGAAGCTCAGCATGTCTGAATCCTCATGGCCGGGGCCGTCGGGCTGGAAAAACTCCAGCCCGACAACCTCGGGGATCAGGCCAGCCAGACCTTGTTGTAATGATGCTCAAGCGCGACGTGGGCATACAGGCCCCGCACGCGCTTGTTCGCGGCAACGAATACCGAGCGCCAGAGCGACTGCACGAAGACGGCATCATCCTGCAGGATTTTCTCCAGCTTGGCCATGTCGGCGCGCCGTGCGGCAGGATCGATCTTCGTGCCGGCGATATCGAGCAGCTTGTCGAATTCCGGGTTGGAATAGGACGATTCGTTCCACGGCACGCCGCTGCGATAGGCGAGGTTATAGACCTGCACGCCAAGCGGACGATGGGTCCAGTTGGTGAAGCCGAACGGCGTCGTGGTCCAGCGATCCCAGTAGGTGCCGCCGGGCATCACGTTGATCTCGACGTCAATTCCGGCCGGCCGGCACATCTCGGCAATTGCCTTGCAGGCATTCTGCTCCCAGGTCGGGCTGGCAACGCAGTCGATGCGGATTTTTAGGCCATCGGCATGCCCGGCCTCCGCCAGCAGCTTCTTGGCCTTGGCATAATCCTGCTTCAGCCGTGGCAACTCGGCATATTCCGGATGCACCGGCGAGACATGATGATCTTCCGCCGAAGCGCCGTATTCGCCATAGAGCAGCGTCTTGAGCCGGTCATGGTCGATGCAGGCCTGGATGGCCTGGCGCACGCGCTTGTCGTCAAACGGCTTCTCGGTGACCTTGAAACGGGCGATGCCGGTCTGCGCCGTGATGGTCTCATAGAGATCCAGCATCGGCAGCGCCTTGATGGCGGCAACCTGTTCTACGCCGGTTTCATAGGTGGTGTCGACCTGATCGGAGGCGAAGGCCGCGATCTGCGCCGCCGGATCGTCGCCATGATCGATATAGGTGATCTGATCGAGATAGACGTCGCCACCCCAGTATTTGTCCTTGCGCTTCGTAAGCACCATGCGCTCGCCGACCTTGAATTCCTTCAGCTCGAAAGCGCCGGTGCCGATCGGGTTCTTGATGAAATTTGCGCCGTCCTTGGCAAAATTCCTGTGGGTAATCAGCGCGGGGTAATCGGCCATGCTCTCCGGCAGGCTGAGGTCCGGCGTGTTGAGGTGGAAGCGCACGGTGTGCTCGTCCACCTTTTCCAGCGCACCTTCCGACATTGACGTCTTCTTGACCGGCTTGCCGTCCTTGTCCTTCTTGCCGGTGTCGGTGGTCGTGGTCAGCGCCGAGAAGCGCCCGATATTCGACGAGCCGGTTTCGGGGTTGAGCCAGCGCTTGAAGGTGGCGATCACGTCATCGGCGCCGAACTGATCGCCATTGGACCATTTCACGCCCTTGCGGAGATGAAAGGTCCAGGTCTTCAAGTCATCGGACGCTTCCCATTTTTCGGCGAGGTGCGGCCGGGCGATATTGTTCTTGTCGACCTGCACCAGCGGTTCGATGATATGGCGCGCCTGGTTTCCCTTCTGCGACCAGTCGAAAATAGCAGGGTCCGACATGTCCATGACATTCATCGAGACCCGCAGATTGCCGCCGAATTTCGGTGCCTCTGCGGCAATCGCTGTACCCGGCTTCAGCGCAATGCCGAGCAGGGAATGTGCGGTTGCGGCCGAGGCGCCGAGCAGCGCGGCAGTGCGCAGGAAGTCGCGACGACCGATTTCGCCGCGTTTGGCCTGATTGGCCAGATCCGGTAGTGCCGGATGAATCCGGGTTTTGGGTGAGTCAGACATTGGCGCCTCCATCTCTCGGTTGAAATCCCCACGACGTCGTGCCGACCTTGGATCGAACGTCGCCGAAGCGAGTTTGCGCTAGGCAACAGAAAAAACAAAAAAAGCTCTTGGGGGCGCGGAAGTGAATCCGCGTCACGCGTGAGCGATGACTATGTCGAATTGGTGCGGCGAGTATTCAGATCGCAGTCCGGTGTGTCAACCTTAAATGTCCCGAGAATGTCTCATCTTCTATCGCAGTGGCGGAAAACCCGCATGAATCCTATATAAAACACGTGTTTACGCGGCGTCACAAAATTCATCCGAATGATGATCGATCTGCTGCATGTTGCGATGATGCCCGCTCATTTCCGCATTATTCTGTCGACAACAATGATTCGAGTGTCACGATCGCGCGCACATCTCTGAGGGGAGAAGATAATGGCTGCGCTTGCTCCGATCGGCGCGTTGCTGCTGAGCGTGGCTTTGCTTCTGACGGGCAACGGCTTGCAGGGAACGTTGCTGCCGGTCCGCGCCAGTCTCGAGAATTTCGGCGAACTCTCCATCGGCGTGCTCGGGGCCAGCTACTACAGCGGCTTCGTCCTCGGCTGTCTGATGACGCCGCGGCTGATCCGGCGGGTGGGTCATATCCGCGTGTTCGCGGCCATGGTGGCGGTGGCTTCCGTCACGCCGCTGCTGCATGCGCTGGTGGTGGCTCCGATCTTCTGGTGGATCCTGCGCGCGCTGACCGGCCTGTGTCTCGCCAGTCTCTACCTTGTCATCGAGAGCTGGCTCAATGAACGATCCACCAGCACCAACCGGGGCACCATCTTCACGACCTACACGACGGTGAATTACGCTGTGCTGACGCTCGGGCAGCTGTTGATGCTGACCGATGATCCGAAAAACTTTCCGCTATACACCTTCGCCTCGATCCTCGTGTCGCTGGCAGCCGTGCCGGTTGCCATGACGCGCTCGCCGCAGCCGGCGCCGGTCAATGCCGCGCGACTGTCCTTCGCCGGGCTGTTCCGTATCTCGCCGGTCGGTGTCATGGGATGCGTGGTGGTCGGCCTGGCGAATGGTTCCTTCTGGGCCCTCGGCCCGGCCTTCGTGCTGCAATCCGGCTCCGATGTGCACGACGTCGCATTGTTCATGAGCGCCGTGGTCGTGGGCGGCGCATTCTCGCAATGGCCCTTTGGCCGTCTGTCGGATCGCGTCGACCGCCGGCTGGCCATTCTGATCGCCTGCACCGCCGCCGCGCTGGCCGGTATGGCGGTTGTCCTCACCGGACTGATGGTGCCGGGCCTTACGGTGATTGCCGGCGCATTATTCGGTGTATTCGCATTTCCGGTCTACGCGCTCAGCGTGGCGCATGCCAACGACATGGCGCCAGGCTCCGACTTCGTTGCCGTCGCCGGCGGCCTGCTGCTGGTCAATGGCCTCGCATCCGTCGTCGGTCCGCTGCTGTCGGCGCTGGCGATGGCGGGGGTGGGACCGAGCGGCCTGTTCGGTTTCACTGCGGCGATCCACGGGGCCATGGCATTGTTCACGGCCTACCGGATGCGGCAGCGTTCGGCACCGGCCGATGCCCAGAAGGCCGATTTCGTGCCGATGCCGGCGACAGCGCCGATCCGCCCCGATATCGACCCGCGCGCGCAGGAGACGGTGCTGCCGCCCTCGGACACACCACCGGCGCCGCCCGGCCCCTCGGGGGAGCCGCCGCCGGAACGCGATGCCGCCTGAGATGCCAACCCTGTAGGGGAAGGGCTGACTGCGCTACATTGTCTTGTATGATAGCACTGATTTTCGGTAACGAACCGGCGATCCGGCTTGGGATCTATCTTGGCGTCCTCGCGGCGCTGATGCTGTGGGAAGTCGCGGCACCGCGCCGGCCGCTGGCGCAGGGCCGCCTGCGCCGCTGGCCTGGCAATATCGGCATTGCCGCACTCAATACTCTGGTCTTGCGATTTGTCGCGCCCGGTGCCGCAGTCGGCGTGGCGCTCTGGGCCGAGCAGACGGGAGTCGGCCTGTTCAATTGGCTCGCATTGCCCTACTGGCTGGCGATCCTGGCAAGTTTCCTCGCGCTCGATCTGTTGATCTACGGCCAGCATGTCGCTTTCCACAAGATCGGCCTGTTCTGGCGCCTGCATCGCATGCACCACGCCGATCTCGATATCGACGTGACCACCGGCTCGCGTTTCCATCCGGTGGAAATCCTGCTGTCGATCGCGATCAAAGCGGCCGCCGTGCTTCTGCTGGGCGCGCCGGCACTGGCCGTCCTGCTGTTCGAAGTTCTGCTGAATGCGACGTCCATGTTCAATCATGCCAATGGCGCGATGCCAGCCCGGCTGGATCGCGTATTGCGGTTTGTCGTGGTCACTCCAGATATGCATCGGGTGCATCATTCCTGGCACCGTGATGAGACGGACAGCAATTTCGGATTCAATCTTCCCTGGTGGGACCGGCTGTTCGGCACCTATCGGGCTCAGCCGCGGGACGGGCATGACGGCATGACGATCGGCCTGACCATGTTCCGCGATCCGGGGCAATTGCGGCTCGACCGGATGCTGCTGCAGCCGTTCCGGAACGAAACGCCGGTCCGGACGCAGGATTCCCGTCCGGCGGCCGTGTAGGAACGCGCCATGACAATCCATGTCCCAGCCCTGGGCGACAATGCACCGCTCGAACAATGGCTGATCGCCGCCGGGCTCGATGGCCTGCCCGTCGATCAGCTCCTGGAGGGCTTCGCAAGCCGCCTCAATGCCGAAGGGATCGCAATCGGGCGCGCTTATATGGCGATCGCGACCCTGCATCCCCTCGTGCGGGCGCGGGGTTCGACCTGGCTGGCCCGGGAGGGGCTGGCCGGGCATGTGGAGATGCCGCATCGCGATCCGGGGGACGTGCCGGAGGCGGCTTGGCAGGACAGCCCGTTCCGCTACATGCTCGAGAACGAAATCTTCGAACTGCGCCGCCGGCTGACCGGACCCGAGGCACAGCTCGATTACCCGGTGCTGCAGGAATTCGCGGCCAGCGGCTTCACCGACTGGCTGGCGCTGGCCTACAGCTTCGGCTGGGATCTGCAGGGCAGCCAGCTGGAGAACAGCCATGTTGGCGTCGGCATGATCAGCTCATTTGCCGCTTCAGACCCGGCCGGTTTCGCGGCTCGCGCCGTGGCGCGGCTGCGCGGCCTGGTGCCGCTGCTGGCGCTGGCGGTGAAGTCGGCCACCCTGACGCAGATCGCGCGCGACGTGACAGCTTCCTATATCGGCGGCGATGCGGCAAGGCATGTCCTGTCGGGTGAGATACGGCGCGGCGCGGCCCAGAAAGTGGATGCCGTAATCCTGTGTGCCGACCTGCGCGGCTTCACCGGCATGGCCGACCGCCTCTCGATCGAGCCGCTGGTGGCGACTCTCAACGCCTATTTCGATTGTCTCGGCCCCGCGATCACAAGCCGGGGCGGCGAGGTGCTGAAATTCCTTGGCGACGGCCTGCTGGCCAGTTTCCATCTGGAAGCAGATCGCGATCCGGCTCCGGTCTGTGCCGCGGCGCTGGATGCCGCCGAGGAGGCACTGGCCTGCGTCGAAGCCCTCAATGCCGAGCGGCGCGCGGGCGGCCTGCCGGCGCTTGAGCTCGACATCGCGCTGCATCGCGGGCTGGTGATGTACGGCAATGTCGGAACCGGCGCGAGGCTCGATTTCACGTTGATCGGCCCGGCGGTGAACGAGGCGTCGCGGCTGGAAAACCTCTGTGCCGTTCTCGGCCGGAATCTGCTGGCCTCGGCATCCTTCGCCGCCGCTGCCGGACCGGCGGCGAACAGGCTCACTTCGCAGGGACGTCACATCCTGCGCGGCGTGGCCGAACAGCGCGAGGTTTTCGGCCTGGCCGGCTGACGGTCAGCGGAGCCTTTCCGGCAGCACGTATCCGATCACCTGGTTGGCGGTACCGGCGTCTCCGGTGCTGACCGGCATGAAAAGGCCATCGAACCGGACGAAAGCACGGCCGGCATGGCGCAGCGTCCCATAGACCCTGGCGGGTCGCCGGTTATCGACAACCCAGCCGAAACAATACTGCATTTCCTTCAATGCAATGGGATCGTAGATATCGTCGAAATACCGGCCGCTCATGTCCCGGCCGCTGATCTCGGCCAGATCGGTGCCGATCAGGCGGTAGCGGAAGCGCCGCTGCTTGCCCCGTCCCGCCGGAGGCTCGATGTCGGCGACAAGCAGGTATCCCAGGTAAGGGCGCAGGGCGAGAGGATCGAAGGCCGCGCGGCCTGGCAGCCCTTCGGGTCCGCGATGGGCCTGCCAATAGGCCAATAATTCGGCTTCCCGCGGACTGAGATTGTTCAGATCGGGGTCGAGGACCAGCCCAATGTTCCCGCTCGTCATCCTGGTCATCCGGCGAAGGATCATACGCCCTGCCGTCGTTCTTGGGCAGGTCGAAAATCATGACCGGAAGCCCTCGGGCTCCGGTTGCGATTAAAAATCAAGAGCTTCTGGGGGCTGTATGATTTGACATCGGCACAGCCTGCGTGGAACGCTCCAGGGCGTCGCGTGAACCCAAGGGGGCGGAGTGCGCAATGGCAACGTATACGATAGCAGTGATCGAAGGCGATGGGATTGGCAAGGAAGTGGTCCCGGCCGGGCAGGCCGTGCTGGAGCAGGCTGCCCGACGCTTCGGCTTCCAGCTCAACTGGCGTGCCTATGACTGGTCCTGTGAGCGGTTTGCCAAGACCGGCAAGATGATGCCCGATGATGCCATCGATCAGCTTCGCAGCGCGGATGCCATCTATCTCGGTGCCGTCGGCTATCCGGGCGTGCCCGATCATGTCTCGCTCTGGGGCCTGCTGATCCCGATCCGCCGCAGCTTCCGGCAATATGTCAATCTGCGGCCGGTCCGGCTGCTGCCCGGCGTGGAGAGTCCGCTGAAGGGCCGCAAGCCCGGCGATATAGACTATTATGTCGTGCGCGAGAACAACGAAGGGGAATATTCGGAAGTCGGCGGCCGCATGTATCGCGACACCGAGGAGGAATTCGCGGTCCAGGAGGCGGTATTCACCCGGCGCGGCTGCGACCGCATCATGACATATGCCTTCGAACT
>CAYSCA010000090.1:0-12848 GCA_964429465.1 uncultured Rhodospirillaceae bacterium
TGAGGGTATTCCGTCCGAGGTAATACCGCAGCGTCACCTGCCGCCACGTCACATCTTCTCAAATGCCGCACGGGCCCTAATCTGGCGCCATGGCCAAACGCCTGCCGCCCCTGCTGGCCCTCGAGGCTTTCGATGCCGCCGCCCGCCATATGAGCTTCAAGGCGGCGGCGGCCGAGCTGCATCTCACGCCCTCGGCGATCTCCCATCGCGTGCGCCAGCTCGAGCGGCATCTCGGCCTGGCGCTGTTCCGCCGGCTCAACCGCGAGATCAGGCTGACCGAGGCCGGCCAGGATTACGCGAATGTCACGCGCAAGGCCTTCGACCAGGTGGTGCAGGCCTCGGCGAAGCTTCTGCTGCCGCGCCAGGCCGAGGAATTGCGGCTCTCGGCCGTGCCGCATTTCGCCACGCTGTGGATCATCCCGCATCTGGAACGCTTCCTCGATACGCAAGCCGGCCTGCGGCTCTATGTGGAATCGAGCCAGCGCAATGCCGATTTCGCCCGCGACGCGGTGGATGCCGCGATCCGCTACGGCAACGGGCGCTGGCCTGGGCTTGCGGCGACCAGGCTCACCGATCTCGCCGTCGCGCCGGTCTGCGCGCCGAAGCTGCTGCCCGCGCTGCGCCATCCGCGCGACCTGGCGCAGCAGACGATCATCCATCTCAGCGCCTTCCCCGAGGCCTGGCCGCGCTGGCTCGCCGCCGCCAAGGCCGGCGCGATCCGGCCGAAGCGCGAGATCTGGGTCGACAACATCACCCAGACGCTGGATGCCGCGGAACGGGGTCTCGGCGTCGCGCTGGGCCTCAGCCCGCTGATCGCGCCCCGGCTGCAGGAGGACCGCCTCAGCCTGCCGTTCACGCCGCCGGTGAAGGTGGAGGGCAGCTACTGGTTCGTCTGCCGCCGCGCCGAAGCCGACAAGCCGCGGATTGCCGCGCTGCGGCAGTGGCTGCTGCAGCTGATGGCGGAGGCGCATGCGGCGATGCGGCCCTATCAGGCCGCAAACGGGCGCCGACGCAGGGTGAGATGAGCTGAATTCATTCGAACGCCGGTGCTTTGCGGTTGCCGGCGCGCCGAAGGCGCACCTAGATTGCCGGCCATGAGCGACGCATCACAATCCGTCACCATCACCGCCGCCGATGGTCAGGTCCTGAGCGCCAGCCTGTTCGAGCCGCGCCGCTCCAACGGCCTGAGCCTGCAGATCGACGGTGCCACCGGCGTGCCGGCGCGCTATTACGCGGCCTTCGCCGCCCATATGGCGTCGCACGGCTTCACCGTACTGACCTATGATTTCCGCGGCATCGCGGCATCGAAGCCGAGCCGGGGCGCGGCGGCGCCGCGCATGCTCGATTGGGCCGCGAAGGACATGCCGGCGGCGACGGCATGGCTGCACACGCATCGCCCCGGCCTGAAGCGCACCCGCGTCTGCCATTCCTTCGGCGGGCAGATCCTCGGCATGACGCCGCAGGCGGGCGACATCGCCGCCGTCGTCACCATCGGTTCGCAGCACGGATACTGGCGGCACTGGCCCTTCCTGCACCGGCTTTACCTGCCCTTCTGGTGGTATGTGATGGTGCCGGGCCTGGTGAAGCTGACCGGCGCGCTGCCGGGGGTCTTCGTCGGCGGCAATCCGCTGCCCGGCGGCGTGGCGCGCGACTGGGCGCGCTGGTGCCGCTCGCCGCATTACCTGGTCGATGACGGCCACCGCCCGTTGCGGCCCTACAATGACTGCATCCGGGCCAAGATGCGGCTGGTCAGCTTTTCCGACGACACCACCTATGGCCCGATCCGCGGCGTCGATGCGCTGGCCCGCTTCTATCCCGGGGCGCGGATCGAGCGCCTGCATGTGACGCCGGCCGACTGGGGGCTGCAAGGCATCGGCCATTTCGGCTTCTTCCGGCGCAGCATGCCGGTCGAACGCTGGGACGAGATCGCCGGCTGGCTGCGGGCGGCGGTGCCCGATGCGGCGGAGCAGGCCGCCTAATCGGCCGCCGGGAGCGTCACGCTGCCGTCCCAGCCGCCGCCCAGCGCCTGATACAGATCGATGATCGCGGTGAAGCGGCTTAAGTAAGCCTGCACCAGCGTGTCATTGGCGGCAAAGACCGAGCGCTGCGCGTCCAGCAGGTTGATGAAATCCACGGTTCCGGCGCGGAAGCGCGAATCGACGATGCGATAGGCCTCGCGCGCCTGCTCGTAGGCTTCCTGCGCGAAGGCATATTGCTGCGCGGCGATCGCCGTCGCGCTCAGCGCATCCTCGGTGTCGCGGAAGGCCGTGAGAATCGCGCCGCGATAGGTCTCGATCAGCTCGGCATTGCGGGCGCGCGACAGGTCTTCCTGGCCCTGCAGCCGGCCGCCCTCGAACAGCGGCGCGGTCAGCGAGGCGGCCATGGCATAGACCATGGTGGCCGGATCGAGCAGCATGCCGGTGGTGGAGGATTGCGTGCCGGCGCGGACAGTCAGGTCGAGGCTGGGAAAGCGCGCGGCCCGCGCGGCGCCGATATCGAAATTGGCGGCGACAAGATCGGCCTCCGCCTTGCGCAGGTCGGGCCGGCGCAGCAGCAGTTCCGAGGGCAGCCCGGCAATCACCGGCGGCAGGGACACGGCGTTCAGGCTGGCGGCCTCGACGCGGAAGCCCTGCGGCGGGCGGCCGAGCAGGACGGCGAGCGCATCCAGCGCAACGCGCTCCTGCTGCTGCAGGCCGGCCAGCGTGGCGCGCTGGGTGGCCACCGCGCTGCGCTGCTGCGCCACCTCGAAATCGGTGGAGGCGCCGGCGGCGCGCTGGCGCTCCAGCACCTGCAGCACGTCCTCGGCCAGGCGCAGCGTCTCGTCGGCCAGCCGGATGCGGTCGCGCAGGCCCAGCAGGGTGAAGTAATTGGCCGCGATATCGGCATGCAGCGTGATCGCCACCGCCTCGCGGTCGTAGCGGCTGGAATCCAGCCGCGCCAGGGCGGCCTCGGCGCTGGCCGCATTGGCGCCGAACAGGTCGAGCTGATAGCCGGCGGCGAGCGTGCCGGAATAGGAATTGCGGATGACGTGGTCGGAGCGGCCGGCGAAGCTCGACGAGCTCAGGCCGGTGCTGGAAGACAGCGAGCCGCGGCCCTGGCGCGTGCGGCTGGCGCCGGCATCCAGGCCCAGCGTGGGATACAGCGCGGCGCCGGAAATGCGCGCCTGCGCCTCGGCCTGGCGGATGCGGGCGAGGGCGGCGCGCAGGTCGGTATTGCTCTGCCGGCCGGCCGCGATCAGCCGGTTCAGCTCCGCGCTGCCGAAGCCCTGCCACCAGGTGGTGGACGGCCAGAGATCGGCGGGCGCGCCGCGCTGGCTGTCCCAGGCTGCGGGAATCTCCGTCTGCGGCCGCGAATAATCCGGCACCATCGAACAGGCGGTCAGCGAAAGCGCGGCGAGCAGCGCTGCGGTGAAGCGAAGGGACATGGTGGGCTATTCAGCGGAGAGGGCGACGACGGGATCGAGATCGGCGGCCTTGCGCGCCGGCAGATAGCAGAACAGCAGCCCGGTGGCAAAGGCGCAGAAGAAGGCGAGCAGCACCGGCTCGATCGAATAGATCACCGGCCGGCCGAAGGAGGCGAAGACCCAGGTGGCGCCCAGGCCCAGCGCCACGCCGATCAGGCCGCCCAATGTGCAGATCGCCAGCGCCTCGGCATTGAACTGGGTCAGGATATTCAGCCGCCGCGCGCCGGTCGCCATGCGCACGCCGATCTCGCGGGTGCGCTCGGTGACGCTGACCAGCATGATGTTCATCACGCCGATGCCGCCGACCAGCAGCGAGATCGCCGCGATCGAGCCGAGCAGGATGGTCAGCGTGTTCTGCGTCTCGGTGGCGGTCTCGATGATGGAGGCCATGTTGCGGATCTGGAAATCCTCGGCCCGGTGGCGGGCGATCAGCAGGTCGCGCACCGCCTGCTGGGTCGCGTCGATCTGCTTCACGTCGTCGACCTGCACGGTGACGGTGCGGACATAGCGCTGGCCGAACAGCCGCAGCGATCCGGTGGTCAGCGGCACGTAGACGATGTCGTCCTGGTCGGCGCCCCAGGGCGTCGCGCCCTTCGGCGCCATCACGCCGATCACCTGGAAGGGGATGTTGTTGAGCAGCACGAAGCGCCCGATCGGATCGGCGCCCTCGAACAGGTTGCGCACCACCGTCTGGCCCAGCACCGCGACCGGCGCATAGGCCTTCACGTCGTCCGCCGTGAAGAAGATGCCCTCGGCGACCGGCCAGTTGCGCGCCTGCGGGAAGGGGGCGGTGGTGGCGTTCACCTGGGTGACGTAATCGCGGCTGCCGACGCGTACGGTGGCGCTGCCCGGATATTCCGGCACCGCGGCGGCGACATTGGGCAATTGCGCGATGGCATCGGCATCGGCGGCGACCAGGGTGGCGGTGATGCCGTCGGAGCGCCGGATATTCGGCGCGCCCGGCCGCACCAGCAGCAGATTGGTGCCCATCGCGCTGATGCGGTCGAGCACCGATTGCCGCGCGCCGTCGCCGATCGCCAGCATGGCGACCACCGAGGCGACGCCGATGATGATGCCCAGCAGGGTCAGCAGAGTGCGCAGCAGATTGCCGCTCAGCGCCTGCAGGGCCATGCGGGCGGATTCGGCGGCATCGAAGGCGGTGAAGCCCGGCCGGCGGCTTTTCTGCGGCCGTTTCGGCTCGACCTGCGGCGCGGCTTCGCCATTCGCCGTGTCGGACAGGATATGGCCGTCGCGGATCTCGACGATGCGTTTGGCCTGGGCGGCGACCTCGTGGTCATGGGTGATCAGCAGGATGGTGTGGCCCTGCGCATTCAGCGCATGCAGCAGCCGCATGACCTCTTCACCGCTTTTGCTGTCCAGCGCGCCGGTCGGCTCGTCGGCCAGGATCACCGCGCCGCCATTCATCAGGGCGCGGGCGATCGAGACGCGCTGCTGCTGCCCGCCGGAAAGCTGGTTCGGCCGGTGGTCCAGGCGGTCGGCGAGGCCGAGCGATGACAGCAGCGCCTCCGCCCGCCGCTGCCGCTCGGCCTTGGGCATGCCGGCATAGACCGCCGGCATCTCGACATTGCCGGTCGCGGTCTCGCCGGAAAGCAGGTTGTATTGCTGGAAGATGAAGCCGAAGGCTTCACGGCGCAGCAGGGCGCGGGCATCCGCATCCAGTGCCGAGACCTCGGTGCCGTCGAGCCGGTAGCTGCCCGACGTCGGCCGGTCGAGCAGGCCGATCAGATTCATCAGCGTCGACTTGCCCGAGCCCGAGGCGCCCATCAGCGCGACGAACTCGCCGGCATGGATGTCGAGCGAGATGCCGTGCAGCACCTCGACGGCCAACTCGCCGCGATGGAAGGTCTTGCGCAGATCGCGCAGGCTGATGACGGGTACGGCTTCGCGCTCCGGGGCCGATTGCTGCGGCCGCGCCATCACATTCATGGCTACAGCCGGGGCATGCGCGGCGGCCGCGCGGCGGCGGTCGATGCCGGCTGGTCGAGCACGACGTCCTCGCCCTCCTTCAGGCCGGCGGCGATCGCGGCGCTCACCCGGTTGCTGGCCGCGACCTCGACGACGCGGCGTACCGGCGCGCCATCTTCCAGCACGCGCAGGGCATAGCGGTTCCGGCTGTCGGCCCCGGCGCTGTTGGCCTCGGACTTGTCATCGGGCGCGGCCTTGCCATGGCGAAGCGGGCGCAAAGCCGCCATCGGCACCACCGGCAGGTTCTCCGCCTTCGAGACGATGAAGAAGACTTGGGCGCTCATCTGCGGCAGCAGGTCGCCATCGGGGTTCGGCACGTCGAACAGGGCGGGGTAGAGCACCACATTGTTGACCACTTCCGGCGTCGGCAGGATCTGCCGCAGCCGGCCCTGGCGCTTCTTCTCGGGCTGGCCCAGCGTGGTGAACCAGGCCTCCATGCCCAGTTTAAGCTTCGGCACATCGGCTTCGGAGACCTGGGTGCGCACCGTCATGGTGGCGAGATTGGCGACCCGCAGCACCAAAGGCGCGGACTGGTTGGCGTTCAGCGTCTGGCCCTGGCGGGCAAGGATGTCGACCACCGTGCCGGCCATCGGCGCATAGATCTTGGTATAGCTCAGATTCGCCTGGTCGGATTTCAGCGTCGCCTCGCCCTGCTGGATCTGGGCGTCCAGCACGGCGATCTGTGCCTGCAGGGATTTGCGATTCGCTTCGGCCTGGTCGAAGGCATCCTGGCTGGTGGCGCGGTCGGCCAGCAGGCGGCGCTGGCGCGCAAACTGCTTCTCGGCGAGCTCGAGCTGCACCAGCTTGTCGCTGCGCTGGGCGCGGAGCGCCAGCAGATTCGCCTGGTCGGCGGCGACGCGGGCCTCGTAGACGGTGGGATCGATCTGCGCCAGCAGCTGGCCCTGCGCGACCTTCTCTCCGAAATCCACATAGATGTGGCGCAGCTGGCCGGAGACCTGGGTGCCGACATCGACGTAGTTGAGCGGCTGCAGCGTGCCGACCGCGGTGACGGTGTCCTCGACGCTGCCCAGAATGGCGGCCTGGGTGCGGAAGGCGGGCTGGGTATCGGCGCGCGCCGACCACAGCCACCAGGCACCCCCGGCGCCGAGCGCGGCGGCGAGCACAGCAAGGACGATCAGGGCGGAACGCTTCATGACAGGACCATTTGCCAGTCTAAACGATGGCTTGGCCGAAATCCTGCGCAGGATCCCGGCGTCGGGGGGAGGGAAGGGGCAGGCCGCCGGCCGGCCCGCCTGCTCTATAAGCCGACCGGATTAAAATTCAATTGATAATCAGTTGCAATTGGTCGCGACTTCCTTATGATCCGCCCCCAGAGCGTGCCGTCCGGCCGACGCTCCGCCAAGCCAGCCAGTTCCGACGCGGTCGCCGACCGCGGCCCCGGAAAGCCAGCCAGGTCTTCCATTCCTTCTGCTGCTTCCGAGGTCGCCTGTGGATTCTCTTTCTTCGCAACCGCTGGTCGGTCATCTGACCCTTCACCGCGCCCATTCCCGCCAGGATCGCGCCCGGCTCGGCCGGGTTTCCTCCGGCCTGCTGGCCTCCGCCGTGGCGCTCGCCGCGCTGCCGGCGGCCGCCCAGCAGGCGAACGAGGCGCCGGCGCAGCTGCCGCCGATCTCCGTCGAGGGCCGGCGCAGCGCCGATCCGGCGGAGAATTACCGGATCGAGAATTCGGCCTCGCCGAAATTCACCGCGCCTCTGCTGGAGACGCCGAAATCGGTCACGGTGATCACCCAGGACCTGATCGAAGACCGCGGCGCCACCTCGATCAGCGAGGTCCTGCGCACCACGCCGGGCATCAGCCTCGGCGCCGGCGAAGGCGGCACCGCGATCGGCGACCGGCCGTTCATCCGTGGCTATGATGCGCTGGCCAGCACCTATATCGACGGCATCCGCGAGACCGGCACCCAGTCGCGCGATCCGTTCAACCTCGAGCAGATCGAGATCACCAAGGGGCCGAGCGGCGCCTTCGCCGGCCGCGGCGCCACCGGCGGCGCCCTCAACCTGGTCAGCAAGACCGCCAAGGACCGCGATTTCAGCAATGGCAGCCTCACGCTGGGCAGCGACCTGACCAAGCGCGCCACCGCCGACCTCAACCGCGTCATCGACAGCAATATCGGCCTGCGGCTCAACGTCATGGCCCATGATGCCGAGGTGGCCGGCCGCGACGAGGTGGAGATCACCAAATACGGCTTCGCGCCGTCGATCACCTTCGGCCTGGCCCAGCCGACGCGGCTGACCCTGAGCTACTACCATCTGCAGGTCGACGACCTGCCGGATTACGGCCATCCCTTCGATCCGGCCACCGGCAAGCCGGTGGCGGTCGACCGCGACAATTTCTACGGCCTGACCAGCCGCGATTTCCGCGAAACCTACTATGACGGCGTCACCGCCCAGGTCGAGCATGACCTGGACAGCGGCGCGCTGCTGCGCAATACCACGCGTTATAGCTATGCGCAGAACAACTACATCGTCACCAAGCCGAATTATCCCGGCGCGCTGGGCAGCACGGCGACGGCAACGATGACCCGTGAAAGCCGGTCGCGCAACGCCGATACCGAAGTGCTGGCCAATGTCACCGACCTGTCGGGCGCCTTCGACACCGGACGCTTCGGGCATCGCTATGTCGCCGGCGTGGAGCTGAGCCGCGAGGAGACGCGGAACCGCGGCTATACGCTGTCGCCCTCGTCGATCACGGGCGACCTCTACAACCCGGATCCGAGCGATCCCTATACCGGCAGCATCGATCCGGCCTCGAACTTCGCCAATACGACGGTCTATACCCAGGCCGTCTACCTGCTCGATACCATCGCGCTGGCGCCGCAATGGGATCTCAATCTCGGTCTGCGCTTCGACCGCTATGACACCGACTCGGTGGGCGCCAACAACAACGGCGCCTTCAGCACCGGCCGCACCGACAATTTCCTCAACTACCAGACCGGCCTGGTCTACAAGCCGGCGCCGAATGGCAGCCTCTATGTCGCCTACGGCACCTCGTCGAATCCGGCGGGCGGCGCGGGCGGCGAAGGCGGCGATGACGGCAACCTGTCGACCACCGTGGACAGCCTGAAGCCGGAAGAGAACCGCAGCTACGAGCTCGGCACCAAATGGGACCTGCTCGACCGCAAGCTGTCGCTGACCGCGGCGGTGTTCCGCACCGAGAAGACGAATGCGCGGGTCAGCGGCGTCACCAACACGGACGAAAACCTTCCGGTCGGCGAGGAGCGCGTCGACGGCTTCGAGATCGGCTTCACCGGCAACCTGACCGACCGCTGGAAGCTGTTCGGCGGCTATACCGTCATGAAGAGCGAGCTGGTCGATGACGGGCCGAATGCGAGCAACGACGGCAACGAGTTCCCGAACATTCCGCGCCACAGCCTGAGCCTGTGGACGACCTACGATCTGACCCCGGACTGGAGCGTCGGCGGCGGCGCCTTCTATTCCGGCCGGCGCTATGCCAACACCGCCAACACCTCCAAGCTGCCGAATTACTGGCGCTTCGATGCCATGGCGGCCTACCGGGTCACCGAGCATGTCGACATCCAGTTCAATGTCCTGAACCTGCTGGACGAGACCTATTACGACTCGACGCATAACGGCCAGTTCGCGCCGGTTGCGCCGGGACGAACCGCGCTGCTGACGACGAATTTCAAATTCTGAGATTCGCGTCGGGCCAAGTGCCGGAATGCAGCGCCCCGCCCGTGCAGAACGGGCGGGGCGGTTGCCGTTCCGGATGGAGACGAAGAGATGATGCTGCATATCCCCGAAGTACTGAGCAAGCAGCAGGTCGCGCATTGCCGGCAGGTGATGGAAGGCGCCGAATGGATCGACGGCAATGCCACGTCGGGTCAGCAATCGGCACTGGCCAAGAAGAACCTGCAGCTGCCTGAGGGGTCGCCGGCGGCAACGCAGCTCGGCGATCTCGTGCTTTCGGCGCTGGAGCGCTCGCCGCTCTTCATCTCGGCCGCCCTGCCGCTGAAGGTGTTTCCGCCGCTGTTCAACCGCTATGGCGAGGGGCAGAGCTTCGGCACCCATGTCGACAATGCGATCCGCAGCCTGCCGGGCAGCGATTTCCGCATCCGCACCGATCTCTCGGCCACCCTCTTCCTCGCCGAGCCGGAGGAATATGACGGCGGCGAACTGATCGTCGAGGATACCTATGGCGAGCACAGGGCCAAGCTGCCCGCCGGCGACCTCATCCTCTATCCCTCCACCAGCCTGCATCGCGTCACGCCGGTGACGCGCGGGACGCGCGTGGCCTCCTTCTTCTGGCTGCAGAGCATGGTGCGCGCCGATGCCGACCGCAGCCTGCTGTTCCAGCTCGACACGGCGATCCAGCAGCTTGCCACCGAGCGCAGCCACAAGGATGCCCAGGTCGTGCAGCTCACCGGGATTTATCACAACCTGCTGCGGCGCTGGGCCGACAGCTGAGACGAGGTTTCTCATCCATGACGACGAAGCCGGCGAAGACGCGCGGGATCCGGTACTGGCTGCAGCAGGTCCATCTCTGGACCGGCCTGATCCTCTGCCTGCCGCTGGTGCTGATGGGCATCACCGGCGCCATCCTGGTCTACGGCCATGACATCGAACACCTGCTTGGCCAGGGCGGGCCGCAGGTCTCTGCCACAGGCGACTGGCGTTCGCCCGACGAGATGGTCGCCGCTGCGGTGGCCGCGAATGGGGAGGCGGGGCGCATCCCGATCGCCGTGCGCTGGCCTGCCGAAGCCGGAGAACCCGCCGCCGTCCGCCTGTCGCGGCCCGGCATGGCAGGCGAGCGGCCGGCCCCGCGCGGCGGCGCGGCCGGAGCGGTGCCCGCCGTCAGTCCCTTCGCCGGCAGCATCCAGATCCTGCTCGATCCGGTGACGCTCCAGGTGCTGGAGACGCAGCAGGCGATGACCGGCTGGGTGCGGTTCTTCCATGACCTGCATGGCCGCCTCTTCATTGCCGGCGGGCTCGGGCGCAGCATCGTCGGCTGGCTCGGCATCGCCATGCTGGTACTGGGCTGCTCGGGCCTGGTGATCTGGTGGCCCAAAGCCAACGGGGGGCCGGGGCGATGGCAATCCGCCTTCACCATCCGCAAGGGCGCGAAGGGCTTGCGGCTGCATCGCGACCTGCATGGCGCGGTCGGCATCTGGAGCCTGCTGATCTTCCTGCTGGTGAATTTCACCGGCGTCTATATCGCCTTCCCGCAGCAGACCGGAGCGGCGATCAACGCGATCTTCCCTGGCCGCGACATGCGCGCGATGGTCCAGACCCGGGTCGAGCCGGTGCCGGGCGGCAGCCCGATCGGCCTGCGCGACGCTGTTGCCCTGGCGCAGCAGAGCGTGCCGGATGCGCGCTTCCTCAACGCCTTCCTGCCGACCCGGCCGAACCAGGCGATCCGCATCGGCATGGTCCGCGGCGACCACGAGGACGGCGCCCCGGTGGTCACCGTGCTGATCGATCCGTGGCGCGCCCGGGTCATGGAGGTCTTCGATCCCCGCCGGATGACGACCGGCGAGACCATCATCGCCTGGCAGCGGGCGCTGCATTACGGCACCGGCCTGGGAGGATTCTACAAATTCCTCGTCTTCGTCTCCGGGATCATCATTCCGCTGTTTGCGGTGACCGGCTTCTTCATGTGGTGGATCAAGCGGCGCAACCGCCGCAATACCGAGCTGGCCAGGCAGGCGGCGATCCGGCAGGCGGCCAGCGCCGAATAGCTGTCACAGGCGGGGCGGGCAGCACGTCTGAAGGGGTATCCAGACGGAAAGGATACCCGATGACGAATACCGCTGAAGCGATGGACCAGGTGCTGGCGACCGAGCAGGCGCTCGGCGTCCGGCTCGACTACATGCGCGAGATGGCCGCGGCCGGTTCGCCGGTGCTGGCGAAGATTCAGGCGATCAGCGCCATGAACCGCACCGAATCCACCAGCGGGCTTCCCGCGGAAATCCGCGCTCTCGCCACGCTGGGCGCGGTGCAGGCCGATGATTGCGGCGAATGCCTGCAGATCCATGTCAATATGGACCGGGCGATCGGCATCAACCCGAAGCTGCTGCAGGCCGCCTTGGACCATCGTCCCGAATTGCTGCCGGCGCCGCTGGCGCTGGCCTGGCGCTTCGGCCAGGCGGTTGCCGGGAACGATCCGGCGATGGAAGATATGCGTGCCGAGCTGGAGCAGCTTTACGGACGTCCGGCCATGATCGAGCTCTCGTTCCACCTTGCCGTGTCTCGCTTCTATCCCACCGTGAAGCGGGCGCTGGGCTATGCCGCAAGCTGCAGCCTGGTGCAGGTGAAGGCGGCATGACCCTGGCGCTTGCCGATCGCGGCACGGACAAGGCGGCGATCTTCGAGCGCCATCGCCGCCGCCTGTTCAGCCTCGCCTATCGCATGCTCGGCATCGTCGGCGATGCCGAGGATGCGGTGCAGGACACGTATCTGCGCTGGCATCGCACGGAGGCGGCGCAGATCCACAATCCGGAAGCCTGGCTGGTGACGGCCTGCACCCGGCTCTGCATCGACCGCCTGCGCGCGGCGAAGATCGAGCGGCAGAATTACACCGGCCCCTGGCTGCCCGAGCCGCTGATCGAACTCGAGGTGGCGCCGGCCGAGCCGCCGAAAGATCCGCTGGAGACGGCGGACGATCTGTCGATGGCCCTGCTGGTGGTGCTGGAGCGGCTGAGCCCGGCCGAACGCGCCGCCTGGCTGCTGCGCGAGGCCTTCGATTACGATTACCCGCAGATCGCCGCCGTGCTGAAGAAATCGGAAGCCGCCTGCCGTCAGCTGGTCAGCCGCGCGCAGAAGCATATCCGTGACGAGAAGCCGCGCTTCGCCGCTGACGCCGCGGCTCTGCAGCAGCTGACCGAGAAATTTGCGGCCGCGACCCGCGCCGGCAATGTCGCGGCCTTCGCCGGCCTGCTGGCACAGGATGCGCTGCTCTGGTCCGACGGCGGCGGCAAGGCCAAGGCGGCACTCAACATCATTCACGGCGCCGATCGTATCGCACGCTTCTTCGCCGGGCTGGCGCCCAAGCAGCCGAAGACGCTGCGCCGCGTGATGGCGCGCATCAACGGCCAGCCGGGCTGGCTGCTGTTCGACGGGTCCGAGCCTTATCTCGCGCTGGCGCTCGACATCGCCGAGGGCGCGGTGCGCAACGTCTTCATCATGCGCAACCCGGACAAGCTGGCGCGCCTGCCGGCGATGTGATTCTCACCTTTCCGTCGCTGACGCGCCGGGTCCGGGGGCGGGGCTTCCAATCAAACGCTGATATCGACCCAGCGGCCGAGATGGGATTCGAGCCGGCGACGCTTGGCCTTGGCTCTGGGCTTTTTCGCCGGGATCGGGACCGGCTCGATCCGCGTGATGCCGCGCTGCCAGAACAGCTCGTCCACGAAGCGCTGGG
>CAYSCA010000091.1:0-12757 GCA_964429465.1 uncultured Rhodospirillaceae bacterium
ACCACGCGCTCGCCGGTGCCCCACTTGCCCTTGACGAACTGCACGATGCCGACCCGCATGCCGTTGCCGATGGCGCGGACCGCCAGCCCGAAAGCGGCGGTCGACTTGCCCTTGCCCTTGCCGGTATGGACCATGAGAAGGCCCTTCTCGATGGTCTTGGTCGCCAGCATGCGGTCGCGCGCTTCCTTGCGCTTCTTCGCCTTCTCGTTGGCGCGGGCATTGATCTCGTCTTCGCTCAGGCCCGGTTCATTCACTTTCATGCCGCACTCATTTCCCTGATGGTCTCGGCCGCGATATTGGCCCGCGGCTTCCACAGTCCGCGCTGAATCGCCTCGCCGAAACGGGCGGCGATTTCCCTGGCCGCCGCCGGATTGTTCGTCTCGATGAAGCGGCGGGTTTCCTCGTCGCCCAGATAGGCATCGTATAGCAGGTCGAACTGGTCGTCGCGCACCAGGCCGGTGGTGGCGGCGAAGGCGAACAGGTAATCCACCGTCGCTGCGATCTCGAAAGCGCCCTTGTAGCCGTGCCGCTTCACCCCGCCGATCCATTTCGGGTTGGCGGCGCGGCCGCGCACGATGCGCGCGATTTCCTCTTCCAGCCGGCGGATGCGCGGATTTTCGGGCCGCGAATGGTCGTTGTGATAGGCCGCCGGCACCTGCCCCGAGGCATAGCGCACCGCCGCCACCGCGCCGCCCTCGAATTGGTAATAATCGTCGGAGTCGAGCAGGTCATGCTCGCGGTTGTCCTGGTTCTGCACCACCGCGTCCACCTGCGCCAGCCGGTCGGTGAAGCTGTCGCGATCCTCGATCCCCTCTGCTTCCGCGCCATAGGCCCAGGCGCCCCAGGCGATATAGGCGCGGGCGAAATCCTCGGCGCTTTCCCAGCCCCTCTCGTCGATCAGGGCCTGCAGGCCGGCGCCGTAGGCGCCCGGCTTGGCGCCGAAGACGCGATAGCCGGCGCGCTGCCGGGCCTCTTCCCTGTCCATGCCCTGCGCCACCAGCCTTGCCGCCTCGGTCTTCGCGCGCGCCGCCAGCGGGTTGAGGTAATCGGGCTCGTCCAGCGCCTGCACCGCGCGCACGGCGGCATCGAACAGCGCCACCTGGGCGGGGAAGGCATCGCGGAAAAAGCCCGAGACCTTGAGCGTGACATCGATGCGCGGCCGGTCGAGCAGGTCGAGCGGCACGATCTCGAAGCCGGTGACGCGGCCGGATGCCGTCTCCCAGGTCGGCCGCGCGCCGATCAGCGCCAGCGCCTGGGCGATATCGTCGCCCCCGGTGCGCATGTTGGCGGTGCCCCAGGCATTCAGCAGGATGGCATGCGGCCATTCGCCGTGATCCTGGCGATGCCGCTGCAGCAGCGCGTCCGCCGAGCGCCAGCCGAGCGTCCAGGCCGCCGGCGTCGGCAGGCTGCGTGCATCCAGGGAATAGAAATTGCGCCCGGTCGGCAGCACGTCGGGCCGGCCGCGGGTCGGCGCGCCGCTCGGGCCCGGCGGCACGAAACGCCCGTCCAGGCCGCGCAGCAGGGTCTGCATCTCCTCGCGGCCGCAGCTCAGGATCGCCGGCCGGAGGCGGAAATCCACCTCATGCAGCACCGCGCGCGTATGAATCCAGCTTTCTTCCGGCAGGCGCCGGTCGGCGATCAGTTGCTTGGCCAGCAGCTCGAGCCGCTCGACGGTGTCGCCGAAGCTGCGCCATGACGTATCAAGCAGCTGCGCGAGCACCGCCGGCCGCGGCCCGGACCATTCCGCGGCATAATCGATCTCGAGCGGATCGCAGCCCAGCTGCAGGTCGGCGGCCAGCGCGCGCAGGATCGAGGCGTTGCCCGCCTTGCCGTCGCCGCGCGGCAGCCGCACCAGCGCGACCAGCAGGTCGATCAGCGGCTCGCCCTCGGGCTTCTGGCCGAAGACATGCAGCCCGTCGCGGATCTGCAGCTCCTTCAGGTCGCAGAGATGGTTGTCGAGCTTGACCAGGGCGGTTTCCGCCGGCTCGTCCAGCGCGATGCCGCAATCGGCATCCAGCCCGATGCGTCGCGCCTCGGCCAGGATGCGGTCGGCCAGCAGGGGCAGGCGGCGGCGGTCGAGCCCGGCCGCTTCGTAATATTCGTCGACCAGCTGCTCCAGGGCGGCGAGATCGCCGTAGATCTCGGCGCGGCTGAGCGGCGGGGTGAGATGGTCGATGATGACGGCCGCCGTGCGCCGCTTGGCCTGCGTGCCCTCGCCGGGATCGTTGACGATGAAGGGATAGAGCTGCGGCAGGGGCCCGAGCACGGCTTCCGGGATGCAGGATTCCGACAGCGCCAGCGCCTTGCCGGGCAGCCATTCCAGATTGCCGTGCTTGCCGCAATGGATCACCGCATCGGCCATGAAGCCGTCGCGCAGCCAGGCATAGGCGGCGAAATAGTGATGCGGCGGCACCAGGTCGGGATCGTGATAGGTCCTGGCCGGATCGACATTGTAGCCGCGCGCCGGCTGGATCATCACCGCGATGTTGCCCAGAGGCAGCACCGGCAGGGCGAAGCCGCCGTCGCGCAATTGCGGATCGTCCTCCGGCGCGCCCCAGCGCGCGGTGACGGCCTGCTGCACGGCGTCCGGCAGCGCGGCGAAGAACAGGCGATAGGCGCCGAGCGGATAGACGACGCGGGTCAGGCGGTTCGCCGCGGCGGCGAGATCGTTGGTGACGCCCTCGGTCAGCGCCTCGATCAGGCGGTTGCCGCTGACCGGAATGGCGTTCAGCTCGTAACCTGCGTCCTTCATGGCGCGCAGGATACGCACCGCGCTCTGCGGCGTGTCGAGGCCGACGCCGTTGCCGATGCGGCCGTCGCGGTTCGGGTAATTGGCCAGCACCAGCGCGACCTTGCGCTCGTCGGGCGCCAGCCGCGCCAGCCGCGACCAGCGCGCCGCCAGCCGGGCGACGAAATCCGCGCGCTCCCGGTCTGCCTGCAGGCGCACGATGCTGCATTCCGTGCGGGCGTCGAAGGCCGCCTCCGCCTTGAAGGCGATGGCGCGCGTCAGGATGCGGCCGTCGATCTCGGGCAGGGCCACGGCGATGGCGAGGTCGCGCGCGCTCAGGCCCCGGCTGCCCTCCTGCCATTGCGCCTTCGTGTTGCTGGCGAACACCACCTGCAGCACGGGGCAGTCGCATTGCGACAGCGGATCGTCGCCCTCGCCGCTGCCGAGCTTCTGGTTCAGCGCGCCGACGGCGAAGCTGGTGGCGTTCAGCACCACATCGGGCGGCGCCTGCTCCAGCAGCGCGGCGACGATATCGGCCGACAGGCGGTCCTTCAGGCTGGTGACGTAGATCGGCAGCGGATTCATGCCCGCCTGCTGCAGCGCCTCGATCAGCGCATGCACCGGCTCGACATCGCCGGCCTGCAGCAGCGCGCGATAGAACACGATGGCGGCCACCGGCTGCGCCACGAAGGCCTTCTCGGCCCACAGGCATTGCAGCAGCGGCAGATCGGGATCGCTGCGGCCCGGCCAGTAGAGGCCGGCGGGCGGCAGCGGCCTCGCCGGCGCATAATCGCAGACATGGCCGATCAGCGAGGCGGCATAGCCCAGCGCGTTGGTCAGATTGGCGATGCCGCCCTCGCGGAAATAGCCGAAGAGCTGCGCGCGCGCATCCTCGCCGATGGTGGAGAAGCCATCCAGACCCGGATCCTCCTGGCGGTCGCCGGGCAGCAGGGCCAGCGCGATGCCGTTGGCGCGGCAGACGTCGCTCAGGCGCTCGACGCCATAGGGCCAGTAGCTCTGGCCGCCGAGCAGCCGCACCACCACCAGCCGGGCATGGCGGATCACCTGCTCGACATAGAGGTCGACCGAATAGGGATGGCCGAGCTGCAGCAGGTTGGCGAGCCGCAGGCGGGGAAATTCCTCCGGCCAGGTCGCGGCGGCGGCGCTCAGGGCCGCCAGTTCGCTGTCGGCGGCGCTCAACACTACGATCTCGCCCGGCGACTGCTTGAGGTCGACGGCGCCGTCCGTGGCCGCGATCCCGCCGGGTATGGCATTGAGCAGGTGCAAGGGCGCCGCCTCGTCCTACGCCGCGAGGGCGGCGCGGATCGCCGCCTCGTCCATGCCGGCGCGGCCGATCACCACCAGGCGCGTCGCGCGCGTCTCGTGGCTCTGCCAGTCGCGGTCGTAGTAATGGCTCAGCCGCGCGCCGACGCCTTGCAGCACCAGCCGCATCGTCTTGCCCGCGATGGCGGCAAAGCCCTTGATGCGCAGGATGTCATGCGCCGCGATCACCGGGGCCAGCCGCGCCAGCAGGGCTTCCGGCGCCGCCGCCTCGGGCAAAGTCACCGAAAAGCTGGCGAAATCCTCGTGGTCATGCTCCGCCTCGGCATCATGATGCGAATGGCGCGAGGCCAGGTCGTCTTCGGCGGCCGAATGCAGGCCCAGCAGGATATCGGCGCCGATTTCGCCGTTGCGGATCGGCAGCATCTTCACGCCGGGCCGCAGATGGGCGGCGATCTCGGCGCGGGCCTTCGCGGCGCCCGCGTCGTCCACCAGGTCGGCCTTGCTCAGCAGCACGAGATCGGCGCAGGCAAGCTGGTCCTCGAACAATTCCTCCAGCGGGTTGTCGTGATCCAGGCTGGGATCGGCTTCGCGCTGCGCGGCCAGCGCGGCTTCGTCGTCGGCGAAGCGGCCTTCGGCGACGGCGGCGGCATCGATCACGGTGACCACGCCGTCCACCGTGGTGCGGTTGCGGATGCCGGGCCAGGCAAAGGCCTGCACCAGCGGCTTGGGCAATGCCAGGCCCGAAGTCTCGATGACGATATGCTCCGGCGGGTTCGGCCGGTCGAGCAGCCTGCTCAGGGTGGGCAGGAAATCGTCGGCCACCGTGCAGCACAGGCAGCCATTGGCCAGCTCGACGATGTCGTCGTCGGTGCAATCGGGCGCGCCGCAGCTTTTCAGCAGCTCGCCATCGACGCCGACCTCGCCGAATTCATTGACGATCAGCGCCAGCCGGCGGCCTTTCGCGTTGCCGAGCAGATGGCGGATCAGGGTCGTCTTTCCCGCGCCGAGAAAGCCGGTGACGATGGTGGCGGGAATCTTGCCACTGGAACTCTGTCCAACGGAACTTTGCCCAGGGGAACTTTGCTTTGCCGGATTCGGATTCATGAAGGCAGCGCCCGTCGGTCTGACGCCGTCGCAGAGCCGGCCGGCATAGAACGCTTGGCCTGACGCCGGCACACCCCGTCCGACGGCTCCGCTCCGACTGGTGCGATGGCAGGTCTCCGGGCTTGCGGGTTGTCGCGGATCGTGCGCCTTCCCGGCTGGATGCCAGTGGCCTTGTGCACGTCGCTCGCCGCTTACCGTAGCGGGGGCTGCCGCGGCTTAGGCGGACAGGATATCCGCCGCACCGCATTCCCTTTTCATCTCCGGCGCCGCGCGGCGCCATCGAACCATCGCGCGGACCGTAAGCCCGCGCCGGATGCTTGTCAAACCGGCATGGCCGGCGCCCTGTGTTTCCCTGCCGTTGACACCTTGGGCCCGCTCCGGCACAAACGCGGCGGGTGGATCGCAATCGTCGCGAAACGAGGGAATTCTGTCATGGCTTTGAACCGCACGCTGATTGTGTCCGCGCTCCTGACCGGCCTTGCCGGTCCCGCATTGGCTCATACCGGCCATGATGGCGGCGCCGGCTTCGCCATCGGTTTTGCCCATCCGTTCGGCGGCCTCGATCACCTGCTCGCCATGGCCTGCATCGGCCTCTGGGCCGTTCAGCAGCACACTGTGCGGCAGCAGAATCGCCAGCCGGGTTCGCGTCGCGCGCTGATCCTGCTGCCGGCGGCCTTCGTGCTGGCGATGGCGCTCGGTTTCGGCCTGGCCTTCGCCGGCCTGGCGCTGCCGGCCGTCGAAACCGGCATCACGCTCTCGGTGCTGGTCCTCGGCCTGCTGGTCGCCTTCGCCGCCCGGCCGCCGCTCGTTGCCGCGCTCGGGCTCACCGCGATCTTCGCGCTGTTCCACGGTCATGCCCATGGCAGCGAGCTGCCGCAGGCCGGCATGGCCGGCGCCTATGCCGCCGGCATGCTGCTGGCCACCGCCCTGCTGCATGGCCTCGGCCTGCTGGGCGCGACGCTGGCGCAGCAGATCGCCCGGCCGTCGCTGACCCGCGCCGCCGGCGCCGCGACGGCGCTGGCCGGCCTCGCCATCCTGATTGCCTGAGATCCTGAGCGCGTTTCTCGGCGACCCGCGTTACTGGGTCGCCATCGGCGCCGCGGCGCTGGCGGGACTGGTGCGCGGTTTTTCCGGCTTCGGCGGCGCCATGGTGTTCATGCCGATCGCCAGCCTGGCCTATGAGCCGAAGCTGGCCGCCGTCTGGCTGCTCGCCGCCGATACCATCGCGTCCCTGAGCATGCTGCCCGATGCAGTGCGCCGCTGCGTGTGGCGCGAGGTGCTGCCGCTGGCGGCCGGCGCGATCTGCGCCATCCCCTTCGGCGTCTATCTGCTGGTGGTCGCCGATGCCGATGTGATCCGCTGGGTGATCTGCATCGTCATCCTGGTCGTCGTCGCGCTGATGGCGCGCGGCTGGCGCTACGAGCGCCGCTTAGGCCCGGCGGCCACCCTGGGCACCGGCCTGCTGGCGGGCCTGAGCGGCGGCACGACGGGTCTGTCCGGTCCGCCGGTCGTGCTGCTCTGGCTCGGCGGCCAGGGCAATGCCGCCACCGTGCGCGCCAACCTGGTGACCTTCTTCTTCATCACCGCGATGGCGATGGTGGCGTCCTACTGGTGGAAGGGACTGTTCACCGCAGAAAGCCTGAGCGGCGCTGCGCTGCTGGTCGCGGCCTACTGGCTGCCGCTCTGGATCGGCAGCCGCCTGTTCCAGCGCTCCAGCGAAAGCCAGTTCCGCATCGCGGCGCTGGCGCTCTGCGCCTTTGCCGCGCTGGCCGGCCTGCCGCTGTGGCGCGGCTTCTGACTATCTGAACCGCGCCGTCGCTTCCTTCAGCGCCGCCAGCAGCTCCCGCTCGGTTCGTCCGCCGTCGCCGGTGATGCGCCTGCCCATCACGACATAGAGCGCGTCGATCTGGGCGGCGATGATGTCGAGCTGCGTCGGGCCCGGCTGGTCGATGCTCTTGGTGTAATCGTTGAGCGACTTGGCGAACGCGGTGAGCAGCGGATATTTGAACATGCCGCCCATGCCCTTGATGTCGAGCGACAGGCTGCGGATCGCGCGCATGGCGAGATCGGCGCGGGTATTGCCGGCGGCGACATCGTCGAGCGCCGCGCGCAGCTGGCGCAGCCGTTCGGCGACATCTTTGGTGAAGGCATCGGTGGCGTTCTCGACCACCTCCTCGAGCCGGCGCAGCTCCTCGGGCGCCAGTTTCAGGCCGTAGCCCTTCTTGAAATTCACCGCCTTGCGGCGCAGTTCCTGCGCAGGCGGCGTGAAGACCGGCTTTTCCCTTCTCGCCATGCGCCAGGCTCAGCCGGTCATGCCGGATAGGCCTCGACCGGCACGCGGCGTTCCGGCCCGTCATACTCGGCCAGCTTGCGGCGCCGGCGGTCGGGGCCGAAATACTCGCCGACCCGCACGAACTGGCGCGGCCGCGCGATGGCGGCGGCGAGCCGGGTATAGAAGCCGTTCACCGTGTAGGGCTTGGCGACGAATTCCGAGACGCCGCAATCGCG
Source organism: uncultured Rhodospirillaceae bacterium (assembly GCA_964429465.1). GTDB lineage: Bacteria > Pseudomonadota > Alphaproteobacteria > Ferrovibrionales > Ferrovibrionaceae > Ferrovibrio. The sequence continues at coordinate 7,625 of CAYSCA010000091.1, forward strand.
CGCGCGGCAGACATATTCCTCTTCCGAATTCGCCGTCATCATGACGATCGGCATCATGCGGTTGGGCGAGGCGGAATCGTTGCGGATCCAGTGCACGATATCCATGCCGGTGCGGCCGGTGCGATCGTCGCTCAGCGCCCATTCGCTGATCATCACGTCGATGCGGCCGAGCCGGAGGATGCCGACGGCGGTTTCGAAGTTGCGCGCGCGATCGATATACTGGGCGTCCAGCATCATCAGCACGTCGCGCACCATCTGGCCCATCAGCTTGTTGGGCTCGACGACCAGGAAGCTGATCTTCGAGAAGTCGATCCGTTCGTGATCCGCCATGCCGCCGTCTTCGCTCACCGGATCCTCCCCGCGGGATTGCCGGGAAGAAAGTACTAGAATTGCCTGCTTGGTAAAAGCCCGTACAGGTTGTTTAGACTGCCCGGCCCGCTCATACCATGAATACGTCCCACCGTCAGTCACTTATGGGTAATCAGGTTCCGGAGCGACGCAGCGGCCCCGGCCGGGCTCAATTCACCGGCGGCCGGAAGCTGGCCGGGGCCGGGTCGATCACCCGGCTGCCGCGGCGCTGCACCTCCAGGATGGCGAGGCCGCGCTCGACCACGCCGTCGGCGCGGAAGCGGAAAATCCCGTCATAGCCGGCAAAGCCGTCCGGATTGGTCAGCACCAGGTCGCTGTAGGCGGCCGCCCCGCCCTGTTTGGCCAGGATGCCGGCCAGTGCGGTGGCGTCATAGGCGATGCTGGCCAGCCGGGGCGGCCGGCGGCCGAAGGATTGCTCGAAGCGGCGGGCGAAATCGGCGAAGCCGTCGGGCGCCGGTCCGGCGAACCAGCCGCCCAGCAGGGCGGGCTCGGTGCCCAGGCTGGCCTCGTCCCACAGGCCGGTGCCGAGGAATTTCACCACCCGCGGATCGATGTCGAAGAAGGGCAGCAGCGGCGCGAGCGCTCGCAGCCGCGCACCGCCCTCGGGCAGCAGCACGGCATCCACCGCCGGGCGCGGCAGCGCCGGCTCGGTCGTTGTTCCGGGGGCTGTTCCCGGAGCCGTGGCGGGGGCCGGCAGCGCCGGCGTCATCGTGGCCGCCGGATTGGCCGGACGTGGCGGCAGGCTGCGCAGGGCGGCGGCGAAGCGGCGCACGATCGGCGTCAGATCGGCGGTGTCGCCGGGATAGCGGTCGACCCGCACCAGATCGCCGCCGGCCTGCGTCACCGCCAGGCTGGCTGCCTGCGCGACCGCGTTGCCGTAGCCGGAATCGGGTGCCAGCATGGCGAAGCGGGTCATGCCGCGGGTGCGCGCGAAGGCGATCACGCGCTCGACCTGCTGGTCGGGCGTGAAGCCGAGCAGGTAGGTGCCGTTGCCGGCCACCGCGCGGTCGGTGGAGAAGCTCAAGACCTTGACCCCGCGCGCCTGCGCCAGCGGCGCGACGGCGGCGGTGGAGGGCGAGAACAGCGGCCCGATGATGATCTGCGCGCCTTCCGCCAACAATTGGCCCGCCGCCGCCGCGGCTTTCTCCGGCTGGCCTTCGGTGTCGCGCGGCAGCAGCAGCAGCCGGTCATCGGCGAGGTCGAACAGGGCCAGCTGGGCGGCCTCGAACAGGGCGCGGCCGAAGCCGGCATTGGGGCCGCTCAGCGGCGCCAGGAAGCCGATGCGCAACACCTCGCTGCCGCCCGGCGGCACCAGCCCCGGCACGGCCGGCAGCGGCTGCATCTCGATCCCGTCCGAGGGTACGGCGGGGCGCGGCAGCTGCGGCTGGGCCATGCCGCCCGGCGGCACATTGGCCTGGCTGGGGGATGCGGTCGGCGCCGGGGTGCCGGGGCCGGGCGCCACGCGCTGCGGCGCGCCGCCGAACAGGCCGGGCAGGCCGCCGCCCGCCTGGGGGCCGCTCTGGCAGCCCGCCAGCATGCCGGCGACCAGCAGCAGGGGCAGTGCGAATGACTTGAAGGGCGAAAACCGGGCCACTTTATGGTACCTGCACATTCCGATGCCCATCACAGACCCGATCCACCCGCCGCCCGAGATGTTTTCCACCGGGGTCGATGCGGCGCAGTTCACCCCCGGCTTATATCTGGTGGCCACCCCGATCGGCAACTCGGCCGACATCACGCTCCGGGCGCTGGCCCTGCTGCAGCGCGCCGATTTCGTCGCCTGCGAGGACAGCCGCGTCACCGGGCCCTTCCTGAAGCGCTACGGCATCCAGGCCACCCTGATGCCATACCATGAGCATAATGCGGCGAAAGTGCGACCCCAGCTGCTGCAGCGCCTGGCCGCCGGCGCCGTTGCCGCGCTGGTGTCGGATGCGGGCACCCCGCTGATCAACGATCCGGGCTACAAGCTGGTGCGCGACTGCATCGCGCAGGGCATCCATGTCACCGCGCTGCCGGGCCCTTCGGCCGTGCTGACGGGCCTGAGCCTGTCGGGCCTGCCGAGCGACCGCTTCCTCTATGCCGGCTTCCCCCCGGCCAAGGCGGCGGCGCGCGTAACCTGGCTGCAGGACCTGAAATCCGTGCGCGCCACCCTCGTGCTGCTGGAAAGCGCGCAGCGCCTGGGCGACAGCCTGGCCGCCATGGCCGCGGTGTTCGGCGCGGAGCGCGAGGCAGCCGTGGGCCGCGAGCTGACCAAGAAATTCGAGGAGGTGCGGCGCGGCCCCCTGGCCGGGCTGGCGGCGCATTATGCCGAGCACGGCCCGCCGAAGGGCGAGGTGACCCTGGTGATCGCTCCGCCGGCGGAAGAGTCCGGCGCCAGTCCGGCCGATCTCGATGCCGCGCTGGCGGCGGCGATGGCGCAGGTGCCGCTGCGCCAGGCGGTCGACGAGGTGAGCACGGCGCTCGGCCTGCCGCGCAAGGCGGTCTATGCCCGGGCGCTCGCACTGCGCGGCGGCGATGGCCGGCGCGGCTAAGGCGCTGCATCTGCGGCGCGGCCGCCGCGGCGAGAGCCTTGCGGCGCTCTGGCTGCGGCTGCGCGGCTACCGGATTCTCGCGCGCAACTGGCGCCACCCGGCGGGCGAGGTGGATATCCTGGCGCGCCGCGGGCCGCTGCTGGTCGCGGTCGAGGTGAAATGGCGCGCCAGCCTGGAGGATGCCGCCGCGGCGGTCCTGACGCCGCAGCGCCGTCGCATTGCCAATGCCGCTGCGGTATTCTTGTCACGCCAGCCCGATGCGGCCATGCTGAGCCTGCGCTTCGACGCCGTTCTGCTGGCGCCGGGCCGCCTGCCGCGTCATGTCCCGGATGCCTGGCGCCTGTAACGCTTCCCATTCCCTGCCGAAGGAGTTCCGCGTGCCTTTGTCCCGTTCCCGACCCTTCCCCTGGCTTGCTCTTGCCCTGCTGCTGGCGCTGGCGCCCGCTTTGGGCGGCTGCATCGGCGGCCTGGCGCTCGGCGCCGGCGCTGCCGCGGGGGTTGCCGCCGCCGAGGAGCGCGGGGCTAAGAATGCCGCCAACGACAAGGGCATCGAGCTGGCCATCAATGATGTGCTGTTCCGCACCGACCTGTCGCTCTACCACAAGCTCGGCGCCACGGTGTACGAAGGCCGCGTGCTGCTGACCGGCGTGCTGCAGACGGAAGAGCAGAAGGACCAGGCGCTGAAGCTGGTCTGGGGCGCCTCCGACCGGATCGTCGAGGTGATCGACGAGGTGCAGATCCATCCCGCCGGCAACCTGCTCGATTTCAGCAACGATGCCTGGATCACCGGCCAGCTGCGGCTGAAGCTCGCCAGCGACCGCGAGATCATCGACATCAACTATTCCATCGAGACGGTGAACGCGACGGTCTACCTGATCGGGCTGGCGCAGAACGAGGCCGAGCTGATGCGCGTCACCGATCATGCCCGCACCATCAAGGGCGTGCGCCGGGTGGTCAGCCATGTCTGGCTGAAGACGGACCCGCGCCGGCGGCCGGTCTAGGCGGCGGGATGACCGAGCGCGCGGCGATCGAAACCTCCCTCAAGGCGCTCGGTGCCGCGCCCGATGACGGTTTCGACATCGCCGAGGCCGCGCTGCTGCTCGCCGCGCTCGACAGACCGGGTCTCGATCTCGCGCCCTATCGCCGCCATCTTGCCGATATCGCCGCGGCGCTGAACCGCATCGAGGCCGGCCCGGAGGTGGCGCCGCGCGCCATGGCGCTGGCCGCCGTGCTGGGCGTCGAATTCGGCTATCGCGGCGACAGCGAGCATTACGACGATCCGCAGAATGCCGATCTCGTCCGCGTCATCGACCGCCGCATGGGCCTGCCGGTCAGCCTGGGCATTCTCTATCTCTTTGCCGCGCGCGCCCAGGTCTGGCCGGCGGCGGGGATCGACTTCCCCGGCCATTTCCTGATCCGCATCGAGGGCGAGGACGGCGCGCTGATCCTCGATCCCTTCCATGGCGGCCGCATCGCCGCGCCGCCGGACATGAACGCGCTGCTCAGCCGGCTGGGCGGCAGCGATGCCACGCTGCTGCCCGAGCATATGCGGCCGATGAGCGGGCGCGAGGTCCTGCTGCGGCTGCAGAACAACATCAAGGCGCGGGCCTGGCGCGCCGGCGACCAGGAGCGCGCCGCCGAGATCCTGCGCCGCATGCTGCTGGTGGCGCCGAATTTCGCGCCGGCCTGGCGCGAGCTGGGCGTGGTGGAGGGCAGCCTCGGCCGCATCCGCCAGGCGATCTCGGCCACCGAGCGCTACCTGATGCTGGCCGGCAACGAGGCGGCGAGCCTTGAGGCGGAAACCTTCCTGCGGCACATTCGGAACCAGCTGAATTAGGCGCGGCAGCCGGCCCGGCTGCGGCCGGACCGGGCGGCGGCTGAACCGGGCGGCGGCGCTCCGGCGGAGTTGAATTGCCGCTGCCGCGCTTTAGCTCCATCGCAGCGGAAAACACGAAGGACGCATCATGGCCCTGAAGGTAGCGATCCAGATGGATCCCATCGAGCATATCGATTTCGATGGCGACAGCACCTTCGTGCTGGGCCTCGAGGCGCAGCGGCGCGGCAACACGCTGTGGCATTACCTCGCCAGGGACATGAGCTTCCGCGACGGCCGCGTGCTGGCCCGCGCCCGGCCGATGCAGCTGCGGCACGAGCGCGGCAACCATTTCACCATGGGCGAGCCCGAACTGGTCGATCTCGCCGAGATGGACGTGGTGCTGATGCGCCAGGACCC
>CAYSCA010000092.1:0-12606 GCA_964429465.1 uncultured Rhodospirillaceae bacterium
GCTGGTCCACCATCGTGTTGATGGTGTCCTTCAGTTCGAGGATTTCGCCCTTCACGTCCACGGTGATCTTTTTCGACAGATCGCCTTTGGCGACGGCCGTCGTCACTTCCGCGATGTTGCGCACCTGTCCGGTCAGGTTGGTCGCCATCGCGTTGACGTTGTCGGTCAGGTCCTTCCAGGTGCCGGCGACGCCCTTCACGTGGGCCTGGCCGCCCAGCTTGCCTTCGGTGCCGACCTCGCGCGCCACGCGGGTCACTTCCGAGGCGAAGGAGCCAAGCTGGCCCACCATCGTGTTCACGATCTTGCCGATGCGCAGGAATTCGCCGCGCAGCGGCCGGCCATCGATCTCCAGCATCATGGTCTGCGACAGATCGCCGCGCGCCACCGCGCCGATCACGCGGGCGACCTCGGTGGTCGGCTGCACCAGATCGCCGATCAGCGTATTGACCGAGGCGATGCAGGATTTCCATTCGCCGGTGGCCGGCGCCAGTTCGCCGCGTTCGCCGATCTTGCCTTCCTTGCCCACCGCCGTGCTGAGACGGCGGAATTCCCGGGTCATCAGCTGGTTGAGGCGGACGATCTCGTTAAACTCGTCGGCGATCTCGGCATGCAGGCCGGTCAGATCATCGCTGATCCGCACCGAGAAATCGCCGCGGCGGAAGGCGCGCAGGGCAGTGAGCAGACGGCGCGCGTCCGGATCGGTCGCATATACGGCTTTTTGCATGGTCCCCCCGTTGCGTTCCAGGCCGATTTGCAGAAACCCGCTTTCCAGAAAAAGGCGCCGGAATTTCCGGCGTCGAAGCGCGCGAACGGGGACTGAGGGGAAAGGCGCGGCCCGGAAAGGACTTTCAGAAGGACTGCCTGCTCCGTGATTTTTTACGGGCAGTTCTGTGATGCAGAAAAATCATCGCCGTTATTTTTCTGTGACAGACGCCGTAATAGAAAAGTCACAGGTCGCTGCAACGAAAAGTTTAGCAAATTTTTTCCGGGAACCCCGCGCGAATTTCCGCATCCAACGGGAACTGCCAACATTTCCCGGAGCGTGGATTATGGACATCCTGATAGAGCCGCCTGACGAGTATGACGTCCCCTTGTCGGGGCTGGGCGGTCCGGCCCTGGCCCGCCTCAGGAACATCGCTGCCGGCCAGGACGGGCCCCGCCCGAGCCGGCAGGAGGCCGAAGCGGCGGTCCGCCTGCTGATCCGCTGGGCGGGCGACAACCCGGCCCGCGAGGGATTGCGCGATACGCCGGCGCGGGTCGTCCGCGCCTATGAGGAATGGTTCCGCGGCTACGGCCAGGACCCTGTCGCCCTCCTGCAGCGGACCTTCGACGAAGTGGGCGGCTACAATGAATTCGTCGCGTTGCGCGACATTCCGCTGCATTCGGTCTGCGAGCATCACATGGCGCCGATCCGGGGCAGGGCGCATGTCGCCTATATCCCGGTCGATCGCGTCGTCGGCATTTCCAAGCTGGCCCGCGTGGTCGAGGCCTGCGCCCGGCGCCTGCAGATCCAGGAACGGCTCACTGATGATATCGCGATGGCGATCGAGACGGCCCTGCAGCCCGGCGGCGTCGCCGTGGTGATCGAAGCCGATCACGCCTGCATGACCACGCGCGGCGTCAACACGCCGCAGACCCGGATGGTGACCCGCCGCCTGCTTGGCCGGTTCCGCGACGATGCAGACCTGCGGCGCGAGTTTCTCTCTTCCCTCGGCGCATAACGATTTTCGGGAACCTTGCAGTTGATCCGTCATCCAATGGTTGGCGTCGCATTCACGGCGCCGGCATATGGAGACCAGACAAGATGACAAACGACCAGCCCGGCTTGCTCATTCCCCATCGGCGCAGCTTCCTCACCGGCTTCGGCCGGGTCACCTTGTCGGCGACAGCGATCGCACTGCTCGCCGGCCAGGAAGGCCTCGCACTGGGTCGCAAGGCTCATGCGGCGACGCCGAACAACGACATCGCCATCCTCAACGCCGCGCTGGGCGCGGAGCAGGAGGCCGTGGCCGCCTATCAGCTCGGCGCCGACAGCGGACTGCTGAAGAAGCCCGTGCTCGATCTGGCGGTCCAGTTCCAGAGCCATCATAAGGCGCATATCGACGCGCTGGCGAAGACGGTTAAGAAGCTCGGCGGCGCGCCGGTCGAGCCGCCGAAAGATTTCAGCTTCCCGACCGACAAGCTGAAGTCGCAGGCGGATGTGCTGGCCTTCGCCGCCGGGCTCGAGAAGGGCGCGGTCAGCGCTTATCTCGGCGCCGTGCCGATTCTCAAGGATCGCGAACTGGCCAAGGTGGCGGCCTCGATCCTCGGCGACGAGGCGATGCATTGGGCCGTGCTGCGCCAGGCTCTGGGCGAGAATCCCGTCCCGGGCGCCTTCGTTTCGTGATGCGGTCCTGCGCTCTGGGATTTGCGCTGATGCTGACGGCGGCGGGCTTTCCTGCCGCCGCCAGTGCGGCTGCCGGGGATGTCGCGCGCGGCGAGAAGATCTACCAGCGCTGCATCGCCTGTCATTCGCTGGAGCGCAATCGCAGCGGCCCGAAACATTGCGGCCTGTTCGGCCGGCGCGCCGGCAGCCTGCCGGGCTACGCATTTTCGCGGGCCATGGCGCAGTCGGGCATTGTCTGGGACGAAGCCAGCCTCGACCGCTTCCTGCAGAATCCGCTGCGGGCTGTGCCGGGCACCAAGATGGGGTACGCTGGCGTGAAGGATGCCGGCGAGCGGGCCGACCTGATCGCCTATCTCAGGCAGGCTTCCGCCGATCCCGAGATCTGTCGCTGAACGGAAGGGGACAGGAGTGATGCACAGCATTGCCGCGAGACATCTGCCGGATTTTGCCGATTGCAGCGATGCCGTCCTGGTGGATTTCGCCCGCCAGGGCGAGGAGGCGGCAATGCGCGTCATCATCCAGCGCCATAACCGCCGGCTTTATCGCACCGCGCGTGCCATCCTGCGCGATGACGCGGAAGCCGAGGACGTCGTGCAGGAGGTTTACCTGCGCGCCTTTGCGGCGCTCGACGGTTTCCGCGGCGAGGCCAGCCTCTCCACCTGGCTTACGCGCATCGCCCTGAACGAGGCGCTGGGCCGCCTGCGCCGGAAGCGGCCGACCGCAGGGCTGGAGGCCATCGACGCTGCCGCCGGACGGAGCGGGGGAGATCTGATCATGTTTCCCGGAGCGCAACCGCCGGCGAGCCCTGAATCCGAACTGGCGCGCGGCCAGATCCGCCTTCTGCTCGAACAGGCGATCGACGATCTGCCCGAGCCCTTCCGCATCGTCTTCATCCTGCGCGACATCGAAGAGATGAGCATCGAGCAGACGGCGCTGCATCTCGCCATCAAGCCGGAAACGGTGAAGACGCGCCTCCACCGCGCGCGCCGGCTGATCCGCGCGGCACTCAGCAAGCGGGTGTCTTCAGTCTTTGCGGAGCTCTTTCCCTTCGGCGGATCGCGCTGCGACCGGATGACCGAGCGGGTCCTGCTGCTGTTGCGGAGCAGGATGCTGCCGCAATCCTGATTGCGGGATCAGCGGGCGGCGTTTTTCTTCGCGCGCGGTTTCGCCGCCGCGGCAAGAGACGTGGTCGGCCGGCCCGCACTCAGCATCAGCAGGGCCATGTCGTCGAGGTCGGTCGACAGGCGGCTCAGCGTGGCGCCTCCGGCATGCAGCAGGCAATGCACGCCCCGGGCGCTCACCGCCTTCACCGTGGCCGCAACCGGCTTCGACTCGCCGCTGAGCTTCAGCTTGATCCGGGTGCCGACCGGCAGCGCAACCCTCGGCGTGAACAGGCAGCCCTGCAGCGACAGGTTGGTCACCGCGCCGTCGATCCTGCCGCCTGTATGCTGCAGCTGGGCGGCGATCTGGGTGTCGCGCCGGTCGAAGCGCCGGCGGTTGTCGGGCGTCTTGGCGGCCGTCTTGCGGGGCTGGCCTTTCCCTGCCGCGACCGGTTTTGCTTTTTTCGTTTCAGCCTTCCGCGCGACGGTGGCCTTTTTGGCTTTGGTTTTCTTGGCGGCGGCCATGCCTCGCACTCCCCGGCCCGAATCAGCCTACAGTTTCAAGCAGACTAGCGGGCGGTCCGCGCCGAGGAAAGGATATTCCTGTATGGCCGCGGCAGGCGGCAAATGGACAAAAGCATGGCGGGGACGGCGCGGTTTATCCTAACATGACACCGGTTTATCCTCCGTCGTCCGCAACAGCAGTTGATCGCCATGTCCGCGCGCCTGCCGCCGGAGCCCGTCCTCTGGGCCCTGTCGCGCCATAACGCCTATCTGAATTCCCGGCCGGGCGGCGAGCGTCTGCAGCGGCGTTCGGAGGAATTCAGCGATCTCAAGCTGGATGGCGCCATCCTCGACGATGCCATCCTGCCCGGCTGCAGTTTTGCCGGCGCGTCGCTGCAGAGCGCGCAGTTCCTGCGCGCCGATCTGTTCAGCGCCGATTTCACCCGCGCCGACCTCACCCGCACGATGTTCGACCGCGCCGACCTGCGCGGCGCCAACTTCCTCATGGCGGTGCTGAAGCAGACCTCGTTCCGGCAGGCCGATCTGCGTCCCGGCCAGATCGTCCAGCATGAGCGGGACGGGCGCGAGAAGAGGGAGGACGTGCCGGTCAATCTGAGCGGCGCCAATCTGGAAGAAGCCAATCTCGGCCATGCCCATCTGGATCAGGCCAATCTGAGCAACAGCAAGGCGGCCGGCGCGGCTTTCGTCGGCGCGTCGCTGTTTGCGGTCAACCTCACCGGCGCCGATCTCTCGGGCGCCGATTTCTCCGGCGCGCGGCTGAAGGACACGACCTTCGTCGGCGCGACGCTGGACGGTGCCAAGCTGGCCGGCTGCGACCTGCGCGGCGCCAATCTGCGCAGCGTCGACCTGACCGGGGTCGATCTCACCGGCGCCAATCTGCAGGGCGCCGTCTACCGCCAGGGCCAGGCCCAGTTGCCGCCCGAGATCGAAGCCAAGTTGGCCGCCCACGGGAAATGGATCGCCTCGAACGGTGCCGAGGGCGAGCGCGCGGTGTTCAGCGGCGCCAAGCTGCCCGGCCTCGACTTCTCCAGCTGCGACCTGCGCGCCGCGATCTTCCACGACACCAATCTGGCCGGGGCCTATTTCACCAAAAGCCAGCTGCTGTTCACCAGTTTCGTCGGGGCTGACCTGCGCAAGGCCAATTTCGACCAGGCGAGCCTGGGCGGCGCCAATTTTTCCGGCGCGCTGGCGGCCGGGGCGGCGTTCCGCGGGGCGCAGCTGGTCGGCGTCGAGATCTTCAACGCGCTGAACCAGAAGACCGGCAAGGTGATTTTTCCCCGTTTCGACAATGCCGACCTCACCGGCGCCGATCTGCGCGGCGCGGTGGTGGAAGGGGTCGATTTCGCCAGCACCATTTTTGAGAAAATCAATATCGGCGGCGCGGAATTGCGCCAGTGCACCGGGATGCGACCGTCCCGCCGTGCTTAATTATTGATAACCTTACCGGTTTTATCCGTCACAAATTGAGGGTTGCGGGGTATCAAGGCCTATACTAACGTCTGGTTTCTAGTGCGAGTTGAACCAGACAGGTCAAAATAAACGCACAGACAGAATGTCAGATCGAACGCTCCCATCCCATGAAGTCCAGATCGTGCTGTCGCGCCATGCCGCCTTCCTGGCCGGCCGGCCCGGCGGCAACCGTCTGCAGCAGACCGGCGGCCAGTATGCGCGGCTGAAGCTGGACGGCGTGAAGCTGGACGACGCCATCCTGCCGCGGGCGGGATTTGCGGATGCATCCCTGGCCGGCGCGGAACTGCGCCGGGCCGATCTGTTCTGCGCCGATTTCCAGAATGCCGATCTGACCCGGGTGGTCTTCGACCGGGCCGACCTGCGCGGCGCCAATCTCGGCCGCGCCATCCTGCGCCAGGCCTCGATGTCCCAGGTCGATCTGCGGCCGGGCCAGATGATGGTGGCCGATGACGGGTCGACCAAGGAAGTGAATGCCAATCTCGACGGCGCCAAACTGGATGGGGCGGAGTTCAAGAACGCCCAGCTGGACCAGGCGAGCATGGCGGTGTCCTCGGCGGTCAACGCCAATTTCGGCAATGCCAGCATGTTTGCCGTCAATCTCGCCGGCGCCGATCTTTCCGGCGCCAATCTCAGCGGCGCCAAGCTGAAGGATGCCAACCTGATCGGCGCCAGCCTTGCCGGCGCCAGGCTGAAAGGTGCCGATCTGCGCGGCGCCAATCTGCGCAATGTCGATCTCACCAAAGTGGATCTGGATGGCGTGGCTTTGCAGGGCGCGGTTTACCGCAAGGGCGACAAGCTGCCCGAGGAAATCGAGCGCATGCTGGAGGCGCATAGCCGCTGGATCGCCACTGCCGGCGCAGAAGGCAAGCGCGCGGTCCTGAGCGGCATGAAGCTCAATGGCTGCAACTTCGCCAGCTGCGACCTGCGCGGCGCCGAACTGCATGAGGCATCGCTGGAGGGCGCCGATTTCTCGAGCGCCCAGATGATGTTCGCCAGTTTCGTCGGTGCCGACCTGCGCAAGGCAACGTTCGACATGGCCGACATGAGCGGGACGAATTTCACGCACGCCACGCTGGCGGAAAGCCGCTGGCGCTCGGCCAGGGTGGTCGGCGTCGAAATCTATAACGCGCGCAACCAGAAGACCGGCAAGGTGGTGCATCCGCGCTTCCAGGAAGCCGATCTGACCAAGGCCGATCTGCGCGGCGCGATCTTCGAAGGCATTGATTTCACCACCGCGATCATGACAGGCGCCAACCTTCAGGGGGCCGATTTGCGTCAGTGCGTCGGTCTCAGCAAGGCCGGCAAGTCCGGCGGCTGAGGACGTCAGGTGCAGTACGCCGCTTGTCCGAGGTCGCCGGGCGGGCTTTGATTTTGCCAGTAAACGCCGAAGGCGTTATCGCTACAAGGATTGCTCGGTATGGGGGAGCTTCGGTTTCCATCCTCGCAATTGACCACGGCGCTGTCGCGTCACGCCGCCTGGATCGGCGGCCGCAGCGACGGCGAGCGCCTGCAGCGGCCGGGCGGGGATTTCACGTTCCTGCGGCTTGAGAATGTCAAGCTGAGCGATGCCATCCTGGCGCGCGGAAAGTTCACCGGCGCTTCGCTGGTCAAGGCCGAGCTGCGGCGCGCCGATCTGTTCGCCGCCGATTTCATGCATGCCGATCTCTCCGGCGCGGTGCTCGATCGCAGCGATCTGCGCGGCGCCAACATGATGAAGACGGTGCTGCGCGGCTCATCGCTCAACCAGGCCGACCTGCGGCCCGGCCAGATCGTCGTGGAGAACGGGGAAACGCGCAGCCAGGTCGCCAATCTCACCGAGGCCCGGCTGGACGGCGCCGATCTGCGCTCGGCCCAGCTGGACGAAGCCAACCTCGCCGTCTCCTCCGCCACCGGCGCGAATTTCTCCAATGCCAGCCTGTTTGCGGTCAATCTGGCCGGCGCCGACCTGACCGGCGCCAATCTCACTTCGGCGCGGCTGCGCGACGTCAACCTGATCGGCGCCAAGCTGGAAGGCGCCCTACTGCAGGGAGCCGACCTGCGCGGCGCCAACCTGCGCAATGTCGATCTCACCAAGGTCAATCTCAAAGGCGTCGATCTTTCCGCCGCGGTGCATCGCAAGGCGGCCAACCTTCCTACCGAGATCGAAGTCATCCTGCATGCCCATAGCCGCTGGATCGCCACCGGCGGCGCCGAGGGGCAGCGCGCGGTGATGAGCGGCAAGAAGCTGGCCGGCTGCGATTTCTCCAGTTGCGACCTGCGCGGCGCGGAAATGCATGGCTGCAATCTGGAAGGCGCCGATTTCTCCTCGGCGCAGCTGCTGTTCGCCAGCTTTCTCGGCGCCGAACTGGCGCGCGCCAATTTCGACCAGGCGGATCTTGGCGCCGTCAATTTCACCGGCGCCAACCTGAGCCATGCCACGCTGCGGGGCGCCAAACTGGTTGGGGCGCCGCTGTTCAGTGCCGGCCAGCAGGCGACCGGGCGCATCCTCTATCCGATACTGAGCGGCGCCGATCTCTCCGGCGCCGATCTGCGCGGCGCCGTGCTGGACCATGTCGATCTGACCAAGACGCAGCTCGGCCGGGCCAATTTCACCGGCGCCGATCTCCGTCACTGCCAGGGCCTGAGCGGCGCGGCCTGAAGGTGCGGGGACGCTCGGTCCGGGACCGTCGAGAGGGATTTCGCCAATCTGATCGTCGCGCGATCAGACGTCGCGCTTCATATCTCGACCTGGTTCCAGGGAATCCGGTTGAGCGGAATGTCCTTCAGCTTGTCGACGAAGGACCGCGGACCGATATAGGTCGGCGCCAGGCTGACGCCCTTGGCGACCAGGACCACATCCTCCTTTTTCAGCCGCTGCTTGAAGGCGGCGATCGAACGCTGTGCCAGTTCCGGTGTGGCGATGCCGGATTCCGCCACCATGATCATGGTGACCACCTTGCCATCGATGGAGAAATTGGCGAACGGGAATTGCTGGGCCATCTCGACTGGCTCTCCTGACGACGAATCACTATTCCCCATGATAGGGAAAATGACTAACAGTTTGTGATCGTTGGGACTTTTTGCTAATCCTGCTTGTATCTCGAACCGCGATCCTCAACACACAGTAGTCTGGTCAATCCCGGTATTCCGGTGGCGGTGCCGCTGCGGGTTCAGAGGGCGCAGGGCTCACCCTGCCGGGCGCAGGGTCTGGAAGGTGTCGCGGTCCAGCGGTGTGAAGGCGCCGTCGCGGAAATCGCTGTTGCGGCTCAGCTCGGCAACCGATCGCAGGTCCCGCATGCGCATAGGCCAGACCTGCACGCTGAAAATCTGGGCGGGGCGATCCGGATCGCCCCGGCTGATCGGCAGCATCAGGCGGCGCGTCGATGCGTGGCCATGGGCATAATTGACATCGTCCCAGCGAAACACGCTTTCCGAATAGACCGGCACCGCGTCGTCGAGGCAGGTGCGGTAGATGCGCTCCATGTAGTCGCGATAGCTGCCCTGCATGATGTCCGCGGTGGTCCTGCCGGTGAAGTCGAAGGTATAGCGTTCGACATGGGCAGAGCCGACCAGCCGGTAACGCACCGCCGTCGAGTCCGGCACCGGTTCGGCCAGCAGCAGGTTGGGCCACACGGCAGGCGACAACTCGAGCGGGTCGATATCGGCGCGATCGGGCAGCATCCGGCCGTTCCGCTTGCTGCTCCAGTAGCGGGCCACTTCCAGCAGCGCCGGATCATCGGCGAAGATCGGAACGGTGAGGTCGTCCTGGATCATCAAGGCAGGCCTTCGGTGGCGGCGCCTGATAGTAGCGCGCGGGCCCCGATCTCCAAAGGTTTCTTCAGCCTGGGCGGGGCGAACCGTTTTGTCGTTCTTCCGGCAGGAAGCCGGCCGCCACATAGAGCCCCAGCAGGAACCAGAAGGAGCGCTGGAAGAAAAGGTCGTGCACCAGTCCCGCGGCGCTCATGCAGGCGAGAATAAGCAGCAGACCTATTCCCCAGCCATGCCGGTCCGGCCGCGCCATCAACTGGAAAGCATGATTGACCAGCATGGCCAGGACGGTGCCGGTGACCAGCAGCCCGACCAGGCCCGTTTCCGCCATCAGCCATACAGGCACGGAGTGGATGACGAGGAATTTCCTGCCGGCCTCGATCCTCTCCTGTACATAGCCGCCCAGCCCCGCTCCCAGCAGCGGATGCTTCAGCCACAGCTCCCAGCCCTCGATGATGCTGAGCCAGCGCTCGCTGTCGGACGAGGTGCGTTGCACCGTTATCGACAGATACGGGGTAATGGAGCGATCGAATATCGCAAGATCCGCAGGACGCAGATATTCGGAAAGCAGCTGGAGGAGCATCACGCGCATCGTGGCGAGAACGGTCGGCATGACCGCTGCGACCAGCAATGCAAGCGCTACAATCATCGCACTTCGGAACGCCTGGCCTCGGCGCTGTGGTTCGGCAAACGTCACCATCAGCACCAGCAGGATAGTCAGCATCCCAAGCCCGGCACGCGAATTGGTATAATAGATCGCCAGGCCGATGATCACGAGCGCGGCATTGTAGAGCGACGGTCTGATCCCGAACAATCCAATCCGGCTCGCAGTCACCACGCAGGCGGCACTCATCACCAACTGAAAGGCAAAAGCATTGCTGTTGTTCGCGTATCCCCGCAGGGGCACGACAAAGGCGTCAGCGGGGAAATCTGTTCCGAACAGGGCAAGCAGCAAAAGCGCGAGCTGCTGCGCGGCGACGGTAACGCCGGCCATCGCGAATACCCCCAGAACCATGCGCACCGATCCCGCCGCGGCGAACGCCGCGGAAATACCAAGCGTGACGTAGCCCAGGATGATGATCCAGCCCAGACCGCGATTCATCAACGCCCAGCTGTTCGAGCCGAAGCGGATATAGCCCAGGCCGAGGGCCAGGAGCAGCAGCAGCGAGATTGCCGCCAGCCCGCCGAAGAACCATGCAGGTACCGGTGCCAGACTGCGCTTCGTCCACAGGACGAAAGCCAGCAGGCCGAGACCGGTCAGCGCCAGAACATCCGCGGCGTTCACCGTAACTTCGCCGTGCTCCAGCGGCACCCTGATCTGGAAATAGAGCAGCATCGCGGTGATCACCGCGGCGCCCAGCACGGCAATCTGGCTCCAGCGGTCGGAATCCATGGCCGGCGCCAGCTGGAGTTGCGGCGAGGCCGCCGGCTCCTGAGGATGGAAGTAAAGATACAGGCCGATCGCTCCGGCAATCAGGGTGGTAAGCAGCCCGAGCAGGCCGATCAGAACAGCGCCGGCGACCGCCACCGTCGGGTCGATACCGACGGCGCCAAGGGCCTGCGCGGCGCTGAGCTCGCGGATTCCCCAGCCGGAAAAGCTGATCGGCAGGGCTGCCGCGAACATCACGATCACCAGCGCGGCCGCCGCGGAGAGATCGACCTTCGGCACCTGCAATCCGGACAGCACCGCGATGTAGGCTGCCAGCATCATTCCATGAGCCGCGAGCGTCAGGATGATGCTGGGCCACAGGCGCAGCAGGAAACGCGCCGCGCCCGAAAGGTTGATGGCGGCTTCCCGGCTGCGCAGAAGAATGGCCCCGATCACGAATGCGACGAGCACCGCGGTGCCGGTCAGCGACAGCAGGTAGGCGCCGCCCGCCTGCAGATCGATACGGATGTCGATGAATACGAAAAACGCGCCGGCAATACTGAGCAGGAAAAGCAGGCCGGCGGCGACCAGGCGTTCCCAGTAGGTCGCCATCACCGAGACGCTGAACGGCACGCCGGCGGAATTCAGCGCCGCCGCCCGGCTCAGGCTCTGCCCGATGATATTGAAGAGAAGCTGGTTCGAGACCTGGCCGATGGTGAAGGCGAAGACGATCTGCCGCCAGCCTGGCCGGTAGCCGAAAGCGCGCAGCACCGACCGGAAGCGCAGGAACGCGATGCCGGCATTGGCGAGGACGAGGATGCCGGCCAGCACGATTGCATCCCGTTCGACCCCGCGCAGCGCGGACAGCACCGTTTCGATGCCGACGACATAGAAGGCGATCACCATCGAAGCGCCGGAGATCAGAACGAGCGCGGCGGTCCGGAGATGGTGTTTCAGATTCATGGAGGATTTTCGAATCGGCAGGCCGGCGCGAATATTACCGCTGGTTGTTTCTCCAGACGAGCATGGCCGGCAGGCTTTATTCCGGCGGGCATGCTCATTCAGCGGGTCTGGCCGATGGCTGGTGCTGCCGGACAGGATTGAACTGTCGACCTCCTCATTACCAATGAGGTGCTCTACCACTGAGCTACGGCAGCGCCGTCGCCACATTCCCGGACCTTCACCCGCCGGTACGGAGGATCATGCCGAGGATGCCGGAAACAGACGAGCCGGCAGAGACCGCGAGGTCGGGCCGGCTTCGGGCGCGGAAACTGCCACAGCCGGGCGGAGGACGCAAGCGCGACGTAACGGCTTTTTCCGGCTCGGTTTTCCGGCTTCTCGGAGGGCCGCGGCGCTTCGACAGAGCGGCTGGTTGACTCCGCCGGGGCGGACTGGCTATCGCTGGCTGCCGCCCATTCATCGGACGGCAGGAGCAGGCTGATGGGCGGCGAAGATCCACAGGCGGGCGGCATCCGGGCGGGAACCGAGATCGAGCGCAAGTTCCTGTTGCGGCATCCCGAACTTGGACCGCGAATTGTCGCCGGCCTGCCCGGCCTCACCCTGCTGCAGGGATATTTCGGCCGCATCGATGGCTGGTCGGTGCGCCTGCGCCTGGCCGCCGCAGCGGATGACGCGGCCCAGGCCTGGCTGACGCTGAAAACCACCCGCCAGGGCAGCAGCCGCGGCGAAATCGAGCAGGTGGTTCCGCCCGGTTTCGCGCAGCCGCTGCTCGAAGCATCCGGCCGCCTGATCCGCAAGATCCGTTATCGCCTGCCGCAGGAAGACCTCGTCTGGGAGATCGACCGGTTTCTCGGCCGGCATGAAGGCCTCTGGCTGGCCGAAATCGAATTGCCGCGCGCCGATCGTCGCGTCGTCTTGCCCAATTGGCTGGGTGCGGAGGTTACCGACGATCCCGGCTATCGCAATGAGGCCCTGGCGGCACCGGACAAGCAGGCAGGGCGGAACTCGGCGCCGGCGGAACTGGTGGCAGCCGTGCGCCGCCTGCTGCA
>CAYSCA010000093.1:0-12402 GCA_964429465.1 uncultured Rhodospirillaceae bacterium
CCTCGGCATGTGGGACGTGATGATGGTGACGATGATGCTGCCGTCGCTGGTGCCCGGCCCGGCGCGCTCCAGCAGGCGGGGCAGTTCGGCGAAGGTGGTCGGCGGATAGCCTTTGGTGGTCGGCGGCTCGCCGCCCGAGAGGCCGATCTCGCGCTGCGCCATGGCAAAGCGGGTGACCGAATCCATCAGGCAGAGCACCTGCAGGCCCTGGTCGCGGAAGTATTCCGCGACCGCAAGCGTCATATAGGCGGCCTGGCGGCGCACCAGCGCCGGCTCGTCAGATGTGGCGACGACGATGACCGTGCGGGCCAGCCCCGCCTTGCCGAGATCGTCCTCGATGAATTCCTGCACCTCGCGGCCGCGCTCGCCGATCAGGCCGACGACGTTCACGTCCGCTTCCGTGTAGCGCGCCATCATCGAGAGCAGCACCGACTTGCCGACGCCGGAGCCGGCGAAGATGCCCATGCGCTGCCCGCGGCAGCAGGAGATGAAGGTGTTGATCGAGCGGACGCCGAGATCGATCTTGCGGCCGACGCGCTTGCGCATGTTGGCCGGCGGCGGATTGGCGCGCAGCGGATAGGGCCGGGTGCCGTTGGTCAGCGCCGGGCCGCCATCCAGCGGGCGGCCGAGGCCGTCGATGACGCGGCCGAGCCAGGACTGGTCCGGATAGACCACCGGCTGGTCCTCGGCCACCACGGCGCGGCAGCCCAGGCCGACGCCTTCCAGCGAGCCATAGGGCATCAGCAGGGCGCGGTTCTGGCGGAAACCGACCACCTCGCATTCCACCTCGCGGCGGTCGCGGGTCGTGACCCGGACCCGGCTGCCGATCGAGAGATACCGCTCGACTCCGGCGATCTCGACCAGCAGGCCCTGGATCGACGTCACCCGGCCGGTGAAATTGACGTCCTTGATACGGTCGAGATCCATCAACAGGGAATGCATGGCGCCTCAGCGAATTGAGGAAGTACCCTACGGGTCAGAGCCTTAATTGCGGGTAAAGGGCAGCACGGGCCTGGGAAACGGCGATATTTCCGTTCGTTAACCTTTATGAATCTTAACATGATTCGATCCGGCGGCCCTGTTACACCTCCCCGGCCCGAAGAAAACGTTAACTTTGTTTGTTAACGATGGTAAATTGAGGTGATTCGGGCAGACCAGCTGGGGGGATTGCCATGCGAGTGCTGCTGATTGAAGACGATGCCGCGATGGCGAAGAGCATCGAGTTGATGCTCGGCCAGGAAGGCTTCAACGTCTATAAAACCGAGTTCGGCGAAGAGGGTCTCGACCTCGGTAAATTGTACGATTACGACATCATCGTCCTCGACCTCAACCTGCCGGATATGCACGGCTACGACGTGCTGAAAAAGCTGCGCGCGGCCAAGGTGAATACGCCGATCCTGATTCTCTCGGGGATGGGCGAGGCGGACAAGAAGGTGAAGGGCCTCGGCTTCGGCGCCGACGATTACCTCACCAAGCCGTTCAACAAGGACGAGCTAGTGGCGCGCATCAATGCCATCGTGCGGCGCGCCAAGGGCCATTCCCAGTCGGTGATCCAGACCGGCAAGCTGACCGTCAATCTCGACGCCAAGTCGGTCGAGGTGGAAGACGGCCGCCTGCATTTGACCGGCAAGGAATACGCCATGCTCGAGCTGCTGTCGCTCCGCAAGGGCACGACGCTGACCAAAGAGATGTTCCTGAACCATCTCTATGGCGGCATGGACGAGCCGGAGCTGAAGATCATCGACGTCTTCATCTGCAAGCTGCGCAAGAAGATCGCGGCGGCCACCGGCGGCGAGAATTACATCGAAACCGTCTGGGGCCGCGGCTATGTGCTGCGCGACCAGGTCGAGCCGGTCCCCTCGGGCGCCAAGCGCCAGATGGCGATGGCGCGGTAGGACATTTCCGCAGCAGAATCGAGAAAGCCGGCCCCCGCGCCGGCTTTTTTCATGCCTTAGCGCCGCACATCCGGCCAGAAGCGGATATTGTCGCGCGCCAGCCCGCCGCCCATGCCGACCGGCGTACCGTCGGCGCGCCAGCAGGCGGCGCCCTCCATGCTGCCCTCGTCATGGAAGGCGATCGCATTCATGCCGCCGCCGACATGCGGCAGGATGGCCACGTCATGGCCGCGCGCCTTCAGCGCCGGCGCCGCCGCGCCGTAGCCTTCCTCGATCTCGACCGCCTGGCCCTGCGTCCAGAGCCGCGGCGCCTCGACCGCCTCCTGCAGGCGCATGCCAAAATCGACCAGGTTGACGACAGCCTGCATGGCCGATCCGAAGATGCGCAACCCGCCGGGCAGGCCGAGCGCGAAGGCCGGCCTGCCGTCCTTCAGGGCGATCAGCGGCGCCTGGCTGGTAGTGATGCGCTTGCCCGGCGCCACCGACAGGGCTTTGCCCGGATGCGGGTCGAACAGATACATGTAGTTGTTCGGGATGATGCCGGTGCCGGGCAGGATGAAGCGCGCCCCGAACAGCGAGTTGATCGTCTGCGTCGCGCTGACGATATGGCCGTCGCGGTCGGCGACGGTGACATGGGTGGTGTTGGGCGATTCGCCCGGCATCACGCCGGCGGACCAGCTTTGCGCGCGGTCCATGGCGATCTGCGCGCGGCGCTCGGCGGCATAGGCTTTCGAGACCAGCTTCTCCACCGGCACGTTGACGAAGGCGGGATCGGCGGTGGCGGCAGCCCGGTCGGCGAAGGCGATCTTCAGCACCTCGGCCAGCAGATGCAGATGGTCGGCCGAGCCGAAACCCATGGCGGCGATGTCATGGCCTTCCAGGATGTTCAGCATCTGCAGCACATGCACGCCGCCCGAAGAGGGCGGCGGCGGGCCGACGATCTCGAAGCCGCGATAGGGGCCGCGCACCGGCGCGCGCTCGATGGTGCGGAAATCGGCCAGATCCTCGAAACCGAGCAGGCTGCCGGCGCGGGTAAGCAGGTCGGCGACAACGCGCCCGAGCGGGCCGCCATAGAGTGTCGCCGCGCCCTCGCGCGCGATGCCGCGCAGCGTCTCGGCATAATCGGACTGGACGATGCGGTGGCCGACCGGCGCGGGCTTACCGCCGGGCAGATAGAGCCGGGAGATTTCGGCATCGCGCGCCAGGTCGGCGGCGCATTCGGCGATGCAGGAATGCAGATAGGGCGTGACGGCAAAGCCGCGCGCGGCATGGCGGATCGCCGGCTCCATCACGTCGGCGAGCGGCAGCCGCCCGAAGCGGGCCAGCATCTCGCACCAGGCTTTCAGGTTGCCCGGCGCCGCCACGGCCTGCGGCCCGACGGCATTCGCGCGGCCTTCGGTTTCAAGGTAATCCGGTCCGGGCGTGTCGCTGACCGGGCGGTAGGAATCCGGCCGCGCCGCCCGCGGCGCCGTGCTGAGGCCGTCGATGACGGTATGCGTGCCGTCCGGCAGCCGGATATGCGCCATGCCGCCGCCGAAGATGCCGACCATCATCGGCTCGACCACGCTCAGCGTGAACAGCGCGGCGGTGGCGGCATCGATCGCGTTGCCGCCGGCGGCCAGCATCCCGGCGCCGGCCGCCGAGGCGAGCGGATGATTGGTCACCACCATGCCGCCGCTGGCCCGCGCGGGTGCCTTCTCGCAGGCAAAGGTGACTTCTGCCCGGTCGCGCCACTTGGTTCCGCTCATCGTTCCGCCTCTTTGCCGCCGGCTCAGGGAGTGAACCGCAGCAGGATGCTTTCCGCTTCGACGACCGGCGTCAACGTGAAACCGGCGGCGCTGCCCAGTCGCCGGGCATAGCGCGCCATCGCAGCATGGGGCTCGCGCGGCCAGGCGGCGGAGGCGCCGAAGGCCGCCGCGACGTCATCGGTCCAGCGCAGCATCGGACCGCTGCCCTCGATGCGCCACCCGCATTCCTCCTGCTTCACGCCGATATTGCCGCCGCGCGGCAGGGCCTGGGCGGCGAGCGCGAGGCAGACCAGGATCGCCTTGCCCAGCGGCTTGGACAGGCTTTCGGCCGAAGCCGCGAAGCTGACGGAAATCCTGCCGCCGTTGAAATACTCGCTTGCGACCCGTGTCATCTCGGTGAAGGCCATCGGCTGCTCGCTGCCGCCCGAGGCGCCCAGCGCGAAACGGAAGAAGGCCAGCCGGCGCGCGGCATCCGTCGCCGACTGGGCGATCAGGCCGAAGGCTTCATCGCGCATCGCCGGGTCGGTTTCTTCGGCCAGCAATTCGACGCCGTTGTTGATCGCGCCGATGCTGCCGGCCAGGTCGTGGCAGAGCCGCGAACAGATCAGGGCGACGAGGTCGAGGTCTTCGGATTCGGCCATGCGGATTCTCGCGGGCGGCAGGGTGGCAGGATATGGCTGCCCTGTCTAAGATGGATGACGCATGCAATCAACCGCAAGCGCGACGGAGTGACGGATGCTGGCGCCCCATGTGCCGGGCGACTGGGTGAAGAACCCGCTGGAACCCGAATGGGGGCCGGGCCAGGTGCAATCGGCCATCGGGTCGCGCGTGACGGTCAATTTCCTGCATGCCGGCAAGCGGCTGATCAACATCGATCAGGTGCCGCTGGTCCCCATCAAGGCGCCGGAAGAATAAGGCCGACGAAACCCTCCATGACTCCCGAACAGATCGATGCGCTGGGTCCCGAGATACTGGCGCTGGCCCGCGCGGCCGGCGTGGCCATCATGCGGATCTATGCGACCGATTTCGAGAAGCGCCGGAAGGATGACCATTCCCCGGTCACCGATGCCGACGAGGAGGCCGAGGCCATCATCCTTGCCGGGCTGCGCCGCCTGACGCCGGATCTGCCGGTCATCGCCGAGGAGATGGCGGCGGCCGGCAACCTGCCGGATATCGGCACGGGGCCGTTCTGGCTGGTCGACCCGCTGGACGGCACGCGCGAGTTCATCGCCCGCAACGGGGATTTCACCGTCAATATCGCGCTGGTGGCGGCTGGCCGGCCGCGGCTCGGGGTGGTGCTGGCGCCGGCGCGCGACGATACGGCGTGGCTGGGTTCGCCGCAGGGAGCATGGCGGTTCGTCGGCAGCGAGACCACGGGCGCGGCGGTCCGCGCGCGCATCGCGCCGCCCTTCGGCGCCGTCGCGCTGGTCAGCCGCTCGCATCGCGAAAAGGAAGTGGATGCCTGGCTGGCGCGGCAGGACCGCGTGCAGACGGCCAGCGTGGGCTCGTCGCTGAAATTCTGCCGGATCGCCGAGGGCGCGGCCGATTTCTATCCGCGCTTCGCCTCGATCTCGGAATGGGATACGGCCGCGGGGCAGGCGGTGCTGGAGGCGGCCGGCGGCGCGGTGCTGACCTGGGACGGTGCGCCGCTCGGCTACGGCAAGCCGGGTTTCCGCAATCCGGGCTTCCTCGCCCAGGGCAGAATCCAAGCCTGACGGTCAGATCGCCACATCCACCAGGATGGCGGAGAAGTGGCAGGCGGCGGCAGCCAGCACGAAAACATGCCAGATGGCGGTCTGGTAGGGCAGGCGCTCCCACAGATGGAAGATGACGCCCAGGCTGTAGAGCCCGCCGCCGGTGATCAGCAGGACCAGTCCGGCTGTCGATGTCCCGTCCAGCAGCGGCCGGAACGCCACCACCACGGTCCAGCCCAGCAGCAGATAGGCGAGCACGGAAAGCCCTTCAAAGCGGAGCGGGAAGCAGAGCTTCAGCACCACGCCCGCCAGGGCCACCGCCCAGACGAAGGCGAGTAGCCCAAGACCCCAGCTGCCGCCTATCACCACCAGCGACAGCGGCGTATAGCTGCCGGCGATCATCACGAAGATCGCCGCGTGATCGAGGCGCCGGAAGCGCGCCTTCCAGGTGATGTGGTGCGTCATGTTGTAGAGCGCCGAACAGCCCAGCATGGCCAGCAGGCCCAGGCCATAGATGCTCAAGCCCACCAGCCGCGGCCATTCCGGCTGGATGACCGCCAGGACGGCCAGGGTGACGCAGGCGCCGACGCCGAAAGCGAGGCCGACCAGATGCACGGCGGCATCGGCGATATATTCAGCGCGGCTGCATTGACGGACCATGCTTCCGATTAAGCAGCAGAATTGGTCGGAACTGTGGCGCCATGCCTGTCGTCACCGGGTGATCACGCCGGTGCTGCACGACGTTGCGCCAGTGATCTGCCGGCCGGGAAATTCGAGGTCAGTAATCCAGTTCGTCCTCGGCGGGGATTTCGGCCGATTCAAAACCGCGCAATTCGGCATAGCGCAGCAGTTGCTCCGGGCTGAGCAGGTTGCGGGTCGCGAGATGCGCGCGCAGCCGCGCCGCCCGCAACTGCGCCCGCAGGGCGCCGATCCTTGCCGTCACGCCGTCGATGCGGCCGCTGTCGATGACATTCTCCATGAAGGCGCGGTCCAGCCGCGCTTCCTCGGCCTGGATGCGGCGGCCGATCACGGCGGTCTCGCTGTCCAGCATTTCCTGCAATTCGTGCAGCCGGCGGCGCTGGCCGGCATCGAGTCCCAGCTCGTTGGCCATGAAGATCGCGGTATGCGGGGCGGGGAAGAGATGGCGCTCTGCGCCCGACACGTCATCGCCATGCATCGGCACGACGATGGAGGCGGCGGTCATGGCGGTATTGCCGTCGGCTTCCGCCGGTAACCTGGTGTTCTGACGACCGATAGCGCCAAGCCCGATTCCAGCAGCCAGAGTCAGGGCAAACGCCGCGATGGCGGCGATGCGTCGCATGATGGCTGACCTCCGAAGATCTATCCCGTTATACGCGCGGGATATGGGGTCAGACTACGATATGGACAGTCACGAGTCGGTGACGACGATCACGTCAGCATCAGGTGAAGCGGCATAGAGCCGCATCACATCCGCGTGACGGCGTTCCAGCGTTGCGCGCTGGTTGATGTAGCCCTTGTCGGTGATCTCGTTGGCGTCGATGGAGGGCGGTTCGGCAAGCAGGATGACCCGCTTCACCTTCAGCGACGAGCCGTTCTGCCCCGCGTTGCTGGCGGCAAGCTTCTCCGCAATCTGGCGCCGCAGCTCGTCCGCCGCGATTCCCTTCGCTGCCGCCGTCGGCCAGGCCAGCAGGCCGATATAGTCGCGATCCTGGCCGCAGACCACGGCATCCTGCAGCAGGGGCGAACAGGCGGCCAGGGCTGCGACGCGCACGCCTCCGACATGCACCCAGGTGCCGGTGGTCAGCTTGAAATCCTCGGCGATGCGGCCGTCGAACAGGATGCCCTTGGCCGGATCGGATTCATCGGCCAGCCTGGCGGCATCGCCGATGCAGTAGAAGCCCTCCTCGTCGAAGGCCTGCCGTGTGACCTCCGGCTGGCCGAGATAGCCCGGCGTGACATTCGGGCCCTTGACCCGGATCTCCAGCTTGCTGCCCGAGGGCGTGAGCTTCAGCTGCACGCCCGGGACCGGCACGCCGATCACGCCGGCGCGCTCGATCGGGAAATGCGCGGCGGTCGCCAGCGGTGCCGTTTCGGTCGAACCCCAGGAGGAGGTCATGGCGACCCGCTTGCCGAGCGTGCGGATCGACAGCGTTTCCAGCCGCGCCCAGAGATCGGGCGGCAGGGCGGCGCCGGCATAGAAGATCAGATCGAGATTGCCGAAGAAGCGCCGGCAGAGATCCGCGTCCTTCTCCAGGAAGGGGATCAGCATGGAATAGCCGGCGGGCACATTGAAATAGATGCTGGGAGACACGTCGGCCAGATTGGCGACAGTCTTCTCGACCAGTCCGGGCGCCGGCTTGCCCTCGTCGATATAGAGGCTGCCGCCATGGCGCAGCACCAGATTGAAATTGTGATTGCCGCCGAATGTATGGTTCCAGGGTAGCCAGTCGAGCAGCGTCAGCCGCTTGTTCTGCAGAAAGGGCCAGATCTGCGCCAGCGCCTGCTGGTTGCTGACCATCATGCGGTGCGTGTTGATCACGCCCTTGGGCAGCCCGGTAGAACCCGAGGTGAAGAGGTATTTCGCCACCGAATCAGGGCCGATCCGGCCGAACCGCGCATCCACCGCGGCGGTAGCCTTGGTGTCCAGCAGCGCCTGCAGCCTGGTGCCCGCCGCGCCGTCGGAGCTGACCACCTCGACGCCGTCGAGCGGCAGGCTCTGCAGCACCTTGGCGAACATCGCCGCCTTCTCGGCAAAGATCAGCTTCGGCTGTACCAGGCGGAAGATGTGATGCACCTTGGCGAAGTCGCCGCTCATCAGCGAATAGGCGACGCTGACCGGCGCCACCGGCACGCCGGCGACGAAGCCGCCCAGCATCATCAGCGCATGATCGATGCTGTTGCCCGAGAGGATCAGGATCGGCCGGTCCTGGTCCAGCCCACGATCGATCAATGCCTGGGCGATGCTGCGCGCGGCGTCCCAGGCCTCGCCATAGGTGACTTTTCGCCAGCCGCCCGATCCATCGCGTTCGGCGAGGAAAAGGCCGTCCGGCTGCGCCTGCGCCTGGCGTTGCAGCAGCAGGCCGGCATGAGCGTCGTAATCGCCCAAACGCTCTTCCGATTCCAGCAGGAAGCCGCCCCCCTGCAGCGGCGTGCGCCTGATCCGGGGAGTCGCAAGCTCCAGATGCAGGAATGGCGGCTTTTCGGCAGCAATCGCGCCCATGATTTCCTCCCGCTGCGGATTTTGTAAGGCAGCATTACAATATGCGCCATCATGGCGCAAACGGGCAGGCGACTCAAGCCGCGGAACGGGGAGGCGGAACTCAGGCGTTGACGTCGATGACCACGCGGCCGCGCACCTGGCCGGCGAGAATCCTCGGCGCCAGGTCCAGCACCGCCGACATCGGATGCAGCTCCGTCATCTGGCCGAGCTTGCCGCGCGGCAAATCCTGGGCCAGCTGCCACCAGGCGCGCTTGCGCTTGTGCATCGGCGCCATCACGGAATCGACGCCGAGCAGACTGACATTGCGCAGGATGAAGGGAAACACGCTGGCCGGCAGGTCATTGCCGCCGGCCAGGCCGCAGGCGGCGACCCAGCCGCCGTATTTCACCTGGCTGAGCACGGTGGCCAGCGTCTGGCCGCCGACGGAATCCACGGCTGCGGCCCAGCGCTCCTTCGCCATCGGCGCGCCCTTGGCGGAAAGTTCCTCGCGGGCGATGAAGCCGCTGGCGCCCAGCGATGTGAGATACTCATGCGTCTCCGGCCGGCCGGTCGCGGCAATCACCTTGTAGCCGCGCCGCGCCAGCAGCGTGACCGCCACCGAACCGACGCCGCCGGCCGCGCCGGTGACCAGCACCTCGCCGCCATCGGCCGGATTGAGGCCGGCATCCTCCAGCGCCTGCACGCAGAGCATGGCGGTGTATCCCGCCGTGCCGATCGCCATCGCTTCCTGCAGCGAGAAAGCGTCGGGCAGGCGCACCAGCCATTCGCTTTTCAGGCTCTGGAATTTGGAATAGCCGCCCCACTGGGTTTCCGAGAGGCCATAGCCGTTCACGATCACCTTGTCGCCCGGCTTGAATTCCGGGTTGGCCGAGACGACCACCGTGCCGGCAAGGTCGATGCCGGCCACCATCGGCAGCTTGCGCGCAATGCGGCCGCCGGTCAGCGCCAGTCCGTCCTTGTAGTTGAGCGTCGAATAGGCGACCTCGACCAGCACGTCATGCTGCGGCAGGTCCTTCTTGGTCAGCTCCCTGAAGCCGGCCTTCGGCTTGCCGTCGACCTCTTCGATCAGAACAGCGCGAAATGTCTCGGCCATGTTTCTTCCTCCCCACCAATACCGCCATGCTCGGGCCTGACCCGAGCATCTCAGCCGGAACTGCGCGAGATCCTCGGATCAAGTCCGAGGATGACGAGCCTTGTATAGAATTACCGCAGCGGCTCGAGAATCGAGACGTAATTGGCGGTCGCCACGCCGCCCATGTTGAAGACGCCGCCCAGCTTGGCGTTCTTCACCTGGATATCGCCCGCCGTGTTGGAGAGCTGCATGGCGGCCATGACATGCATCGACACGCCGGTGGCGCCGATCGGATGGCCCTTCGACTTCAGCCCGCCGGAGGGATTGACCGGCAGCTTGCCGTCCATCTGGGTCCAGCCTTCCATGATCGCCTTGGCGCCCTGGCCCTTCGGCGTCAGGCCCATGGCTTCGTATTCGATCAGTTCGGCGATGGTGAAGCAGTCATGGCTTTCCGCGAAGGAAAGGTCCCAGATGCTCAGGCCGGCTTCCGCCAGCGCATCGGCCCAGGCCTTGGCCGGGCCCTCGAAGGCGATCACGTCGCGCTTGGCCATCGGCAGGAAGTCCTGCACATGCTTGGCGGCGCGGAAAGCGATCGCCTTCTTCATGCCGAGTGCGGTCTGCACGTCGGTCAGCACCAGCGCCGCGGCGCCGTCCGACACCATCGAGCAGTCGGTGCGGCGCATGCCGCCGACCACCAGCGGGTTCTTGTCCGACACCGTCTTGCAGAATTCGTAGCCGAAATCCTTCTGCATATGGGCCAGCGGATTCTTCGAGCCGTTCTTGTGGTTCTTCGCCGCGATCATCGCGGTGGCATCCGACTGGTCGCCGTAATGCTGGAAATACTGCTTCTGGATCGAGTCGAAGACGCCGGCGAAGCCGCCCTCGTTGAAGACTTCGGTCTTCTTGTAGCTGGCCTTCAGCAGGATGTTGCCGACCACGTCATTGGGTGCCGAGGTCATCTTCTCGACGCCGACGCAGAGTACGAAGCGCGCCTTCCTGGCGGCAATCGAATTCATGCCCTGGAAGATCGCGGCCGAGCCGGTGGCGCAGGCGTTTTCGACGCGGGTGGTGGGCCGGAAGCGCAGGTCGGGACTCGCCTGCAGGACCAGCGAGGCGGAGAAATCCTGCTCGATCAGGCCGCCGTTGAAATGGCCGAGATAGATGGCATCGACATCCTTCGGCTCGATGCCGGCATCGGCGATGGCCTTGGTCGCCACCTCGACGATGAGGTCTTCGGCGTCCTTGCCGTCCAGTTTGCCGAACTTGCTGTGGCTCCAGCCGACGATGCAGGCGGTCATTGTATGCTCCAGTCTCCGGTCGTTTTCTCTCGGTGGATAAGAGAGTGTGCCGCAATGCACAAGTCAAGCATG
This sequence comes from uncultured Rhodospirillaceae bacterium, assembly GCA_964429465.1. Lineage (GTDB taxonomy): Bacteria > Pseudomonadota > Alphaproteobacteria > Ferrovibrionales > Ferrovibrionaceae > Ferrovibrio. The sequence goes on from CAYSCA010000093.1 coordinate 10,982, forward strand.
CCGCCGGCGCGATCCGCGGCGCCGCCCCGACCGGCCGTGTTCCAGCTAAATTGCTGACCGCAAAATGGGTTTTCTCGGTGGCCCGGGCCGTTCCCTGCCGGCCGCCACCACCGCCGCCGTGGCGAAGTTGCGGCACCGATCTCACGGCCTTGTAACACCAGCGGCAGCGCTTCGCCGCATATGGAGGTAGCAGCGCTGCGGAGCAGGCGAGGCCATGCGGCAGGATCGGGCGAGATGAGTTCACTAAGGGATAGGCATGAACGGTGTTGCGCAGTCGTCTCCCCCTTTTCTGCGTCCTCTGCGGCGCCTGAAACGCAGATTCACCTCCTATCTTGATGCCCGGGCGCTCGAGCGGCGCGTGCTGGCGGGTCAGCGGCTGGTGCCGGAAGCGGCGCTGACCGATTGCTATAAACAGGCGCTGGCGCTGCTGCAGGAGCGCGCGGGCGACGAACCGCTGGGCGAATATCTCGAATTCGGCGTCTGCCACGGCGCCTCCTTCGCCTGCATGCATCGGGCGACCGCCGAAATGGGGCTGCACCGGATGCGGCTGTTCGGCTTCGATTCGTTTGCCGGCCTGCCGCCGGAGGCGGAGGGCCCCGATGGCGGCGGTGTCTGGCGCGAGGGGCAGTATCGCTCGCGGCTCAGCTTCACCCGCAGTTTTCTCGATGGCGCCGGTGTCGACTGGTCGCGGGTGACCCTGACCAAAGGCTGGTTCAGGGACACGCTGACCCCGCATTTCGCCAGCCGGCACAATATCCGGAAGGCGAGCGTGATCATGATCGACTGCGATATCTACTCCTCGACGCAGGAGGCGCTGGCCTTCTGCGAGCCGCTGATCGGCGACCAGGCGGTGATCCTGTTCGACGACTGGCATTCCGGCAACGATCTCGCCGCGCGCAATCAGGGCGAGAAGCGCGCCTTCGCCGAATTTCTCGCCCGCAACCCCCAATTGCGGGCCACGTCAAGGCCCTCCTATACCGCGAATGCGGAGGTGTTCCTGCTCGAGCGCCTCCCGGAAAGCCAGCGGGCGGCCGCGGAATAACCCCCAGCGATTGGCAGCAGACTGCGGCGAGTGCCAATTTTCCAAGTCTTTACAGAATGTTATTGCCTGTGGGCGGATCTCTGCGGCAGGCTTTGACGGACAGGTATGCCGGCCCGCCGAGTGGTGAATCGGAGCGTCGGGCGCGGCTTCCCGCAGAAGCAGGAGGCGAGCATGGACAATTTCATCCTGAAGCCGGACGCTGCGCCGGGCCCCGACCAGGCGCAGCTGGAAAAGCTGCTGTATTACCGCCTGACGACGGCGGAGATTCTCTATCACATGCCCGATCACCCCCGGCTGCTGCAGAGCTATATCTGGCAGGATTACGATCTGGCGCCGCGGTTCCCGGCGCTGGCCAAATTCCTCGATTTCTGGGAGCGCC
>CAYSCA010000094.1:0-12292 GCA_964429465.1 uncultured Rhodospirillaceae bacterium
GTTGCCCATGTGATAGCCGTTGAAGGCATCCCACAGGCCGTCCCTGATCATCGTGTCGATGAAGCCAAGATCACCCATCTTGTGGCCGGCGCGGAGATAGGCCGCGTGCGTCGACTGGCTCATGCTTTCCTGGCCGCCGGCGATCACGATGCTGCTGTCGCCGTTGAGGATCGCCTGGGCGCCGAGCGCCACAGCGCGCAGGCCCGAGCCGCAGACCTGGTTGATACCCCAGGCCGGCACCGCGATCGGCAGGCCGGCAGCGATGGAGGCCTGACGGGCCGGATTCTGGCCCTGGGCGGCGGTCAGCACCTGGCCAAGGATGACCTCGCTGACCTCGTCGGGCTTGACGCCGGCGCGTTCCAGCGCGCCCTTGATCGCGACCTGGCCCAGATAATGCGCCGGCACGCTGCTCAGCGCACCGTTGAAGGAGCCGACCGGCGTGCGCGCGGCCGCGGCGATAACGATATCAGTCATGGTAGTCCTCCACTCTTTCCACTGCGGACAGGCATTCGGCGAGACATTCTGGCGGGCATCCTGGCAGTGACGTCATGCCGCGCGGGTTGCCCTGACGATAGCGGGCTTTTCGCAACTGCGGCAAGGCCTGCCGCAACGCAAACAGGCCAATTACGCTTGCACTTTGGTCGGACCACCTCCCCGGCGGCGGCGCAGGGGTTTCGGCGGCCCCGCATGGCGCTGCAACCAGGCCGCCAGGGGCCGCCAAAGGCCTGATTCCGCACGCGGTCCGACCACCATGCCGATATGGCCGCTGGGCGCATCATGGCGCTCGGCCGCCGGCAGTTGGTCGGCCAGCGCCGCGGCGCCCTCCTTCGGCACCAGTTTGTCACGCTCGGGCAGCACGACAAGGGCAGGCTTGCGCCAGTCCTGCGGCCGCACGGCCCTGCCCTCGACCAGCCAGCGGCCCTGGGGCGGCGTGTTGGCGCCGTACCAGCCGAGCAGGCATTCGCGCGCCACCGGCCCGGCCAGCACCACGCCGTCATTCAGCCAGTCTTCCATGGCGATGAAGCGGCGTTCGTTGTCGCCGCCTTCGGGCATGGCGGTGAAGAGCGTGAATTTCTTCAGCGCGGTCAGCGGGTCGAGCGCCCAGAAGAAGCCCTGCAGCAGGTCGACGTCCAGAGCGGGCGGCACGCCTTCGCCGGCGGCGTCTGGCGGCACCAGATTGGGCGCCAGCGCCTGGACCAGTGCGGCCTGATGCGCGCCGCCGGCATGGAAATCCCACGGCGTCGCCAGCAGGGCGAGGGCCCCGACGTCATCCGGACTGCGCAGGGCCGCCGCAAGCGCGAGGTTGCCGCCCATGCAATAGCCGAGCAGCAGCGGCGCCGCGCCGGATTGCCGGCGCGCGAAGGCGAGCGCGCGCTGCAATCTGGCGATATAGGCCGCAAGATCGAAGCGCAGTTCCATCTCGCCCGGCTCGCCCCAGTCGAGCAGGAGGGGCCACAGGCCCTGGCCGGACAGGAATCGCGCGAGGCTCTGGCCCTCGGCGAGATCGAGCACATAGGCGCGGTTGACCAGCGACGGCACCATCACCAGCGGCGCGCCCCCATTGTCTTTGGCACCGCCATAATCGAGCAGGCGGCTGCCGCCCTCCGCCCAGATGGCGGGCGGGTCGACGAGATCGCGCCGCCAGGCATGGCGGCGATACCGCAGCATGCCGCCGGTCATCGCGGTCAGCCGCGTCGTGGCCGCGCGCATCAGTGCGGCGGTGAACTCATTCGGATTTACGGCGTCGAGCAGTGGCGCGAGGCTTTCCAGCCGCTGCCGCCAGTCCTGACTGCCCCAAAGCGGATTCCAGGGCGGCGATGCGCGCCTCGCATTCGGCCAGGCGGCGAGCGAGCTCAGCAGGATCAGGTTGGCGGTCGCCAGATGCAGCGGCAGCGGGCGCGGTCCCGGGCGGGGCGGATGCAGCGGGTGCAGATTGTCGGGCATGGCCGCCTCCTTCGCCTGTCGCGCCCTGCATGGCCATGCCGGCGCCGCGCTGCCACAGGCTCAGCCAGGCGCCGGAGAGTTCGGCAAGCTTGGGATCGGTGGCCAGCAGACCGGCCTGCTCCTGCCAGAGATCGAGGAAGCGCTGCGCCAGCGCATCGACATCCTTCGCGGGGTCCTTGGGCTTACCCTCATCCATCGGCTCCAACCTAATGCAAGCGCGGTTTTCCGGCCAGCCTTTCGCAATGCACAAGAGGCTTGCGCAGTGCCACAAATACGAGTGTTATGTGCGTCAACAAACGATCCGAGGGAGCGCGTACACGTGGCCGAACAAGACCAGCAGACGGCGGCGCCGGCGATTAAGATCAAGAAATACGCCAACCGGCGGCTCTACAACACCGCGACTTCCTCCTATGTCACCCTCGAGAACCTGTGCCAGATGGTGAAAGACGGCCAGGATTTCATCGTCGAGGACGCAAAGTCGGGCGAGGACATCACCCGGAGCGTCCTGACCCAGATCATCTTCGAAGAGGAATCGAAAGGGCAGAATCTGCTGCCCATCGGCTTCCTGCGCCGGCTGATCACCTTCTACGGCGACAGCCTGCAGACCCTGGTGCCCAGCTATCTCGAAGTCTCGATGGCGTCCTTCCAGCGCAACCAGGAACAGATGCGCCAGTATATGGCGGAAGCCTTCGGCGAGATGTTCCCCTTCCGCAACATCGAGGAAATGGGGCGGCAGAACATGGCGATGTTCCAGCGCGCCATCACCATGTTCAATCCTTTCGCCGGCAATTTCGGCGACCTGGCGGGGAAGTCCGGCGCAGGCGCCGGCGGCGGCGAGCAGCCCGCCGAGGTCGACACGCTGAAGACGCAGCTGGAAGAGCTGCGCAAGCAGGTCGATGCCCTCGCCCGCAACAAGGGATGAGCGCCTAGCCGCCCATCTTCCGCAGCCGATGCCGCCTTCCCGCCGCGGACCGCGCCTGCGGCCTTCGATCTCCCTCGTCCTGACCGGCGGCGTCGGCCTGCTGATGCTGCTGGCCGGCATCGCCTATGGCATCGCCATGGTCAGCGGCCGCCTCAATACGGTGGAATTGCTGCGCGACCGCAACGAACGGATCGTCGCCCGCCTAGTGGAGCGCACCCAGCTGCAGCTCGATCCGGTGCGGCAGCAGGTCGAGGCGCTGCGCAACCGCCTGCAGAAGAACCAGCTTGGCATCGACGAGATCGGCCGGCTGACCGACTACCTGACCGCGGCGCTGGACGGCCTGCCGCAGGTCGATGCGCTGGGCCTGATCCGCAACGACCTGGTCGCCACGCGCGCCGTGCGCCAGGGCAATGCCGTCGCCACCCTGCACGATAACCTGGCCAGCTATCCCGCTTCGGCGGTACGCATCCAGGCGGTGCGCCGGCTGTTCGAGGCAAAGCATGGCAGCGGCAGGCAGACAGGCAAGGTCAACTGGGGATCGCTGATCTGGAGTCCCGAAATGGGAGAGCCGCTGATCAACGCCCATGCTTCGGTCTTCATCGACGATGCATTCATCGGCGAGGTCGCGGCGATGGTGACGCTGCATTCGCTGTCGCGCATGCTGGAGATCGACAGCATCGACGGCGAGGCGGTCAACTTCATCCTGTACGGCGACGACGCGGTGCTGGCGCACCCGACCCTGCTGAACCATCATTACACGCTCTCGGAGCGGCAGCCGCTGCCGCGGCTGGAGGATATCCACGACCCGGTGCTGCGCGATATCTGGACGGGCCGCTTCGACTATCTTCCGGCGCGCGCCATGCTGGGCGAGGAGGGCCATCTGGTCGAAAGCCAGGGTCGCCGCTGGATCTTCATCTACAAGCGGCTGGACAATTACGGCGATACGCCATGGCTGGTCGGCCGCTACTTCGCGCTGGACGAGATCGAGACCGAGGTCACGCGGCTGCAGATCTCGGCGGCGGTCGGCGTGCTCAGCCTGATCCTCTCGCTGCTGGTCGCCTGGCGCCTCGGCTGGCATCTGCGCCGCCCGATCCTGCGCCTGAGCGCAGCCGCCACGCGCCTGCGCAATCTCGATTTCGACGCGCCGCCGCTGGAGCGCGTGCGGCTGCGCGAACTCGACGACGCGGCCCAGGCCTTCAACGCCGCGAATGCCGCCCTGCGCTGGTTCGGCAATTACGTGCCGCGCAAGCTGGTCAGCCGCCTGGTGCGCGAGGGCGAGGACGCGGTGACGGCCAGCAAGCAGCGCGAGGTGACCGTCATCTTCACCGACCTGGTCGGCTTCACCGCGATGTCGGAACGGCTGCCCGCGCAGGAGACTGCCGATCTGCTGAACGACCATTTTGCGCTGGTCACCACCTGCATCGAGGCCCAGGGCGGCATCATCGACAAGTTCATCGGCGATGCGGTGATGGCCGTCTGGGGCGCGATCAAGCGCGACGAGGATCACGCCGTGCATGCCTGCAACGCCGTGAAGGCGATCGGCGTGGCGCTGGCGGCCGACAATGCCCGCCGCCTGATGCTGGGCAAGCCGGCCCTGCGCATGCGGATCGGCGTCCATTCCGGCCCGGTCGTCGCCGGCAATATCGGCGCGCCTGGGCGCATCAATTACACCGTGGTGGGCGACACGGTGAACATCGCGCAGCGGCTCGAGCAGCTCGGCCATGATCACATGCCCGACGGCAGCAACTTCGTCACGCTCGCCAGCGCCGCTACGGTTGCGGCGGCCCGGCTCGATCCCCTGCCGCCGGTGATCGGCACCCTGCCGGTGAAGGGCCGGCAGGTGCCCATCGAGGTCTATCGCCTGGATCTCTAGTCCGGCCGGATTCGCAGCCCCGCATGGCGATTGCAGATTTGCCGTGGCCATCCCGGGCTAGCGGAACCTGGCGCCGCCGCTGCCGTTAACGAATCATTCAATGAATCCGGCTTGAGTCCGATGCGCGGCAGGACATTCATGAATCCCATCATCATCGGCAACGGCACGGCGCTTCCTTCCCTGGGCAGCCGCGTCGATTCGGTCGCCGACAGCCATTCCCGCCGGCCGCCCCGCGTCGCAGAGGCCGCCTTCCCGACGGACGGGCAGGCGAGCCGCCCGGCCCCGGTTTCCGCGCCGCAGAACCGTCCCGCCGCGGCGCTCTCAGGCGACTTTCCCTTCCTGCGCCGCCGTACCGACCGCGGCGAGCCGGCCGATGCCAGCATCCAGATTCCGCCGCATCTGGAGCGCCGGCGGGCCTGGCGCGAGGCTTTCGGCCTGAATACCTATCATACCCAGGAGCTCGCCCAGCGCGGCGACCCCCTGCCCTCGCGCCAGCTGCGGTCCGCCGCCACCCATGCCTATCGCAGCCCGGCTGCCCGCGGCAGTCTGGACCTCGACCTTGCGCAGCTTGTCAGCATGACCGTATAAAACGACCGCTCCCTTTATTTGCGGTTGTTTTTGCATGTCTTCTGAACCCACCGATCTGTTGATTATCGGTGGCGGCGTCAACGGGACCGGAATTGCCCGCGATGCCGCCGGCCGTGGCCTCAAGGTACTGCTGGCCGAGCGCGGCGATCTCGCCGGCGCTACCTCTTCGGCCGCCACCAAGCTGATCCATGGCGGCCTGCGCTATCTCGAGCATTACGAGTTCCGCCTGGTGCGCGAGTCGCTGGGCGAGCGCGAAGTGCTGATGCGCATGGCCCCGCATATCATCTGGCCCCTGCGCTTCGTGCTGCCGCACCATCCGGGCCTGCGCCCGGCCTGGATGATCCGGCTCGGGCTTTTCCTGTACGACCATCTGTCCAGCCGGCAGACGCTGCCCGGCTCGGTCAGTGTCGATCTCGCCGATGGCGGCCCACGCGGCAAGCCGCTGAAACCGGAATTCCGGCGCGGCTTCGAATACTCCGATTGCTGGGTGGATGACGCGCGGCTTGTCGTGCTGAACGCCATGAGCGCGCGCAAGCTGGGCGCCACGATCCTGACCCGCACCGCCGTGACGGCGGCACGCCGGGACGGCGACCTATGGCGCGCCACGCTGACCGATCAGGTGAGCGGCGCCAGCCGCGAAGTTGCCGCGCGCGGCATCGTCAATGCCGCCGGACCATGGGTGCGCGAAACCCTGACCGGCGCTTTCGGCCAGATGCCGCAGAATGCCGTGCGCCTGATCAAGGGCAGCCATATTGTCACCCGCAGGCTGTTCGAAGGCGATCACTGCTACATCTTCCAGAACGCCGACAACCGCATCATCTTCGCGATCCCCTACCAGCACGACTTCACGCTGATCGGCACCACCGATATCGCAGTCGACAAACTGGACGGACCGCCGCGCATCAGCCCGGAGGAGACGGATTACCTGCTGTCGGCGGCCAGCGAGTATTTCCGCCAGCCGGTGACGCGCGACATGATCGTCTGGTCCTATGCCGGCATCCGCCCGCTGTATGACGACGGCGACAATGATCCCTCGTCGGTCACCCGCGACTATGTGCTCGACCTCGATGCCGGCAAGCCGATGCTGCTGTCGGTCTATGGCGGCAAGCTGACCACCTATCGCCGGCTGTCGGAACATGTGATGGAGAAGATCGCGCCCTTCTATTCCGGCCTCGGCAAATCCTGGTCGGGCAGCAAGGCATTGCCCGGCGGCGATCTCGGCTTCCCCAGCTTCCGGGCCTTTGCCGAGGATCTGGCGCGCCGCTATGCGCAGCTGGATCCCGTCTGGCTGCAGCGCCTGGCGCGCCGGCATGGCGCCGCGGTGCCCGAGATACTCGGCGACGCGAAGACCATGAGCGACCTGGGCGAGAGCTTCGGCGGCGGTCTCTATGCGCGCGAAGTGGATTATCTGATGCGCGCCGAATGGGCGCGCGAAGCCGACGACGTGTTGTGGCGGCGCACCAAATGCGGCCTCTGGGCCAGCGCCAGCGACCGCGAGCGGCTTGCCCAGTGGATGGCGCAGCACCGGCCCAACGAAACGCCGGCATGACCGGGACCGGCGCATGAAGGTCGCGATCATCGGCGCCGGCGCGATCGGCGGCTATATCGGCGGCATGCTGGCGCGCGCCGGCGCGGATGTCACTCTGCTGGCGCGCGGCAAGCATCTGGACGCCATGCGCCAGAACGGCCTCACGGTGGAAGCCGGCGCGGAGCGTTTCACGGTGAAGCCCGCCTGCACCGACGATCCCGCGAAGATCGGCCGGCAGGATTATCTGTTGGTGACGCTGAAGGCACCCGCCTTCCTCCCACTCGCGCCGCAGCTGGCGCCGCTGCTCGGGCCTGATACAGCCGTGGTCACGGCGATGAACGGCATTCCCTACTGGTATTTCCACGCCCATCCGGGCGCCTTCGCCGGACGGCAGCTGAAAAGCATCGACCCCGATGGCGTGCTGTGGAAGACGCTGCCGCCCGAACGGGCGATCGGCGGCGTTCTGTGGCTTCCCGCCTCCGTGCCGCAGCCGGGCGTTGTCCGCCGCGGCAACGGCAACAAGATTACGCTGGGCGAGCCCGATGGCGGCCGCTCGGCGCGCCTGACCAGACTGGCTGCTGCGCTGGAGCAGGCAGGCATGCAGGCCCCGGTCACCGACAGTATCCGGCAGGATATATGGGTGAAGCTCTGGGGCAATCTCTCCTTCAGCCCGGTCGCGGTGCTCACCCATGACACGCTGGAGGGCATCGGCTCCGATCCCGGCACGCGCAGGATCGTCGCCGCGATGATGCGGGAGGCGCAGACGGTGGGCGAAGCACTCGGCATCCGCTTTCCCATCACCGTCGACCAGCGCGTCGAGGAGTCGCGCAGGATCGGACCGCACAAGCCTTCCATGCTGCAGGATCTCGAGGCCGGCCGGCCGATGGAAATCGAGGCGATCACCGGCGTCATCGCCGAACTGGCGCAGCTGCTGAATCTTCCCACCCCCACCATCGATCTCATTCTGGCGCTGGTGCGCAGCCGCGCCAAGACTGCAGGAGTGTGACCATGAGCGACTGGCGCAGCATGTCGGACGAGCAGCTGGAAGCGCATTTCAATCCGCGCGCCTCGGTGCGGGATTTCGAGCGGCATTTCGACACCTGGACCGAGCGCTCGGCCGCCGCGAAAGCCAGGCTGCCCGGCGAATACGATCTGCGCTACGGGCCGGGTCCCTTGCAGACTTATGACCTGCATCGGCCGCAGAATCCGAAGTCCGGCGCGCCGCTCGTGATGCTCGTGCATGGCGGCTATTGGCGCGGGCTGGACAAGAACACCATGACCTTTGCGGCCGAGCCCTTCCTGCAAGCCGGCGCGGTGGTCGTGAACCTGAATTACGACCTCTGTCCGAAGGTGACGCTGGACGCCATCGTGCGCCAGGTGCAGGACGCCCTGGTGCATGTCGCGGCGAAGGCGAAGGAATGGAATGCGGATGCAGCGAAGCTGCATGTCATCGGCCATTCCGCCGGCGCGCATCTCGCCGCCATGATGGCCGCGGCACCCTGGCCGCAGGACCTGGCCTCGCAGCCGCAGATCACGTCGCTCGGACTGGTCAGCGGCGTCTACGATCTCGGACCGGTGCGCAGGATCAGCGTCAACCAGGATATCCGGCTCGACGAGGCGATGGCCGCGCGCAACAGCGTGATGAACTTCCCGCCGCGCTCGGTGGGCAGGATTCTCGTTTCCTATGGCACGGCTGAGCCGGCCGGCTGGCAGGCGCAGAGCGAAGACTTTCATCAGGCCTGCCGCAAGGCCGGCGCGCCTTCCGAACTGCTGCCGGTCGAAGGCGCCAACCATTTCGACATCCTCTATCCTCTGGCCGACGCGACGAAGCCGCTCGGCGCCGCGCTGCTGCGGCAATGCGGACTGGGCTGAGCCCGCGCCGGACTAGCGCGTCAGCTGCTCGTAGATGACGCGCGCCACCGGCAGCAGCGCGTCGCGGCCCACCTCGCCGGTCAGCGCATAGCCGAAACCCTGATCCACCCAGTAGAAGGCGGCGGCGCGGCCTTCGGCGGCAAACCGGAAGGCGGTATCCTCTCCGCTTTCGCCGGCACGGATATACAGGGTCAGCCGCTGGCCCTGCCGCGTCTCGTACATGAATTGCGCCGCGGTGCCCTCCGGGGTCGTCGCGGGCAGCAGGCGCCCGCCGACCAGGCGATAGCCCTGCGCGCTCAGCGACGGCGCTTTGATGCTGGTCCCCAGCCGCTTCGACAGCCAGGCGACGAGATGCTGCTCCTCGCCGGCCGTCACTTCCACCGGATGCAGCACCTCGCGGCTGTAAACCAGATGCGCGCGGGCGGCTTCCTGCGGCAGGGCAGCCAGTTGCGGCGTCACCACATAGCCGCGCGCCCACCAGCCCGCACCTGCGCCGGCCAGCGCGACCAGCAGAACCGCGGCAGCCGCCAGGGCGCGACGGAAGACACGGTCCCGCTTCTGCGGGGCAAGAAACAGGGCGGTCATCGCGGGCGGCACCGGCTCGTCCAGTTCGGGCGCAAAATGGGCGCGCAGATCCCCGGCCTGCCTCTGCCAGGCCGAGACGCGCGCGGCGTCTTCGGGATGCTCGGCCAGCCAGTTTTCGATCTCCGCGCGCCGGCCCGGCGCCAGCCGGCCGTCGACATAGGCGTGCAGATCAGTCTCGCTGACCGGCGAAACGGATTGCTGTGTCACTTCACCCTCCTCAGATGGATGGGCCGCTCGCCGCCGCCGGACTGGGGCGGCTCGCCGTCCATCAGGCGGCGCAGGCGCTCGCGTCCCCGCGCCAGCCGCGACATCACCGTGCCGATCGCCACCTCCTGCACGCGGGCGGCCTCCTCATAGCTCAGCCCCTCGACGGTCACCAGCAGCAACACGGCGCGCTGCTCCTCCGGCAGAAGGCCGAGCGCCGCATCGAGATCGCGCAGTTCCAGCCGCTCCCACTGGCCGCCGCTCTCCGCCGGCTCCGCCTCGACCTGGTCGAGCGGCAGCCGGTCGGGCCGGCCGCCTTCCCGGCGCAGACGGCTGCGCCAGCCGTTATGCAGGATGGCGAACAGCCAGGCGCGCAGCGCCTGTTCGCTGCGCCGCGTCGCCCATGCGGCAAGCGCGCGTTCAAGGCAGTCCTGCACCAGATCGTCGGCGCTCGCGCGATCCCGGGTCAGCGCCAGCGCAAAGCGGCGCAGGCGCGGAATCTCGGCCTCGATGGGATGCGGCGGATGCAGGCGGAAAATCATGGACGTCCGGTCGGGTGGCAGCGGGGTCTTACGGGGTCCGCCACCCGACCTTACGCTCCCCGTCAGGGCTTGGCGACGTGCCAGGCGCCGTTGAGGAAGCCGTCGCCGGTGGTATCGCCCGGCTTCTGGTCCTTGACCCAGCCGTAGAGCGGCTTGCCCTTGTAGGCCCATTGCTTCGAGCCGTCGTCGCGGGTGATCACCGTCCAGTCGCCGCTCGAGGTTGCGCCGGCCGAAGCCATCAGCGGCGGCCAGTTGGTGGCGCAGGGCCCGTTGCAGACCGATTTGCCCGGCGTCGCGTCCTTGTCAAAGGTGTAGAGCGTCATGCCCTTGGCGTCGACGAGCACGGGGCCGAGCGCCGTGTTGCCGGTCTTGGCGGGCGCGGGCGTATCGGCACTGGCGCAGGCGGCCAGACCGAGCGAAACGACGCCGGCGAGGATCAGGTTGCGGAACATCATGGAATCGACTCCCCAGAGTGAGTGGCCAGAGTGGATGGCCGCTGCGCGATCCGCGGCGGCCTGCAGGAAGGTTGACTCCCGCCGCGCCGGTTTATTCCCGTTGCCGCCGGCTTTTTTCACCCTTGCCGGCATGGGGAGGCGCTCCTACCATTCTGGCATGCGCCGGCTCTTGGGCTTCATCGCGATGCTGCTGTTCGCCGCGCCTGCCGCCGTGGCGCAGGACGCGGCGCCACGGGTGATCGATTCCCTGTTCGAGAAGCTTTACGAAACCCAGAATCCGATCGAGGCGCGCCAGCTGGAGCGCAAGATCTGGGAGACCTGGGCGATGTCAGGCTCCGACACTCTCGATGCGCTGATGAAAGGCGGCATGGCGGTGATGGAGGCCGGCGACCATGCGCGCGCCGAGCAGATCTTCACGGAGATGATCGAGCTGAAGCCCGATTTCGCCGAGGCCTACAACAAGCGCGCGACCGTCCGCTTCCTCGAGATGGACTATGCCGGCTCGGTGGCCGATATCGAGCGTACGCTGAAACTGGAGCCGCGGCATTTCGGCGCGCTGAGCGGGCTGGGCACCATCATGGAGCGGCTGGACAACCTGCCCGAGGCGCTGAAAGCCTATCGCCGCGCACTCGCCGCCAACCCGCATCTGCAGGACGCGCCGGAGAAGCTGAAGGAGCTGCGCCGCCGCATCGACGCGCACAACCTGTAGGCCTGCGCTATTTCTGGAAGATGAAATAGACGGCGCCGATCAGGCAGGCGAAGGCGGCGAAGTAGTTCCAGCGCAGGCTTTCGCCCAGATAGAACACGGCAAAGCCGGCAAATACCGCAAGCGTGATCACCTCCTGCACGATCTTCAGCTGCGCCGGCGTGAAGGCGCCGCTGACATAGCCGATGCGGTTGGCCGGTACCGCCAAGCAGTATTCGAAGAAAGCGATCGCCCAGGAGATCAGGATCACCTTCCACAGCACCTGCTCCGGATGCTTCAGGTGCCAGTACCAGGCGAACGTCATCAGCACGTTGGAGCCGATCAGCATCAGGATCGTGGGCATGGAAGTTCCTGCAGGGATCAGTGTTCGATGCGGGCGATACGCAGCACATTGGTCATGCCCGGCGTGCCGAAGGGCACCCCGGCTGTGACCACCACATGGTCGCCGGGCTTGGCCAACTGGCTCTGCTTGGCCAGGCTCACCGCCTTGGCGACCATGTCGGCGAAATTGACGGCATCCGGCGAGACCATGGTATTGACGCCCCAGGCGATGGTGAGCCGCCGCGCCGTCGCCAGCAGCGGCGTGAGGCAGAGGATGGGCGAGCGCGGCCGCTCGCGCGCCGCGCGCAATGCCGTCGAGCCCGACATCGTGTAGGTGATGATGGCCGCTGCCGCGATGGTTTCGGCCACCTGGCGCGCCGCGGCGGTGATCGCATCGGCAGCGGTGTGCTCGGGCAGCGCATGTTCGGCATCCATGATGCCGCGATAGAGCGGTTCGCGCTCGACCTGGGTGGCGATGGCATCCATCGTCCGCACCGATTCGACCGGATAATCGCCCGACGCGCTTTCGGCGGACAGCATGATCGCGTCGGCGCCGTCATAGACCGCGGTGGCGACGTCGGAGACTTCCGCCCGTGTCGGCACCGGCGCCTTCACCATGCTGTCCAGCATCTGGGTGGCGACGACGACCGGCTTTCCCGCGCGCCGCGCCAGCCGCACGATGCGCTTCAGCAGCCCTGGCACCGCCTCGAGCGGCATCTCGACGCCGAGATCGCCGCGCGCCACCATCAGCG
>CAYSCA010000095.1:0-12126 GCA_964429465.1 uncultured Rhodospirillaceae bacterium
CCGAGGAAGGCCAGCGCCGTCATTGCCACGATGGCAAGGGAGAACGGACTGGCGAAACTCATACGCCCGATGCCGCCCTGGTGGGATCGACCTCGCCCGGCAGCCGGCCGCGGATGGCCTGCCAGGAGAGCCAGAGATAGCGGACCAGCACCGCGACCACGAAGACGACATAGATCGAGAACAGCCAGTCCATGCGGATCTTCAGGTAGGCCGTCTTCTCCACCTTCATGAAGGCGACGTAATCGGCCACGGCGGGCAGCGAAACGCCGTACAGCAGGATCAGCGCCGCGGCCGAGAGCAGCAGCATGGCGCGGCGCAACTGCGGCCCGGCGCCGGCATAGATCAGGTCGAAGCGGATCTCCTCTTCCTCGCGCAGCACGAAGGCGGCGCCGAACAGCACCAGCCAGACCCACAGCACGGCGCTCAGTTCGTTGGTCCAGCCGATCGGGAAATTGAGCAGATAGCGGAAGACGATCTGCAGGATGAAGGCGGCGAACATCGCGGCCAGCATACAGGCCAGGAGATTCTCGCCGCGGCGGTAGAGCCATCCGGCCATGCCTGGAACGCGGTTCAGCAAAGCAGCCCCCGGCTTCTTAAACGATGCGGAAGCCCCGACCGCGACGGCCGGGGCTCCCTGCCAGACTCTCAGAGAGCGTTGATCTTGTCGACCATCCCCTTCGGCCAGTCCTTGGCCAGGTCCGAGGCGAGATACTTCTGCTGCGCGTATTTGCGGAAAGCCGCCTGGTCGGGCTCGTAGATCTTCAGCCCCTTGCCCTTGAAGAGGGCCACCAGATCCTTCTCGCGCGCCTGGTGCTTCTTGGTCGAGAAGTCGATCGCCGCATCGGCAGCGGCCTGGAAGCGCTTCTGCACATCCGGCTTCATGGCGTTCCACACCTTGGCCGAGACGGTGAGCAGGTCGAAGCCGACCAGATGCGAGGTCATGACGATCTGCGACATCACTTCGTAGAATTTCATGTTCTCGACATTGGGCAGCGGATTGTCCTGACCGTCGATCGCGCCGGTCTGCAGCCCGGTATAGACCTCGGCATAGGCCATCGCCGTCGGGTTGGCGCCGAGCGACTCGCCGAGGAACTGCCAGGCCTCGCCCGGCGGCATGCGCAGCTTGATGCCGGCGAGATCGGCGGGCGTGGTGATCTTCTTGTCCGGCTTCAGTCCGAGCTGGCGCGAGCCGAAATAGGTCGGCCCGAGGATTTTGATGCCGAGCTTGTCCTCGGCCATCTTCTTCATCTCCGCGCCGGCGGAGCTGGCGAAGAATTTCTTCAGGTGGTCGGCGTCGCGGAACAGGTAGGCCGCGGTGAGGATCGACCAGGCCGGCACCTGCTTGGAGATGTCCTGCGGCGCGATATTGCCCATCTCGAGATTGCCGCGCTGCAGGGCCACCAGCTCGGTGCCCTGCTTGAACAGATTGCCGCCGTAATAGCCCTCGAAGGTGAAGTCGTTCGCGATCTTCTCGGCGAACATCTTCATCATCTCGGCGCGGATATCCTGCTCGGAGAAGACCGCCGAGAAGCGCAGCTTGGGCTTGCCCTGGGCGAAGGCGGGCATGCCGAGTGCCGGCGCGCCGAGCGCCGCGGCGGCGAGGCCGGTGGTGGCGAGAAAGCGGCGGCGGGTCGTGTCTGCTGTCATTGTGTTTTCCTCCCGTTTGGTCTGCGGCTGGATGCCTGATGATACGCTACTGCCCGGTATTGCGGCCTTTCATGCTGCGGCCTCGAAATGGCCGGCCATCGATGCCATGTCGGATTTCAGGCCGGTGAAAAGCTCGAAGGCCCGCACCGCCTGGCCGATCGCCATGCCGGTGCCGGGCAGCGTCCGGCAGCCGAGCGCGCGCGCCCGACGCAGCAGCTCGGTTTCTTCCGGGAAATAGATGATCTCGGCCACCCAGTGGCCGGGCCGCAGGCATTCGGCCGGAAACGGCAGGCCGGGGAATTTCGCCATGCCGACCGGCGTGGTGTTGACGATGCCGTCGCAGGCGGCCAGCAGCTTTTCCTGGTTCTCCGCCGGGCCGCCGCCGGCCCGTATCCGCCCGCCCCAGCTGTTCCGCAGGCGGCCGGCCAGCGCCTCGGCGCGGGCGGGATCGCTGTCGATCAGGACGAGATGCTCGGCGCCGCATTGCAGCAGCGCCTGCGCCACCGCGGCGCCGGCCCCGCCGGCACCGAACTGCACCACCTGGCGGCGCGGCACATCGGCCAGCCCGGCGCGGAAGCTCTCCGCAAAGCCCCAGCAATCGGTATTGTGCCCGGTGGTGCCCGCGGCGCCGTAGACCACGGTATTCACCGCGCCGATCGCGGCGGCCTCCGGCGCCAGCGCGTCCAGCAGCGGCATGACCTGCTGCTTGAACGGCAGCGTGACGTTGAAACCCTGGAAGCCGAGCGCGGCGCCGGCGGCGAGAATGCCGCCCAGCGCCGCATCGGGCAGCCCGAGCTGGTCGAAATCCACCAGGATATAGGCATAGGCCAGCCCGAAGCGTGCGGCCTCGCGCTCATGCATCAGCGGGGTGCGCGAGAGCTGGATGCCGCGGCCGAGCAGGCCGACCTGCACCGCCGGCCGGCCGGGATGCGCGGCCGGGCGCGCGGCGCGCGGCCGGGCGGCCAAAAGGCCCCGCAGCACCTCTGCGCCAGTCTCGCCCTCGTGATCCACCTTGCCTCCCGCAGCAGCGGCCGGAACGACACCCGAAACGGCCGCTGCGCAGAATGTACGAAACAGTTAGTATAGTCAAATCCGGCGCGGCTGCGGACGGCACCCCGGCCGGCCGGGCGGCCCGGATATTTGCAACCCCGCGGGGCGGAAGGCAGTATGCGGCAGAATCCACCAGCGAGCGGCAATGGCGCTTCGGGCGCCGGCGAGAAAACCCATCCGATGAGCAAGCCCCCCAAGACCCGCCGCCGCCGACCCGGCACCCGGACGCGCAGCCCGGAAGCGACCCGGCAGGACATCATCGCCGTCGCGACGCGGGAATTCGCGCAGAACGGCCTCTCAGGCGCGCGCGTCGACGAGATCGCGGCCAAGACCGGCTCGTCGAAGCGGATGATCTACTATTATTTCGGCGACAAGGAGGGCCTCTATCTCGCGGTGCTCGAGGAAGCCTATCGCCGGGTGCGCACCACCGAGGCGCAGCTCGATCTCGAACACCTGCCGCCGGCCGATGCGCTGCGCAAGCTGGTCGAGTTCACCTTCGACCATCACCACACGCATGAAGCCTTCATCCGGCTGGTGATGATCGAGAATATCCATCACGGCGATTACCTGGCGCGCTCGAAGACCATCCAGGACCTGAACGTGTCGGCGATCGGCGAACTGGAGCGGATCTACCGGCGCGGCCTGCAGGATGGCGTGTTCCGCAAGGGACTGACCGCCATCGAACTGCACTGGCAGATCAGCGCACTGTGCTTCTTCAACGTCTCCAACCGCGCCACTTTCTCGCAGATCTTCCGCGTCGACCTGGCTTCGAAGAAGGCGCTTGCCGTGCTGCGCGCCCATGTCGTCGAGATGGTCCTGCGCAATGTGCTGAAGACGCCGGCCTGAACCAGCAAAAAAGGCGGGCCCTCTCGGGCCCGCCTGGATCGGGAGAGGCGCCGGGATCAGCCGCCGCTGCGCATCATGCCGGTGCGGGTATCGATCTCGATCGCCTGCTGCTTGCCGTCCTTCTTCGCCTTGGCGGTGATCTTGTCGCCCTGCTGCTTCACGTCGCGGACATCGGTGAAGCCATGCTGCTCGAGCGCCGCGACGACCTCGGCTTCGGGGATCTTCTGCGCCTGCGACTGGCTTGGCGAGCCAGCCATGCCGGGCTGGCTGCCGGGCGCCTGGCTGCGGCCGGAACCCGCCTGGCCATAGGCCAGCGAGCCGGTGCCGAGGGTCAGCCCGGCGGCGAGGGCGTAAATCATGGCGCGTTTCATCAGGCTACTCCTTCATCTGGGTACGAAATCCGGCCCGGCAGGCCCGGGCCGTCCGGCGGCGGGCGCCGGAGGAGAGCCAACCGGGAGCCGGGCGATTGGTTCGCCCGGCCGGCCCGAGATCATCGCTTTGTATTGGCCTGACAGAGTTTTGGCAGTTTTCCGCCAGTCTGTCGCCTTTAGGCGACAAGCCTGTGACGGGAACCGGGCTGCCGGCCGCGGGATGGCGCGGGCGGCGCCATTGCCGCTTGACGGGGGGGCTGCCATCCCTATGATGCCGCCGCCCTCTCCGGCTCCTCACCGGAGGGTTCGGCATTCCTGCGCGGACGGGTCGTCGTGGCTGCCTTCCCATTCGCGCGTCGAATCAGGACTATATGAATGACCAAGCGCGTAGAGTCGAAATTCAAGATCAATCGCCGTCTCGGCGAGAATCTGTGGGGCCGTTCCAAGAGCCCCATCAACAAGCGCGAATATCCGCCGGGCCAGCATGGCCAGAAGCGCAAGAAGCCGTCCGACTATGGCATCCAGCTGATGGCCAAGCAGCGGCTGAAGGGCTACTACGGCAACATCACCGAGAAGCAGTTCCTCCGCACCTATGACGAGGCGAACCGCCGCCGCGGCGATACCTCGGAGAACCTGATCGGCCTGCTGGAGCGCCGGCTGGACGCCGTCGTCTACCGCATGAAGGTGGTCCCCACCCCCTTCGCGGCCCGTCAGTTCATCAGCCATGGCCATATCTCGGTGAATGGCCGCCGCGTCACCATCGCGAGCTACCAGGTCAAGATCGGCGACGTGATCGAGGTGCGCGGCAAGGCGAAGGATTTCCCCTTCGTGCAGGAAGCGCTGCAGTCGAGCGAGCGCGAAGTGCCCGATTACATCCAGATGGAAGAAGGCAAGCTGCGCGCCACCTTCGCCCGCGTGCCGCTGCTGGCCGACGTGCCCTATCCGGTGCGCATGGAGCCGAACCTCGTGGTCGAGTATTACTCGCGCTAACCGAAAGGTTCATACCGAACATGAAAGGCCGCCAGCGAAACTGGCGGCCTTTTTGTTTGCCTGGTTTGCTCGCCTGACATCCGCTTGTATGCGGCCTGCGCCCTTCTGTCGCAGCGGCGGCGGCAATTTCGGGCAGGTTATCGGATGTTAAGTATCGTTGGCAGGCCGGCGCGGCTAACAAGCGGCCATGCACGTCGCCCAGCCGCCGCCGCGGATGTCTCCGTCACATCACCGCCTCTTCCACCTGCAGCTGGATGCCCAGCTGCGGGCGGTGCAGCCGCCGCTGATCGAACTCGTCAAGCTCTGGTATCTGCGCCGCGGCGCCGACGGCCTGCCGCCGCGCAGCGCCTTCGACGCCCAGACGCTCAAGACCTTCCTGCCGCATATCTTCATCACCGAATACGAAGCCCCCACGCGGCGCTACCGCTATCGCCTCATCGGCACCGCCATCACCGAGTATTTCCGGCGCAACGCCACCGGCCGGTATTTCGACGAGGTCTACAGCACGCCCGACCTGCACGACCTGCGCGACATGCATGAGGCGGCGCGGCTGACGGGCGAGCCGAAGACGGTCAGCGGAAAAATCACGCCCGCGGGCCGCGCGACGATGACGGTGGCGGCGCTGCTGCTGCCGGTCAGCGTGGCCGCGGGACAGAATCCGCAGCTGCTCGGCGCCTTCTATCTCTCTGCGGCGGAGAAGCCGCATCCGGAGCGGATCGCCGGCGCTACAGCCTTATCCAGCGCAGACCAGGAACATCCCTGAGGAGCCCGCTGGCGCTGAGATCGGCGGGCGTCGCATTGCGGTCCGTGCTGGGACTTAAGGTCTTGCCGGTGACGATACCGTAGGCATCGGCGTAAAGCTGGGAGCAGATGGTGGCGCGGAGGGGAATGCGCCGCGGCGCGCCGGCGCCGGTGAAGCCTTGGGTGGCGGCATGCCACCACAGAAACCCGTTCGACAGCAGCGAATAATCGTATTTCAGCCGGATCAGCGCCTGGATCACCAGGCGAGCGGCCTGCGCGCCGCTCAGTCCGTAATCGCGACGGATCCGGATGCGCAGCGGCCGCCGTTCCAGCGCCAGGAAATAGGCGAAGATGCTGCTCGCCTGCACGCCGCTGCGCGTAGCCTCGCAAACCATGTAGTCGCCGATATAGACGGCGGCGTGGTACCAGGCAGCATGAGATGGCGCAAATCCCAGCCGCTGCTGGGTCTTGAGAATGGCGGCCTGGATGAGATCGGGGGCGGCGGTCGACAGCAGCACCAGGTCGCCCAGCTCCCATTGCGAGACATCGGGGATGAATCCGAAGGCCCGCACATACTCCGGTATGTTTACAGGGACGAGATGATGGGCGCTGGGCGGCGTGGAATTCTGCGGCGCTGTCGCGGAATCGAGAATGCGCGGCCCTCGTCCTCGTGAGTTGGGATCAGCCGACCGCCTTCAAACCGACGACGCGGCCGCTTTCATCCGTCTCGAATTTCACCTCGGCGCCCAGCTTCAGGCCGATATCGCCGGGACGCTGGCCAAAGCGCGCCGGCACCGCTTCGAAATTGAAGATATACCGGCGCTGCTCGGCGGCATCGCTGACATAGCCGAAGCCGACCGATTCATCGAGTTTGCAGACTGTGCCGGAATGCAGCTTGCGCATGGCGTGATCTCCACCGCCGAATCTAGGACCGGCAGGCGCTCCCTTCAAGCGGAAACCCTGTGACGGGGATCATTCCGCCGCCTGGCGCGGTGCGGCCGCCGCTTCGTCCTCGGCCTGCCAGCGCAACGCGATCTCCTTCAGCGTATCCAGCATCGGATTGAGTTCGGCGCCGCGCGACGCCAGGCTGTAGGTCACCTGCGGCGGGATCGTCGCCACATAGGAGCGATCCACCAGCCGCGCCTCTTCCAGCATACGCAGCCGCTCGGTCAGCACCTTGGCCGAAATCCCGCCGACCTCGCGCTTCAATTCGCCGAACCGCCGCGGCCCCTGGGTGCGCAGCACATAGAGAATGTAGGTCGTCCAGGGTCCCATCAGCAGCCGCAGCACCGCATCCACCGGACAGACATTCTTGGGATCGGCGTTGCTCATGGGATGCTCCATCGCGGCAGTTTCGGGGGCCTCCGCCGCTTACCCGGGGCAGCGGCGGCAAGGATGCTTTTCTTTAGTTACTTATAGGTACCTACTTTACTGGAGAAATCAAGGCCCAATATGGCGCTTACCTGAAGTGACCGACTCGCTTCCGGTAATTGAAAACGAGCCAGCCATAACAAGGACTTACCATGTCGCGCAATGCTCCCAAGATCGCCATCGTCTATCACAGCGGCTTTGGCCATACCCGGAAACAGGCCGAAGCCGTGGCCGCCGGCGCCCGCCAGGTGGCCGGCACGACGGTGGCGCTGATCCCGGTCGCCGAGGCGGAAGCCCGCATCGACGAGCTCAATGCCGCCGACGCCGTCGTCTTCGGCACGCCCACCTATCTCGGCAGCGCCTCGGCCGCCTTCAAAGGCTTCATGGAATTCAGCTCGAAGATCTGGTTCGCCCAGGGCTGGAAGGACAAGCTGGCCGCCGGCTTCACCACCTCGGGCTCGCAATCGGGCGACAAGCTCGGCACGCTGACGCAGCTGGCCGTCTTCGCCGCCCAGCATGGCATGATCTGGGTCGGCCTCGACCTGCTGCCCGGCAACAACACCTCGAAAGGCAGCGTGAACGACCTCAACCGCATCGGCAGCTGGCTCGGCGCCATGGCGCAGGCCAATGGCGATGAAGGCCCCGATATCGCGCCGATCGACAGCGACCTCGCCACCGCGCAGCATCTCGGCCGGCGCGTCGCCGAGAAAGCCGCGCAGTTCATCAGCGGCCGGCAGCGCGAACTGGTGGATGCGTAGGCTGCCTCGACACCCTCACCCCAACCCTCTCCCGCAAGGCGGGAGAGGGAGGGACCCGCAGCGAAGCGCGGGAGGGTGAGGGCGGGTGGGCTACAGCTTTTCCATCATCACATCCAGCGACGGCCTGTGCTGGCTGTCCCAGTCGCGGCGGGTGAAGACCTGGGTGTCCTCGCGCGCCGCCCGCAGGGCCTCGAAATCGAGACTGGCATAAATCCAGCCGGGCTGGTCGAGCTCGCCCTGAGCGATCACGCCGTCATCGGGAAAGCCGCGGTCGGACGTGGCCAGCACGCTGGCCCAGCCGGTGTTGATATCCACCGCCGGCGACCATTCCGCCCTGCCCACCGTGGGCGAGGTCGCGACATAGATCTGGTTCTCCAGCGCGCGCGCCTTCGCGCCGACCTGGACGCGATGCGCCCCGGCCAGCGTATCCGTGCAGCTCGGGACCAGGATGAGGTCGGCGCCGGCTTCGGCAAGCGCGCGGGCGATCAGCGGGAATTCGATATCGTAGCAGATGGCGACGGCGAAGCGGCCGAAG
This sequence comes from uncultured Rhodospirillaceae bacterium, assembly GCA_964429465.1. Classification (GTDB taxonomy): domain Bacteria; phylum Pseudomonadota; class Alphaproteobacteria; order Ferrovibrionales; family Ferrovibrionaceae; genus Ferrovibrio. Next base: position 8,310 of record CAYSCA010000095.1, read on the forward strand.
GGCGCCTCGAAGACCTTCAGCGCCGGGCCGCTGGCAATCGTCCAGCTCTCGCGCTCGAAGCGCGTCATCTGGCGCTTTTCCTGCCAGGCCACGCCGCCATCGGGGCCCAGCAGATAGGCGCGGTTATGGAACTGCGCGCCGACAGTGACCGGCAGGCTCGGCGCCACGATATGGACGCGATGCTGCCTGGCCAGCTCGGCATAGGTTGCGACGAACGCCTCGTGGAACTGCTGCAGGGCCGCGATCTGGCCATGCAGGTCACGCTGCAGATGCGGCGGCAGCAGCGAGGTCAGCTCCATCGCGCCATATTCGGGGAACAGCAGCAGGCCGGCATCCTGGCCGGCCGCCTGCCCGACCCAGCGCGCCGCATTCTCCTGCCACTCGGCGAAGGTGGCGAAATGCCCGATCGGATATTGCGCGCAGGCGACCTTCAGCTTGCTCATGCCGGCAGCCGCTTCATCCAGTAGACCATCGGCTTCGCGGTTTCTCCGGCCGCGCCGATATCCTTCCAGCTGAACTGCGAGACCAGGTCGGGGCGCTTGGTATAGCCGCGCTTCTTCCAGAACCCGTCGAGCGGCACGTAATCCGCGGGCTTCAGCGGATGATCTTCGGGCCGCGCCACCGCGCAGAAGCAGCAGACGGGATAGCCGAATTCTCTTGCGGCCGCTTCACGCTCCTCGAAGAAGCGGACCCCGATGCCGGCGCCGCGATAGCGCGGCAGCAGCACGGATTCGCCGAAATAGAAAATCTCGCCAAGATTCATGCCGGCCGCGACGAAGGGCGCCTGCACGTAATCGGCTTCTTCCTCCAGCGCCAGCGCGGTGCTGGCGCCGACCACGGCATCGCCATCCAGCGCCACGGCCATCGTGCCGGTACGCGCCCGGGCATAGCGCGTGATGTAGCGCCGCTCGTAATCCAGCGATCCTTCATAGAGATAGGGAAAGGCGCGGAAGACCTCGATGCGCAGGCGGGCGAGATCGTCGAGCCGGGCCCGCATCTCGTCGCCGCTGAACCGGACGACGCGCAGATCGCCCGACCGGCTGGCGCTCATCCGCCGACCTGCCGGATCCAGTCGCTGAGATTGTAGGTATTGGAAATCCGCGCCACCTTGCCGTCGCGGATTTCGAAGAAGGCGCCGGCCGGCAGCGAATAGCGCTGGCCTTCGGCCGGCGGCAGGCCCTCGTCGGATTCCAGATAGACGCCGAGCACCGTGAATTCGGCCGCCGCCCGGCTGCCATCGGCATTGGTCATGACGAAGAGATCGATGATCTTCTCTTCATAGGAGCGGTTCATGCGCTCGAGGAAGGCGCGGAATTTCTGCTTGCCGACCTCGCGGCCGCCCTGGTTGATGTCATGCACCACGTCATCGGTGAGCAGGGTGAGGAAGCTCTCGACGTCCTTGCGGTTGAAGGCGTCGTAATAGGCTTCGATCAGCTGTTCGGTGGCGGTGTCGGGCATGGCGGGCTCACGGCGCGGACGAAAGGAAAGGGCGCCCCAGCATAGGCCCGGGCGCCCCGCGATTCCAAGCCGGTTACGCTCCGGTAGGCCGGAGCGGAGGGATCAGGCCGCCTGGACGGCGATGCCCTTGTCGGCGAGCAGCTGCTGCAATTCGCCGCTCTGGTACATCTCGCGCACGATGTCGCAGCCGCCGACGAATTCGCCCTTCACGTAAAGCTGCGGGAAGGTCGGCCAGTCGGAGAATTCCTTCAGATGCGTGCGGATCGCCGGATCGGCGAGGATGTCGACGCCCTTGAACTTCAGGCCGAGATGCGACAGCACCTGCACGACGGTGGCCGAGAACCCGCATTGCGGAAAGACCGGCGTGCCCTTCATGAACAGCACCACCTCGTTGCCGCCGATTTCCTCGCGGATGCGTTCGAAAGTCTGTTCCTTCTCGCTCATGTCAGCGGTCCTTCTTCTTATGAAGCCTGGTTCCTATGAAGCCTGGGTGGTGAGCGCCAGCGCATGCAGCTGGCCGCCCATGCGGCCCTTCAGCGCGGCATAGACCATCTGGTGCTGCTGCACCCGGGTCTTGCCGGCGAAGGCCTTGGAGATCACGGTCGCGGCGTAATGATCGCCGTCGCCGCGCAGGTCGTCGATCTTCACCTGCGCATCGGGCAGGGCTTCCCTGATCATCTTCTCGATCTCGGCGGCATCCATCGCCATGATTTCGGTCCTTTTCCGGTCTTACACTTCGCCGGCCATGTAGCGCGGCAGCCAGCCCTCATGGGCCCCCCGCAGCGCCTGCACCGATATGGTGCCATGGCCGTCAAACGTCAACGTATCTCCGCCGGTCAGCCCCAGCGGCTGCGCCGGGGCGCCCATCGCCTCGGCCGCCGCCAGCACGGCCTCCGCCTGTCCGGCCGGGCAGGTGACGACGTAACGGGCCTGGTCCTCGCCGAAGCCGATCGCGAAAGCGTCGCCGGCCGGAAGCGTGACCTGGGCGCCGATGCCCGACGCCATCGCCATCTCGGCCAGAGCGATCGCCAGTCCGCCATCGGAGCAATCATGCGCCGCGCTCAGCATCCCCTTGTGGATCAGGCTACGGACGGCATCGCCGTTGGTCTTCTCGGCCTTGAGGTCGACCGGCGGCGGCGGGCCGGCTTCCTGGCCGCAGATGTCGCGCAGGTAGATCGACTGGCCGAGATGGCCTTTGGTTTCGCCGATCAGGATGATCGCCTCGCCGGGCAGCTTGAAGGCGAGCGTCGCCATCTGCGCCACGTCGTCGAGCACGCCGACCCCGCCGATGGCCGGGGTGGGAAGGATGCCCTTGCCGTTGGTCTCGTTGTAGAGCGACACATTGCCCGAGACGACCGGGTATTCCAGCGCCAGGCAGGCCTCGCGGATGCCCTCCACCGCGCCGACGAACTGCCCCATGATATCGGGGCGTTCCGGATTGCCGAAATTCATGTTGTCGGTGATCGCCAGCGGCCGCGCGCCGACGGCTGTGATGTTGCGCCAGGTCTCGGCGACGGCCTGCTTGCCGCCCTCGACGGGATCGGCGAAGCAGTAGCGCGGCGTGCAGTCGACGCTCATCGCCAGCGCCTTTTTCGGATGATCCTCGACCCGCACGACGGCCGCGTCGCCGCCCGGAACCTGCGCGGTGTCGCCGCGCACCAGATGGTCATACTGCTCCCAGATCCAGCGGCGCGAGGCCATGTCGGGCATCGCCACCAGCCTGCCGAGCGCCTCGATGAAGGGCAGCGGATGGTTGACGCGCCCGAGCGGCTTCTGCGGCGGCGTCTTCACCCAGGGCCGGTCATATTCCGGCGAGGCCTGGGCGAGCGGATCGATGGGGAGATCGCCGACCTGCTCGCCGTTGAAGCGCAGCACCATGCGGCCGGTATCGGTGAGATGGCCGATCACGGCGAAATCGAGCTCCCATTTGCGGAAGATCGCTTCGGCCTGCTTCTCGCTGCCCGGCTTGAGGATGATCAGCATCCGCTCCTGGCTTTCCGACAGCATGAATTCGAACGGCGTCATGCCGGTCTCGCGCGCCGGCACCTTGTCGAGATCAATCTCGATGCCCATGCCGCCCTTCGACGCCATCTCGAAGGATGACGAGGTGAGCCCTGCCGCGCCCATATCCTGGATCGCGACGATGGCATCGGTCGCCATCAGCTCGAGGCAGGCCTCGAGCAGCAGCTTCTCGGTGAAGGGATCGCCGACCTGGACGGTGGGGCGCTTCTCCTCGCTGTCCTCGGAGAAGTCGGCGCTGGCCAGGGTCGCGCCGTGGATGCCGTCGCGGCCGGTCTTGGAGCCGACATAGACGATCGGATTGCCGACGCCGGACGCGGCCGAATAGAAGATCTTGTCG
>CAYSCA010000096.1:0-11974 GCA_964429465.1 uncultured Rhodospirillaceae bacterium
TGGTCAGCACCGACGGATCGGGCCGCGTGACCGGCTTTCTGCCGTCCGGGGCCGCGGGCCAGCCCGGGCTGATCGGTGCCGGCGTATATGCCTTGCGGCGCGATCTGCTTGCCCGCTTCGATCTGCCGCCGGCATTTTCCTTCGAGACCGAGATACTGGCGCGTTTAATCGTAAATTTACGGGCGCAGGCCTATCTCGCGGAGGGGTTCTTCATCGATATCGGCGTGCCCGAGGATTATCGGCGTGCGCAGACCGAAATACCGGCGCTGGCCGCGCCCGGCATCAAGGGGGGTAAATGCTGCTGACCTGCCGGACGCCTCTCCGCATCAGCTTCTTCGGCGGGGGGACCGATTACCCCGAATACATCGAGCAGGATCGCGGCGCCGTCGTCGGCATGGCGATCGACAAGTATATTTACGTCAGTGCCCTCCGACTGGCCAATTTCCTCGAGTACAAATATCGCCTCAGCTATTCCAGGCATGAGCGCGTGCAGGCGATCGAGGAGATCGAGCATCCGGTGGTGCGCGCCGTGCTGCAGCATTATGAGATCGAAAAGCCGCTCGACATCACGGTGCTCTCGGACCTGCCGGCGCGCTCCGGTCTCGGCAGCTCCTCCAGTTTCACTGTCGGCTTCCTGAACCTGATCGCTCAGATACTCGACCTGCGCTATACCAAATACGAGCTGGCGCAGAAGGCGATCTTTGTTGAACGCGAGTTACTGCGCGAGAATGTCGGGTTGCAGGACCAGTTCCATGCGTCGTTCGGCGGCATAAACCGCTTCGATTTCCTGCCGGGCCGGACCCGCATCTCGCCAGTCGGCATCACCGGGGCAAATCTCGAGCTGCTTTCGCAGTCGCTGTTCCTCGTCTTCACCGGGATTGCGCGTTTCGCATCGCAGACCCTGGATGCCCAGATCGAAAACACCAAGCAGAAGACCATCACGCGGGAATTGTCGCATCTGCTGAAACTGACCGACCAGGCCGTCGAGGTTCTGGAATCCGGCAGGATTGACGGCATCCTGGGCGATCTCGGGGCCATGCTGCATGAGGGCTGGGAAACCAAGCGGCGACTGTCGGACAGGGTCAGCAACGCGACCATCGACGAACTCTATGCCACGGCGCGCGCCAGCGGGGCGCTGGGCGGAAAACTGTGCGGCGCTGGCGGCGGCGGCTTTTTCCTGCTGCTGGTTCCCCCTGAAGCGCAGGCAACCGTAGCCGCGGCGCTTCAGCCCCTGAAACTCATCCCGATCCGCATCGACACCGGCGGCTCGACCGTCATTTACAGTTAGGAGAAAGCTATGGCCGACGCTTATCGCGCCATCGCCAAATGCCGCGTCTGTGGCTCGGCGCATCTGCAATCGCTGTTCTCGCTCGGGCCGCAAACGCTTACCGGGGTATTCCCGAAGCCCGAACAGCCGGATCCGATCGCCGTGCCGCTCGATCTGCTGCTCTGCGGCGAATGCAAGTTCCTGCAGCTGAAATACACGGTCGAACCGGGCCTTATGTATGCCGAATACTGGTATCGCTCCGGGATCAACCAGACGATGCGCGATCATCTCGCCGGGATCACTGCCGATGTGCGCAGGATGGTGCCGCTCAAATCCGGCGATACGGTGATTGACATCGGCTGCAACGACGGCACCCTGCTGGCAACTTACGACCTCCCGGGCCTGCAGCGGATCGGTGTCGATCCCTCCAACGCCATCCTGTCGATTGCCGATCCTTCCGTGACCAAGGTCAATACCTACTTCTCGGCGACCGCCGTGAGGGATGCGCTGGCGGGTGCCAAGGCCAAGGTGATCACCGCGATATCCATGTTCTACGATCTCGATGATCCGCACAGCTTCATCGAAAGCATCAAGGCGTGCCTCGCGCCCGATGGCGTCTGGGTCGTGGAGATGAATTATACCGGCAACATGATCCTCGATATCGGCTACGACATGATGAGCCACGAGCATGTCGCCTATTACACTCTGCGCACCTTCGAGCGCCTGTTGCACATGCACGGGCTGTATCTCAATGATGCCAGCTTCAACAGCATCAATGGAGGCTCCGTCCGGCTGTTCTGCGGCTTTGACAATCGATCCACTCCGGCGGTTGCCGAGATTCGCGACCGCGAGGCCAGCGTCGGACTGGAAGAGGTTGCGACCTACGCCGAATGCGCGCGCCGCATCGAGGAATTCCGCCACAAGCTGACCAGCCTGGTGCGCGGCATCCGCAAGGCAGGCAAGACGGTTGCCGTATACGGGGCTTCGACGCGCGGCAACACGTTCCTGCAGCATTGCCGGTTCACTTCAGATGATCTGTTCGCAGCCGCCGATCGCAATCCGGATAAATGGGGCCTTGTCACGCCGGGGACCCGCATCCCGATCCGGTCCGAGGCCGAGGTGCGCGCCGCAAAGCCCGATTACATGCTGATCCTGCCCTATGGCTTCCTGCCCGAATTCCTCAAGCGCGAAGAGGGCTACATGCAGGCCGGCGGCAAGCTGATCGTGCCGCTGCCGGAGATGTGCGTCTATAGCTGGAAGGACGGGCGGCTCGCGAAGGAGCTGGTCTGAGCCGGCCCTCCGGTTCTATTCCGCCAGCATCCAGCGCAAGGTATCACGCAATTCGTGTTGCCAGGTGAAGCCGAGGTTTTGCAGGCGGTCGCTGGCGCCGCGCTGATAGAGGACGTCGTTGGCCCGGATGAAGTCGGGGTTGACGCGGACCTCGATGCTGTGGCCGGTCAGTTCCGACAGGATGCGGATCAGCTCGCGAATGCTGGTTGCCGTCCCGTTGCACAAATGCAGGGAGCGGGGCGGCGCTGCGGCTTCCAGCAGGAGCTCATACATCCGCGCCAGATCGCGCACATCGGTATAGTCTCTGGCCACCTCGACATTGCCGAGTTCGATGACCGGCTCGCGGTCGCGGAAATGGCGCACGAGCTTCGGCACCAGGAAGCTGTCGCGATGGCCGCGCCCGATGGCATTGAAGGGGCGTGTCACCACAATGTCCATGCGGTCGCGATACATCGCGCAGAAGCTTTCCGCCAGCACCTTGGCGCAGGCATAGAGGTTGTGCGGCTGCGGCGGTTGATCTTCCGGGATCGCGCCGTCTGAATGCAGCGGGCCATAGATGTAGGCGCTGCTGGCGGTGATGAAGCGACCCTCGAAATGCCGCTCGGCAAGCGCTTCCAGCAGATTCAGCACGCCGAACGCGTTGACTCCGAAGATCTGTTCACGGTCGTTGACGGCGAGCGTGGCGATGGCTGCCAGATTGATTACCGCATCGGGTTGCGTCGCGGCGAGGCAATCGCGAATGCTGGCGGGGTCGGTAATGTCAAGGCCATGGTCGCGTGCGTCTGCAGGCAGCCATTTGCCGGGTTGCCGCCGAAGCTGCGCCATCACGAAACGGCCGGTAAAGCCGGTCGCGCCAATTACCAGGATTTTGCGTGTCATCGGGTGAGGAATTTGGCTTCGCCATCGCCGACTCGCTCACGCCAGTAATCCAGCAGGTCGCGCATGGTGGCCTCGAAGGGGATTTCCGGCTGCCAGCCGGTATGGGTGCGGAACTTGGTCGTATCCGGCACCTGCAGGTCCGCGTCGATCGGCCGCAGCCGGTCGGGGTCCGTCTCGACCTTGATGTTTTTCGCCGTCGACATGTTGAGCAGGGTGTCGAGCATCTGCCGGATCGTGCATGTGAAGGTGCCGCCGATATTATAGTAGGCGCCAGGCTGCGGATTGTGGGTCAACAGCAGGTAATAGGCACGTACGGCATCGCGCACATCGGCCCAGGTGCGCAGCGATTCCAGGTTGCCGGTTTTCAGCACCGGCGGGATCAGGTTCTTCTCTATCATGGCGATCTGCTTGGCAAAGGTGGATTCGGCGAACACGTCGCCCCGCCGTGGTCCGGTATGGGTGAACATCCGGGTCGTCATCACCGTCATGCCATAGGCCTCGGCATAAAAGCGGCCGATCAGGTCGGTGCCGACCTTGGAGATGGCGTAAGGCGATGCAGGATGAAAGCTGCATTCCTCATCAATCGGCAGCTTCTCCTTCGGTACCCGGCCGAAAACCTCCGAGGAGGCGCAGACATGGATGATGGCGTCCTTGCGATGCTGCCGCAGCGATTCCAGCACCCGGTTGGTACCTTGCACATTGGTCTCCAGCGTATCCAGCGGCGCTTCGAAGCTGGTCCGCGGGAAACTCTGGGCGGCGAGATGGAAAACGTAGTCCGGGCTGGCGCTCGCCACCACATGGTCGACGGAGACGCCATCGCGCAGGTCGCCGTAGAGCAGATGAATCCGGTCCTTGCGATTGATGCGGTCGACCAGATGGCTGAGATTGTCCAGCGGGCTGCGCCAGCGGCACATGCCGTAGATTTCCCAGTCTGTTCGGGCCAGCAGATAATCGGCAAGATGGGAGCCGACCATCCCGGTAATTCCGGTGATCAGGGCGCGTTTCGTCGCCATGGCTTGTTCCTCGTGTCAGTCGCCGCCACTCTCGCGACGGCGGGTAAGTATCCGGTTAACCGGGATTTGCGGCAGGGGGAGGGTTAACCGCCCATTCATCCTTGCGCGGCAAAATTCGGCAGATATCCCTACCCGTGACGGCCGTCCGGCCACAGGAGTGTTATTTGGCTGATCCGGCTCCAGCAAGTCAGGCCGCGGCGCTTCAGGCGCAAGTGCAAGAGGCATTCAACCGCGCCCTGGCCGCCAAGGCGTCGCGGGATTACGTCGCAGCGCTGACCGCCTTCCGACAAGCCTTCCGGGCGGCACCTGGGGCCTTCAATGCCCCCAAACCCTGGGCAGCCCTGTTCAATGCGCCGGACTGGTTTGCGGGAGACGACGAGCCCGATGCCTATCTCGACTATGCCGAAGCGATCATGGCCGAACTCCAGGACTTTGCGGCGGTCGATCCCAAGCTCGGCCAGGTCGTGGCATCGGCTTTTGTCCATGCGGCGCATTTCCGCCATACCGTGCACAACTCCCGGCCGCTGACCGCTTTCATGCAGCGCCGCGCGCAGGTGTTCAGGAGCGCGCTCGCCGGTCTGGAATCCCTCATGGACCATCGCTTCGCCACACCGGTATCGGCCGGCGGCAAGCTGCGTTACGGCATCCTGCTCAAGCACCTCAACCAGGACCCCGAAACCATTGGGGCGCTTTCCTACTTTGAGTTCGCCCGGGCGGCCGATCTGGAAGTGATCGTGTTTGTCGTTGGCCCAGGGGAGCAGCCCGGCTTTGCTGCGCGCGTCCGCGCGGTGGCTGATCAGGTTGTAAATCTGCCAACGGTCCTGACCGATGCCATCCGGGTGCTGCGTGACGCTGATCTCGATGTACTGTTCTTCGCCAACGATGTGACGGCGAAGCCGAGCTTGCCAAGTTTCCTTACATTTTTCCGTGTCGCGCGGCGTAGCTTCACATGCGTTGCCACCATAGCGACGACTGCTGCGCCGCATCTGGATGTGTATCTCGGGGGTGAGTATTTCCTGCGCCAAGGCCATGCGGCGGAGTTCACGGAACGCTTTATCGGCCTGCCGTTTCCAGGCTTTTCTTTCTCGATCCCGGTCAAAACGCCGGTTGACCCGGCGCTTTTCCAGCGCGCCAGGCTGGGCATTCCCGAGGATGCCATTGTGCTTGCTTCCGGCGCCAATCACACGAAGCTGCATGGCCGGCTGCTGCGCTGCTGGGCGGAAATCCTCAAGCGGCTCCCCAACGCCTATCTGCTGCTCTATCCCTTTCCGCCCCACTTCGGTCCCGCCCAGGCGGCCATGGCAGACCGTTGGAATGCGGTCATTGCGGCGGCCGGAGGCGATCCGGCCCGGGTGAAGATCCTCCCCTCCCTGGGCAGTCGGGACGCGGTGATCGCCCTGCTCGGCGCGGCGGATATCGGGCTCGATTCCTTCCCGTATTCCGGCCTCACCACCATCGTCGATGCCGCAGAAGCCGCGCTGCCCCTTGTGGCCCCCAGCGGGCCGGTATTGCGCAACAATCATGCCGCGGCGATCTTGGACAGTATGGGACTGAACGAGTTGATCGCGACATCGGAGGCCGATTATGTCGATCGGGTCGTGGCGCTGGCCGGTGACCCTGAGCGGCGCTCCGGCTATCGGCAGAGGCTGCGGGCTGCCATGGATGAGCCCCCGGGCTTTCTGAACCCGAAAGCCTACTGCGCGGCCGTGGTGAGTGCCATACGCGGGCTTCATGACGAGATGAAATCGGGCGCGGATATCTGATGCGCGGATGTGGCAGACTGGATTGAGGGAAGACATGGCCGATCGCGAGACGATCCTGCGGCAGCTCACGACACTGCACGCCCAAGGCCGCATCATCGAGGCGCATGGCCTGGCGCAGCAGCTGGCCCTGGCTGCACCCGGGGACCTGCAGGTATTCCAGTTGCTGCATGCGCTGCGGCAGGAGGTGCTGCTCAGCCAGCAAAAGGATCAGCTGGGGACTCTCGCGCAGACTTTCCAGCGGACCAGCCATACGATCCAGCAGATGATGATTCGCGATCTGCAGCGCGACGAGCGCTACGCCGATCCCAGGCGACTGGAGCGCCATGGCTTCTCGGTCGCCTCGCAGAACGAAGAAGACGGCATGCTGGCGGAGGTTTTCCGCCGTATCGGCGTAAAGCATCGCAGCTTCTTCGAATTCGGCGTCGGCAATGGCCTGCAGAACTGCACATGCTACTTCCTGCTGGATGGCTGGCGCGGCTGGTGGATAGAGGTCAACCAGCCGAAGGTGCAATTCATGCGGCAGCATTTCGCCACGGCCATCGCGGGGCAAATGCTGGTGATCGACGATACCCCGGTCGACGCCGAGAATATTGAGGCAGTGTGCACCAGGCTCGGCATACCCGATGAAATCGACCTTCTATCCATCGATATCGACGGCAACGACTATCATGTGTTCGCCGCGATGCAGCGGGTCAACGCCCGTGTCGTGGTGATGGAGTATAACGGCCTGTTTCCGCCGCCGCAGCGCCGGGTCGGCGCCTATGATCGCAGCTATAGCTATGCCGAGACCACCTATATCGGCGCTTCGCTGCAGTCGCTGACCGATCTGGCGGAAAAGAAGGGCTATCAGCTCGTGGGCTGCAACATCACCGGCCTGAACTGCATCTTCGTGAAGAAGGAGCTGGCCGCGGGCAAATTTGCCGAGCCTGCGACGGCCGAACACCTCTACAACATCCCGCGCCACCAATTGGCGTGGGGCGGTGCTTTCGGCCAGGGACCGCGGCCGAATTTCGGCCCCCTCCACAAGGAAGATTGACGGCGGAAGCCGGGCGTTCACCCGCCCGGCTGAATGGTCTCGCCGAACCGGATCGGCTGCCCCGCCGGCGCGCCCAGCTCGCCGTCGCGCATCGCGATGGTGCCGCGGATGATGGTGGCCACCGGCCAGCCGGTCACGCTCATGCCGGTAAACGGCGACCAGCCGCATTTCGATTTCAGCCAGCTTTCCTCGATCGCCTGTTTCCGCTTCAGGTCGACCAGGGTGAAATCGGCATCATAGCCGATCGCGATGCGGCCCTTGCCGACCAGGCCGAAGATCCGCTGCGCGCCCGCCGAGGTGAGGTCGATCAGGCGCTGCAGGCTCAGGCGGCCCTGGTTCATATGGTCGAGCAGCAAAGGCAGCAGGGTCTGCACGCCGGGCATGCCGCTCGGGCTCTGCGGATAGGGCTTGCTCTTCTCTTCCTTCGTATGCGGCGCATGGTCGGAGCCGATCACGTCGACGATCCCGTCCCGCAAAGCCTGCCACAAGGCCGCGCGATGTTCGGCCGTGCGGATCGGCGGATTCATCTGGGCGAAGGTGCCGAGTCGGTCGTAGCAGTCGGGCGCGGCTAACGTGAGATGCTGCGGCGTCGTCTCCACCGTCGCGATATCCTTGTGGCCGGCCAGCCATGCCATTTCCTGCGCCGTGGTGACATGCAGCACATGCACCCGGCGGCCCACCTTGCGCGCCAGCCGCACCAGCCGCTGCGTCGCCAGCAGCGCGCTTTCGGCATCGCGCCATTCCGGATGCAGATGCGGCGTCGCGCCAGGCACCTCGGTGAGATGCCTGCGGTCGCGCATGCGGAATTCGTCCTCGCAATGCACGGCCATGCGGCGGCGGCCATGGCGCAGCACGCGCTCCAGGGTCGCGTCATCGGCCACCAGCAGGTCGCCGGTGGAGGCGCCCATGAACAGCTTCACGCCGGCGCAGCCGGGCTGCCGCTCCAGTTCCGGCAAATGCTCGACATTCTCGGCCGTGGCGCCGACATAGAAGGCATAGTCGCAATGCGCGCGGCCCGCGGCGCGGTCCAGCTTGGCCTTCAGTTCGGCAATGGTCGCCGTGCTCGGCCTGGTGTTCGGCATCTCGAATACCGCCGTGACGCCGCCCATCGCGGCAGACGCCGTGCCGCTGGCGAGGTCTTCCTTGTGCTCCAGTCCCGGCTCGCGGAAATGCACCTGGCTGTCGATCACGCCGGGCAGCACCGTCAGGCCCTTGGCATCGAAAACCTCGGCGGCTTCCGCCTGCGGCAGCGTCCCCAGCGCCGCGATCCTGCCATCCTTCACGCCGATATCGATCGCTTCGATGCCGTTCGGCGTGGCCACCATGCCGTGGCGGATGACGAGATCGTAGGACATCGCTTCAGCCTTCCTTTTCCAGATTGGCCTTCAGATAGCTCAGGATCGGATAGAGGCCGGCCATCAGCGCGATCAGGAAGCCGTATTGCCCCTCGCGATAGCCCTTGCGGCCGACATAGCATTTCCAGAAGCGGCTGAAGATGCGCCGCAGGTTCCGGCGGTAGGAGCCGATATCCCTGCCTTCCGCGCGCTGGGCGCGCAGGTCGGCCGCCTTGGCGCTGGTATAGCGGTTCAGCCGCGCGATCATGTCGGTGATGTCGCGGTCTACATAATGGATCATGCGCGATGCGAGAAAGCGCTTCTCGCCCTTCAGCTCCAGCGACGGATGCACGCGCTGATCGCCCCAGCGCTTGGCGCCACGGGCGAACAGGCGCGGCGCCATCATCACGCCGAAGGAACCGCCCCAGCCGTAGCGCACCAGGCGCTGACCGACATAATTGTCGAAGGGGATGAGGAAATGTGCAAACGGCGCAGTGGCGATGACATTGCGGATTTCCTGCGCCATCTCGGGCGGCACGCGCTCGTCGGCATCCACTTCCAGAATCCAGTCGCCGCTGCAGGCATCGATGCCGGTATTGCGGCGTTCGCCTTCCAGCGGCCAGGCGCCTTCGACGAGTTTCGCGCCGCGGCTGCGCGCGATCTCCGCCGAGCGGTCGGTGCAGCGGTCCAGGACCACCACGATCTCGTCGGCGAAGGCGAGGCGCGCGAGGCAATCCGCCAGCTGGGCTTCCTCGTTATGGGCAACCACCAGGGCGGAGAGTTTCGGGGGCGTCATCTAGTCATCCTGGGCGTATTGCCACAAATTCTCCACCGCGCGCTGCGCCTTGTCGACGCTTAAGGTCAGCATGTGGCTTTCCTGGCTGCGATGATCGTAGCCTTTCCGCCGCGTGATTTCGTCGAAGCTCAGGTCGGTCCGCACGGCGGCGGTCTTTTCGCCCCAGGGGGCGTAAACCCGTTCCCGGCTGGGACCGAACAGGCCGACCGTCGGCACGCCGCTGGCGGCTGCCAGATGCATCAGGCCGCTGTCATTGCCGATATAGAGGCTGCTGCGCTGCAGGGCGGCGGCGATCGTCAGCAGATCCAGCTTGCCGACCAGGTCGAGCCGGCGCTCGGCCGGCAGGTTCTGCAAGGCCGGCGCCGCCAGCGCTTCCTCGCCGGGGCCGCCGAATACCGCGATGCGCGCGCCGGGCAGGATGCCGCCTTCGGCCGTCAGCCGCAGCGCCAGCTCGGCAAAGCGCTCGCCCGGCCAGATCTTGCCGCCCCAATTGGCGGTCGGTCCGATCGCCAGCACCGGCTGCCCGTCATTCGGCCACAGCTTCGCCGCCGCCTTCCGGTGTTCCTCGCCGACCCAGATCCGGGGCGCGGCCGGCTGCGGCAGCTTCAGCACATTGCTCAGCGCCAGCACCTTGTGAAGATGCGGCGCGGACCCGCTATAGACGCGGCGCCGCCGCGCCATCAGGAACTGGCCAATGCCCGAGCCGCGCAGATCGACGATGAGGCGCCAGCGGGTGAGCGCGACCTGCTTCCACAATTCCCACCAATGCCGCGCCCAGGGCAGCTTGCGCATCACGATGAGGCGTTCGAGATTGGGCATCGCCGTGAAGATGCCGGCGGCGGCCGGGCCGCAGGCGATGGTGAAGCGCGCCTTGGGGAACCGGTGGTGAAGCTCGTGCAACAGGCCGGTCGACAGGATGGCGTCGCCCAGCCGGTTGGCGGTGATGAAAAGAATGCGCATGCCGACCGCCACAGAGGGTTTGGCGGGTTATAGGGGGGGTATCCGGTCTTGCCAAGCGCCCCGGTCTTCCATAGGTCAGGAGGATTGTCCGGCCGTAAGCCGATTCGGAGGCGAAATGCCCGTTCTGACCTGCGCGCCCCTGCTGACCGAAGGCCCCGCCGCCCGCGCGCTGCTGCGCATCGCCGGTGCCGAGGCGAAGACATTCCTGAATGCCCTGGTCTCCAACGATGTGGGCGCCGCCGGCCCCGGCCACGCCGTCTATGCCGCCCTGCTCACGCCGCAGGGCAAATTCCTGCACGACATGCTGGTGGTGGGTGGCCAGAATGGCGACCTGCTGCTCGATGTCGCCGCCGAACGCGCCGCCGACCTGCAGCGGCGCCTCACCCTCTACAGGCTGCGCGCGAAGATCGAGATCGGCCCGCTCGACTGGCAGGGTTTTGCGCTGTTCGGCAGCGCCGGACCCGAACCGCAGATCGGCGGCGAGGCCCTGCTGTTCCGCGATCCGCGCCTCACCGCGCTGGGCTGGCGCCTGTGGCTGCCGCCCGACCGCACGCCCGACCTGCCGATCGCCGGGCCCGAGACCTATGAACGCCACCGGCTCGCCCTGGGCGTGCCCGACGGCGCCCGCGACATCGAGCCGGAGAAGGGCCTGCTGCTGGAGAACCATTTCGAGGCTTTGCACGGCGTCGATTTCGCCAAGGGCTGCTATATCGGCCAGGAGCTCACCGCGCGCACCAAATACCGCGGCCTGGTGAAAAAGCAGCTTTACCGCGTGCAGGCCGCGGGCGATGCCGTGCTGCCGCCGCCCGGCACGCCGGTCCGGCTCGACGGCCAGGAGGCCGGCGAGATGCGGTCCAGCTTCGGGAATATCGGCCTGGCGCTGCTGCGTCTTACGGTGGCCGGCAAGGCGGCGCAGGGCGGCGGGCCGCTGGAGAGCGAGGGCATTGCGCTTGTGGCGCAGCGCCCGGATTATGCCGGCCCGGCGCCGTCGAAAGACTAGAACCACGAGGGGGAAGACATGGGCAGACCGTCGATCACCGGCGCGGATGGCCGCTGCCGCTGCGGCTGGTGCGGCAGCGATCCGCTCTACATGGCCTATCACGATACCGAATGGGGCGTGCCGGAATGGGATGACCGCGCGCTGTTCGAGAAGCTGATCCTGGATGGCTTCCAGGCCGGGCTCTCCTGGATCACGATCCTGCGCAAGCGCGACAATTTCCGCCGCGCCTTCGACGGCTTCCAGCCGGAGAAGATCGTGCGCTACACGCCGAAGAAGCTGGACGCGCTGATGCAGGATGCCGGCATCGTGCGCAACCGCGCCAAGATCGAGGGCACGGTGGCGAATGCGCGCGGCTGGCTCGAGATCATGGAACACGAGAAGGGCGGCTTTTCGGGCTATCTGTGGAAGTATCTCGACGGCAAGCCGAAGCAGAATGCCTGGCCCTCGCTGAAACAGGTGCCGGCGGAGACGCCGGTCAGCCAGGCGGTCTCGAAGGATCTGCGCAAGCGCGGCTTCACCTTTGTCGGCCCCACCATCGTCTATGCTTTCATGCAGGCGGTCGGCATGGTCAACGACCACACCACCGACTGCTTCCGGCACAGCCAGGTGAAAAAGCTGCGGCGGCCGGCGCGCTGA
>CAYSCA010000097.1:0-11803 GCA_964429465.1 uncultured Rhodospirillaceae bacterium
ACGCCCGCCGCGACCAGATAGGGAATGGGCGCCAGAAGCTGTTCCTGAAACAAGGCATAGGCGAGAAAGCGGTTGGTGGCCGCCAGCAGCAAGGTATACGGAACGACGTTCCAATACGGGCGCCATGTCGCCGCAATCGCCTGCCCGGTCAGGAACGCGCAGCCGCCGGCAATTATGACGGTCAGACCGATGAAGACGCCGAGGCTCTCGCCGATGATCTGAGTCATCCGTGGCCCCCTTCCAGATAGGCGGCCCGGATCTGCTCGTCGGCCAGCAAATCGGCTCCGGTGCCGCTCATCGTGATCTTCCCGTTCACCAGTACGTATCCCCGATGCGCGAGCTTGAGAGCGTGGTAGGCATTCTGCTCAACCAGCAGGACGGTGACGCCATCCCTGCGGTTGACCTCCTCGATGATTGAAAAAATCTGCTTCACCACCAGCGGCGCCAGGCCCAGCGAGGGTTCATCCAGCAAAAGCAGCTTCGGCCGGCTCATCAGGGCGCGGGCGATCGCAAGCATCTGCTGCTCGCCGCCTGAAAGAGTGCCGCCGCGCTGCTCCTGCCGTTCTTTGAGCCGGGGAAACAAATCGAAGACCCGTTCCAGGTCGTCATCGAAGTGATCCGGATCGGCAGCGACAGCGCCCATGCGCAGGTTTTCCAGCACCGACATCCTGGGGAATATCCGCCGGCCCTCAGGAGCATGGGCCAGCCCGAGGCGCACCAGTTGATGCGTCGGCACGCCGACGATGCTGTTGCCCGACAGGGTGACGCTGCCATGACGGGGCCGCGGATTGCCGCAGATCGTCATCAGCAATGTCGATTTGCCGGCGCCATTGGCGCCGATCAGCGCCACGATTTCGCCCTTGCCGACTTCCAGGTCGACGCCCTTCAGCGCATGCACGGCGCCATAATAGGTATGCAGGCCGGAAACGCTCAGCATCAGACGCTCCCTGCCTCTGCCGTTTCCGGCTCGCCGAGATAGGCGCGGATCACATTCGGGTCCTTGCGGATGTCTTCGGGAGTACCATCGGCAATCTTGCGGCCATAATCGAGCACGATGATATGGTCGGAAATCTGCATCACGACGCTCATGTCATGTTCGATCAGCAATACGCCGCAATCATGCTGGTCGCGGATGAACTGCAGCAAGCCATTCAGCTCGGCAGATTCACGCGGGTTCAGACCGGCCGCGGGTTCATCGAGACAGAGCAGCCGGGGTTCAGTGCACATCGCGCGGGCGATCTCCAGTCGGCGCTGGCCGCCATAGGGAAGCCCGCCGGCCTGCTCGTCGGCCACCTCGGTCAGGCTGGTACGCTCGAGCCAGTAACGCGCGCGGTCGACCGCCTCGGCCTCGGCCCGCGCATATCCCTTCCACCCGATCAGCCCCAGCAGGGTGTACCCCGAGGCCCGCATCAGCCGGTTATGCTGGGCGACGATCAGGTTCTCCAGCACGGTCATCTTGGGGAACAGCCGGATATTCTGGAAAGTCCGCGCCACCCGCGCCTTGCCGGCGATCTCGTTGCCGTACATCCGCTCCAGCAGGAACTCGCCGTCCTCATGGCGCAGCATCAGCCTGCCAATTGTCGGGCGGTAGAACCCGGCGATGCAGTTGAACACCGTCGTCTTGCCGGCACCGTTCGGGCCGATGATCGCGGTGATCTGGTGCGGCATCGCATCGAACGAGACATCGTTGACGGCAATGAGGCCGCCAAAGCGCATCGTCAGGTGTTCGACGCGCAACAGGGGCGTCACAGAGTCGCTCATGCCGGCCCTCCTCCGCCCGCGGGTCGGTTCGCCAGGCGGATCGTCGGCTCTCGATGAGCCAGCAGCCCCTGCGGACGCCAGACCATGATCAGGACCATGGCGGCGCCGAAAGCGAGCATCCGGAACAGGGCGAATTCGCGGGCCAGTTCCGGCAGCAGCGTGAGGAAGGCCGCCGCCAGCACGATACCGGCCTGGCTGCCCATGCCACCCAGCACCACGATGGCGAGGATCACCGCAGATTCGATGAAGCTGAAGCTCTCCGGGCTGATGAAGCCCTGTCGGGTGGAGAAGAAGGCTCCGGCAAATCCACCGAACATCGCGCCGATGGCAAAGGCGGTCAGCTTCGTATTCGTCGGGTTGATCCCGAGCGCCTTGCAGGCGATCTCATCTTCGCGCAGGGCCTCCCACGCACGGCCGACAGGCAGCCTGCGGATTCGCATGGTGAAGAGATTCGTCACCATCGCCAGCGCAAGGATGACGTAATAAAGGAAGATGATCCGGTGGATCGAGGCGTATTCCAGGCCGAACAGCTGATGGAAGGATGTCACGCCATCAGGCGGGTCGGCCGAGAACGGGATGCCGAAGAAGGACGGCCGCTGGATTCCGGAGATTCCGTTCGATCCCTGCGTCACGTCGGTCCAGTTCAGCAGAATGATCCGGATGATCTCGCCGAAGCCCAGCGTGACGATGGCGAGGTAGTCGCCACGAAGCCGCAGGACCGGAAAGCCGAGGAGAGCCCCGAAGGTAGCGGCGAACAATCCCGCAAGCGGCAGGCTTTCCCAGAAGCCGAAGCCGAAATGCAGCGACAGCAAGGCGTAGCTGTAGGCACCGACAGCATAGAAGGCGACATAGCCGAGATCGAGCAGACCCGCGAGGCCAACCACGATGTTCAGCCCCCAGCCCAGCATGACGTAAATCAGCACAACAGTGCCGAGATCGACGACCGTGCGGTCGGCGAAAGGCAGCACCGGCATGATCAGGGCAAAGGCAATCAGTGCCGGCATCAGGTATTTGTCGGCTTTGCTGCCCAGCTGAGTGAGGATATCCCGCCTGGCCGGAGCGTTGGATTGCCTCGGCTCCGGCCGCCCCTGCCGGGCGCGGTACCAATCGAGGAAGGCAATCAGCACCAGCCGCCCGACGAACACGGCCACGGCGGAATAACCGACCCAGGCGAAGCGGGTCCGGATACCGAGCGGCCCTCCCGTGTCGACGGTCTCGAACCCGAGCAGCGGAAGCGCAAGGACGGCAGCCACCAGGGCCGCCAGGCCCGCATCACGAAGACGTTGCGTCAGCGTCATCTCACACCTTCTCGACTTCCGGGCGGCCGAGCAATCCGGTCGGCCGGAAGATCAGGACGATGACAAGGATGGAGAATGCCGCGACATCCTTGTACTCGCTGCTGAAATACGCAGCCCAGAACGCTTCGATGAGGCCGATGAGCAGGCCGCCGAGCATGGCGCCCGGCAGGCTACCGATGCCCCCCAGCACGGCGGCAGTGAACGCCTTCAGCCCGGCAAGGAAACCGATATAGAAGTCCACCACGCCGTAGTAGAGCGTCACCAGCACGCCGGCGACTGCCGCCAGAACGGCGCCCAGAACGAAGGTCAGCGAAATCGTGCGATCGGTGTTGACGCCCAGCAGGGCAGCCATCGTGCGATCCTGCTCGCAGGCGCGCTGGGCGCGGCCCAGAGGGGTCGCCGCGATCAGCCAGGAAAAACCGGCCATGAGCAGGACCGTCAGCACGACGATCATGATCTGCAAATACGACAGGGTGAGCGAAAAATTTTCCCCTGACATCAGCTCGATGCCGCCGCGCACCATCGGCTGCAGGGGCTTGATCCGCGCGCCCTGCGCAATCTGCACATAATTCTGCAGGAAGATCGACATGCCGATGGCCGAGATCAGGGGCGCCAGCCGCGATGACCCGCGCAGCGGACGATAGGCAATGCGCTCGACGGTCCAGCCATAGAGTCCGGTGAGCACCATGGCGACGATCAGGACGATCAGCAGCGCCAGCGGCACCCAGGTAAGCCCGACCAGACCAAGAATGGAAAAACTGATCACCGCGATGAAGGCGCCGATCATATAGATCTCGCCATGGGCGAAGTTGATCATGCCGATGATGCCGTAAACCATCGTATAGCCGATGGCGATCAGGGCATAGACGGCGCCGAGGGTAACGCCGTTGATCAGTTGCTGCAGGAAATACTCCATTTTCCCCCGTCGCCCCCTAGCGTCCCTGCTCGCGCTGCTTATTCATGACAAACTGCAGCTTACGCACAGCCAGACGCGATAATTCCTGCTGCGACAGTCGCGGGTCGCCGACCATGGACACTTCCGTCCCTGTGACCGGATCAACAGCAATCACCTGAACCGCCGCCCCGACGCGGCGAAATTCGATGATGACCTCCCCGCCACCGCTCCCTGTCGCGTGTGACATGATGGCTCAGTTACCATCACTTAGCCGACGCGCTCAAGTGATATCGGCAGGGCAATCTTTCCGGAAAATCATGCTGCGCTAGCCAGACACATGGGGAAATATTGTTGTGCGCGCTGCAATGGCGCAGCGTACTTGCGTAATGTCGGTTAAATATTTTATATTTAAAGTAATTATGGAGTCCGCCATGCAGACACTCAATCCGGCCGAATGGGCGACGCCCAAGGGCTATTCCAATGGCGTAGCCGCACAGGGGAAGATCGTTTTCGTCGCAGGCCAGATCGGCTGGAATGCCGAATCGCGCTTCGACAGTGACGATCTCGTCGAGCAGGCCCGACAGGCTCTGCGCAACATCGTTCGTGTACTGGCGGAAGCCGGCGCGCGCCCCGAGCACATCGTCCGTCTCACCTGGTATGTGGTCGACAAAAAGGACTACCTCGCCCGCAACGGCGATCTCGGCAAGATCTATCGCGAGATCATCGGCAAACACTACCCCGCGATGACGCTGGTGCAGGTTGCCGCCCTGCTGGAAGATCGCGCCAAGATCGAAATCGAAGCTACCGCCGTAATCCCGGCGTGAATCAGCGGCCTTTGTAGCCTGGCGGCCGTTTTGCCTTGAAGGCCGAAAGGCTCTCGGCAAAATCCTCGGTCAGGGTCGCGAGCGCAAACTGTTCGGCATCCAGGGCTGAGGCGGATGCGATCTGCGTCTCGCCATAAGCTTTCGCGCCGCGCTTGATCATGCGCAGCGCGAGAGGCGGCTTGGCTGCCGCCAGTTCGGCAAGCGCTTGCGCCCGGCTCAACGCCTGTCCCGCGGGCACGACTTCGTCAGCTACACGCATGGCCAGGGCGGCATCGGCTTCGAGCGTTTCTCCAAGGATGGCCAGGCGCTTTCCGGCTGCGGGGCCGACCCGCGACATCAGCCGCGGCAAGGCGCTCCAGCTCAGATTCATGCCGCGGTCGATCTCCGGCAGGCCAAATCGCGCGCCGGCACCGGCAACGATCAGATCGGCGCCAAGTGCCAGCGCCAGTCCGCCACCCAGGCACCAGCCCTCCACGGCCGCGATCGTGTAGCATTCCAGGCCAGCCAGGGCGTTGCAGGCCTGGGCGCCAAGGCGCGGGCCGCGCAGTCGTTCAGGTATGCTGGCCTCCGCCATCCGCTCGACCGCAGGGTCCTTGAGATCGAAGCCGAGCGAGAAAACCTGCGCGGTTCCGGTCAGGATCACCGCATTCGGCGGATCGTCCTCGCGGGCGATATTCTCGAATGCGTCCCGCAGACCGGAGAGCGCCGCCAGCGACAGGGCGTTGCGTCCATCGCCGCGGTCGAAGCGAACGATGGCGATCCGGCCCTGCCGCTCGATCCTCAGCATGTCATCCCGCCATTTCGCGGATCATGCGGATCACGCCGGAATAATCGTCGGCCCCTTTGCCGCCCTCGACATATTCGGCAAACAGCGCAGTTGCCTCGGCGCCAAGCGGCGTGTTCACTTTGGCGGTTCGCGCCGCCTCCTGCGAAAGCCGCAGGTCTTTCAACATGAGATCGGCGGCAAAGCCGGGCTTGTAGTCGCGGTTTGCCGCGGAGGTCGGCACTGGGCCAGGCACAGGGCAATGATTGACCAGTGCCCAGCACGATCCTGAGGAACTGGAAACGATATCGAACATGGCCTGTGCCGAGAGGCCCAGCTTTTCCGCCATGACGAAGGCTTCCGATATCCCGATCATCGATATGCCGAGCACCATGTTGTTGCAGATCTTGGCCACCTGGCCGTTCCCGGCGCCGCCGGCATGCACGATCTTCTTGCCCATGGCTTCCAGCAGCGGTTTCGCCCCGGCAAAGGCCGCCTCGGTGCCGCCGACCATGAAGGTCAATGCTGCATTCTCGGCGCCTGCCACCCCGCCAGAAACCGGCGCATCGACCATCAGCATGCCTTTGCGTTCGGCGGCCGCGATCACCTCGCGGGCGGTTTTGACGTCAATCGTCGAGCTGTCGATGAACAGCGTTCCCGGCTTCGCCGCCTCGAGGATGCCTTTGTCGCCGATATAGACGCTGGCGACATGCTTGCCCGCCGGCAGCATGGTAACGACCGCGTCGACATCGGCGGCTGCTTCCTGCGCCGTGGCTGCCCTGTTCCCGCCGGCATCGACAACCTTCTGCACAAGCTCCGACGACAGGTCGAACGCTTTGACCTTGTTTCCTGCCTTCAGCAGGTTGCGGGCCATGGGCCCGCCCATATTGCCGACGCCGATAAAGCCGACCGATGCCATGCCATCCTCCCGTATTTCAGTTCAATCGAATTGCAGTTCGCCTTCCGGAACCGGCGAGAAATATGCCTCGATATCGGCATCGGAGACCTGCTCCAGTGTCGCCGGTTGCCAGTTCGGCCGGTGATCCTTGTCGATAATGACGGCACGGACGCCTTCATAGAAGTCGTGCCCTGCAGCAACGTGATTGCAGATGCGCCATTCCAGCCGCATGCAGTCCCGCAGCGACAGGGTTTTGCCGCGCCGCAGCTGTGCGAATGTCAGCTTGACCGAGGTGGGCGATTTGGTCCGGATGATACGGGCCTGCTCGGCGCCGAAGCCGCTGTCTGCTTCGAGCGCCGCCATGATTTCGCCGACGCTGGTCCCCGCGAACAGCCTGTCGATCTGCAGCCGGGCTTCCGCCAATGCGGACGGCCCTGCATCCGCAGCGAAGCGGCCCAGGACGGCGTCGACGTCCGATCGGCTCGCCGGCCCGGCATCCACCAGGGCCTGCTCCAGCTCGGCAAGGCGTGCCCGCGGCACGAAATGCGTAGCCACTCCGGCCGCCAGGATATCGGCCCCCTTCAGCCTTGCTCCGGTCAATCCAAGGTAAACGCCCATCTCTCCCGGGCAGCGCGGCAGGAAGTAGGTTCCGCCCACATCCGGGAACAGGCCGATACCCGTCTCCGGCATGGCGAAGGTCGCGAATTCGCTGATCACCCGGTGGCTGCCATGGACCGACAGCCCGACGCCGCCGCCCATGAAGATGCCGTCGATCAGCGCGATGAAGGGTTTCGGGAATTCGCCGATGACGGTGTTGCAGCGATATTCGTCATACCAGAAGCGTTTGCGGTATTCCGCCCCCTCCGGGCCGCGTTCGGCAAGCTTGCGGATATCGCCGCCCGCGCAGAAGGCCTTCTCGCCGGCCGCCTTGATGATCACCGATTTCACGGCGGGATCGACCGCCCATTGCCGCAAATGGCGCTCGAGCGGCAGGCACATTTCATGGGTGAGCGCATTCAGCGCCTGCGGACGGTTGAGCAGGATGGTGCCGACGCCGTTGCGAACGGAGAACTCGATATGACTGGTCATGACCTTGCTGATTTCCGGGCTATTGAAGGGCCGCGCCGCTGAGCAGGCGGCGCGAGATGATCACGCGCATGATCTCATTGGTGCCTTCCAGGATCTGGTGCACACGGGCGTCGCGCAGGTATCGCTCGATCGGGTAATCCTTGAGATAGCCGTAGCCGCCATGCAGCTGCAGGGCATCATTGCAGACCGCGAAGCCGACATCGGTGGCAAACCGCTTCGCCATGGCGCAATAGGTCGTCGCATCCGCGTGGCTGGCATCGAGCATCGCCGCGGCCTGGCGAATCATCAGACGCGCAGCACTCAACTCGGTCGCCATGTCCGCCAGCTTGAACTGCACGGCCTGGAACCCGCCGATCGGCTGTCCGAATTGCTTGCGCGTGGCGACATGCTCGCGCGCCGCTTCCAGGCAGGCCGTCGCCGCGCCCAGCGAACACGCCCCGATATTGATCCGGCCACCGTCCAGGCCAGCCATGGCAATCCGGAATCCCTCGCCTTCAGCGCCGATCAGATTGGCCTTCGGCACCTTGCAATCCTCAAAGATCACCATCGCCGTGGGCTGTGTGTTCCAGCCCAGCTTGCGCTCCTGGGCACCGAAGGACAGGCCAGGCGTGCCCTTCTCCACCACCAGGCAGGACACGCCGCGCGAACCCGGCTCGCCGGTGCGGACCATGCAGACATAGATATCCGACCGCCCGCCGCCGGAGATGAAAGCCTTCGTGCCGTTCAGCACATAATGGTCGCCGGCATCGGCGGCGCGGGTCTGCAGCGAGGCGGCGTCGGAGCCGGCATTCGGCTCGGTCAGGCAGTAGGATGCAAAATGCTCCATGCTGCAGAGCCGCGGCAGAAACCGGCGGCGCTGTTCCTCGCTGCCGAAGCGGTCGATCATCCAGGCAGCCATGTTATGGATCGAAATATAGGCTGCGGTGGAGGTGCAGCCGGCCGCAAGCTCCTCGAAGATCAGCGCGGCATCCAATCGCCCCAGGCCCGATCCGCCAACATCATCGCGGACATAGATACCGCCGAATCCCAGGGCAGCGGCCTCGCGCAATTCCTCTACCGGGAAATGTTTTTCTTCATCCCATCGGGCAGCATTCGGCTTCATGCGCTCCGCCGCGAACCGGCGTGCCATGTCCTGAATCGCCCGCTGATCCTCGGCAAGGTCAAACATCATGGCGCTTTCTCCCGTTAACGGGTCATAGTCGCCCCTCCGGGCAACGTCAACCGGCTGCACTCCCGCTGCGGAAACCGGGTCGCAAGCGTCGTGTGCACATGCTAACCTCCTTCGATGCCCCGCCCCTTCAACCGCCATAAGACGGACCGCCTGCCGTGAGGCCGGCCAACCCGCTCCCAAACCCTGCGGTTGGTGCCGGTTCGGTTGAAGCGGGGATCGGCTGGCCACTACGCTGGCTGGCCTATGGTCTCGGGACCGTTCTCGCAGGCTTGGTTTTGGCCCTGATCGCCGGACCGCTCCTGCTCGGCGCACATAACATCGCCTGGCTCCCCGGAGGTCCGCCCTTCCACACCGACCTGACGATTGCTGCGGGTCTGGCGTCCGGCGCCCTTCTGCTTCGGGATCGCTTGCCCGGTCCCGCCGGCATGCTTGCCGCCGTCATGGCGATTGTAAGCTTAGTTTCGCTGGCTTTTTCCTTTTCACTCGAGCCGGTGGAACCCGCCGCTTGGCTGCAACTCGGGCATATGGGTGCTGTAACAAGCCTCGGCTGCCTGATCGCGGCAATACGCCTGATTGTTCCCCGATCAAGCCGGGCAACCCACCGGAACGTCTCGCTCGGCTGGACCGTCGCAATGACGTTGATTGCCCTGGCTTGCACACTGGTGATCGGCGCAACGGCCGCCCTTCCGCAAACATCGGCATGGACACAGCATGCCAGGGCATTGCCGGACGCCGCCATCATCCTGCTGCTGATCGGCACTGCCTTGGCCGCCCGCACCTATCATGCCGGACCAACCGTGGCGCCCTTGCCCTTGCTGGTGAGCCAGTCTGTCGTCCTGATCGGCGGCATTACGGCTTCATTCGTCATCTGGCAGGCGAATACCGCGGCGGCTCCCGACAGCATCATTCCGGCGCTCGCCTTTGCCGCCTGCCTGCTGGCGACCTATCTGATCGCGGGACTGATCGCACTGGCGGTGCGTGTGACCATTCAGCAGCGGACGGTCGACGAGGCGCGTGCCGCTCTGCAGATCAGCAACGATCTGTTCCGGGCGGCGGCGCGCAGCAGCAGGCTGGGTATCTGGGAATGGAACCTGCTGACCGGCGAGGTTCTGGTGGTCGCCAATTATCTGCAGCCCGGCGACGGCGCGGAACTGACCTCGCGCACGACTATCGAGGCGTTCAATGCGCTGATCCATCCTGACGACCGCAGCCGCGTGACGAAAACGGTCACCGAGACGCTGCGGACCGGGAAACCCTACGAGGCCGAGTTCCGCCTTCAGCGCGGCGATGGGCGGTTCATCTGGGTTCTGTCACGTGCAGAGATGAACCGGAACGAGGACAATCGGCAGCGACGCCTGATCGGCAGCCTTGAAGACATCGACCAGATCAAGCGCCAGATGAACGAGCTGGAATGGCAGCGGCAGATGCTGGAGGAGCAGTCGGTCAAACTGGCTGAGACCGCCCAGGCCCTGACCGCAGCGAAGAATGTCGCGGAATCCGCGCATCGGGCCAAGTCCAGCTTCCTTGCCATGATGAGCCATGAGATCCGCACGCCGATGAACGGTGTGCTCGGGATGCTCAGCTTGCTTCAGCGCGGCATGGAAGATGGGCAGCTGAGGCGATATGCCGATGTCGCTCAGCAATCGGCCCGCGATCTCCTGAGCCTGATCGACGACATCCTCGATGTCTCCAAGCTGGAGGCCGGCAAGCTGGAAATCGAAGCCGTGGATTTCGATTTGCGGCCGACGCTGGAGAGCGTGATTTCCCTGCTCACCCCTCGCGCCGTCGAGAATGGCAACCGTCTCACGCTCGACTGCGCCGAGAATGTTCCGGAGCATATGATCGGCGACCCGTTGCGATTGCGGCAGATCCTCATCAACCTGATCGGAAATGCGATAAAGTTTACTGAGAATGGCACAGTCGACGTCACGCTGACCGCCACTCCCCTGCAAAACGGCGAGTTCATGCTTCACTGCGCGGTCCGGGATTCAGGGATCGGGATCGCGTCGGAGATCCAGGAAAAACTTTTTGAGCCGTTCACCCAGGCCGACGCCTCGATGACGCGCCGCTACGGCGGCACGGGCCTGGGCCTTACCATCTGCCGTCATCTCGTGCATCTGCTGGGCGGCGAAATCGGCGTGATCAGCGCGCCCGGGGAGGGCTCTACCTTCTGGTTCACCCTGCGGTGCCGCGAGGACCTGGAACTGGTCGCCAAGCTCGCCCAGGAGAATGGCGGTTTTGCCGTGGCGCCCCCCGCCAATGACCAGGCCAGGAAGCGGCCGGATCTTCCCGCTCCGGATATCCGGAAACCGGGAGAAGGCGTTACCGGCCGTTAACCACTTGGGCAGATACTGGCGGGTCTCAGCGTCAGTGTTTCAGGTGCCGGTCATGCTGCCGATCCACCCTGGTGTCCTGCTCGAGCGCGCCATAGCGGCCCGCGGTCTCGATCCCGATCATTTCCACGAAGAAGCCAGAATGCCGCGCAAGCTGCTGCGGCTGGTGCTCGCCGGCGAGCGGCCGATCTCGCTTGGCCTCGCGCTGCGATTGGGCCGATTGTTCGGAACCTCGCCCTGGGTCTGGCTTGCCTTTCAGGAGCGGTTTAATAAAGCTCTCTGAATGACTGACCGTTTACCGCCTTCGCAGCCACCTTTTCCTGTTTCCCGTCCGCGCCGCCTGCGCCGTGCCGACTGGGTCCGCCGTCTGGTCGCCGAGCAGCAACTGGGCGTCGACGATCTCATCTGGCCGATTTTCGTCCATGGCGAGGCCGGAAACGCCGCGATCCCGTCGATGCCGGGCGTTGACCGGCTCAGCATCGACGCGGTTGTGACTGCGGCAAAGGAGGCCGAAAGACTGGGCATTCCGGCGATCGCGCTCTTCCCGGCCACCGATCCCAAGCTGAAGACTGCCGGCGGCGACGAGGCGCTCAATCCCGAGAACCTGGTCTGCCGGGCGGTGCGCGCCGTCAAACAGGCGACGGCCAACCTTGGCGTGTTATGCGACGTGGCGCTCGATCCCTATACCGACCATGGCCATGACGGGCTGCTGCGCAGTGGCGAAATACTCAATGACGAAACCGTCGCGGTCCTGACGGAACAGGCTCTCGT
>CAYSCA010000098.1:0-11707 GCA_964429465.1 uncultured Rhodospirillaceae bacterium
AGCTGCCGGCCTGGTTGACCAGCGCCGAGCCGCTGCGCACCTGCGCATTGGAGGCCTGGATCAGCGCCTTGATGTCCTTCGAGGCATTGGCCGAGCGCTGCGCCAGTGCCCGCACTTCCTGCGCGACGACGGCGAAGCCCTTGCCGGCCTCGCCTGCGCGGGCGGCTT
This sequence comes from uncultured Rhodospirillaceae bacterium, assembly GCA_964429465.1. Lineage (GTDB taxonomy): Bacteria > Pseudomonadota > Alphaproteobacteria > Ferrovibrionales > Ferrovibrionaceae > Ferrovibrio. The sequence continues at coordinate 169 of CAYSCA010000098.1, forward strand.
CCACCGAGGCGTTCAGCGCCAGCAGGTTGGTCTGGAACGCGATCTCGTCGATCAGCCCGACGATATCGGCGATCTTCTGCGCGCTGCCTTCGATCTCGCCCATGGCGGCAACCGCCTTGGCCACGATGCCGCCGCCGGCTTCCGCCGTGTTGCGCGCCGAGGCGGCCAGCTGGTTGGCAGCCTGCGCGTTGTCGGCATTCTGCTTCACCGTCGCGGTGACCTCGTGCATCGAGGCGGCAGTCTGCTCCAGCGCCGCGGCCTGGCTTTCGGTCCGCTGCGCCAGGTCCTGGCTGCCGGTCGAGATCTCGGCAGAGGCGTCGCGCACCAGGCCGGCGGCCTCGTTCAGGCTGCGCATCGTCTGCAGCAGCCGGTCGCTCACCTGGTTGGCATCGCCGGTCAGCCGGGCGAAGACGCCCTGGTACTGGTTGCGGATGCGATGGGTGAGGTCGCCATCGGCCAGCTTGTGCAGCATGTCGCCGAGATCGCCGAGCGCGCGCTCGACCGTGCCGAGCAGCTGGTTGACGCCCTCGCCGAGATTGCGCATCACGCCGTCGATGCGGCTGACATCGATGCGCTGGGCAAGGTCGCCGGCATTGGCGGCGGTGACGATCTCGCCGACCGCGCTCTGCAGCAGGGCTTCCTGGGCCTGGCGCTCGGCCTCGAAGCGTTCGCGTTCGGATTCCATCTGGGCCTGCAGCCGGTCGGCTTCCTGGCCCTGCTCCTTGAACACCTGCACGGCGCGCGCCATGTCGCCGATCTCGTCGCTCCGCGCGGTGCCGGTGACCTGCGCATCCCATTCGCGCCGGGCCAGCCGGGCCATGGTGCCGGTGGTGGCGACGATCGGATCGATCACGCGGCGGCCGATATAGAGCCAGCCGATCACCACGGCGGCGATCAGGCAGATCGCGGCGATGATCGCCATGCTGGTCTGCGCGATGCTGATCGCGGTCAGCGAGGCGCCGGCCGACTTGTCGGTGGCCTCGCGCGCCGAAAGCACCAGGCGGTCGACGGCATCGGCCAGCCAGGTGGCGGTGTTGCGGCTCTCGCCCAGGGCCGCGATGGCGCGGCGCGCCATCGCCAGCTCCTGCCGGCGGATTTCCATCAGGCTGTCGTCGCCTTCGCCGATATCGGCGATGCCTTTCACCAGCGTGTCGATCTCCTTGTTCGGGAAGATCGCCTGCACCGTTTCCAGGCTGCGCAGCATCTCGGCGCGCACATTGATCAGTTCCACGCCGATCAGCTCGATCTGCTCGGGCGATTCCGCCTGGGCCGCCACCGCCAGTTGGCCGACCAGCAGGTTCACCTTGGAGACGAGGTCCTGCATGGCCCGCGCGCCGGCCACCTGCTTGTCGAGAATGCTCTGGATCATCTCGCCGGTGCCGCTGCCGGTCGAGCGGCTGACCAGCTCGAATTCCATCGTCATGTCCATCACGGCCTGTTCGACCGCCGGCTGCGCCAGCATCAGGAACTGCGAATGGTTATCGGTCAGCGTCTTGGTCAGCGTCTCGCGCTGCTCGTTATAGGCGATGCGCTCCTGCACCGCGTCGGCGATGCTGTTCATCGCATTGGTGAGCTGGCGGACATTGTCCTCGACTTCGGTGCGGAGGTCTTCGTTGACATCGCTGGACTTCACCTCGGCCAGCGTGCGCTCGAGCTGCACCAGCTTGCCCTGCAGGTTGCCGTAAGCCCCCTGCCGCTCGCCATCGGCGGTGGCATAGGCCAGCGCCGGCGCGGCAGCCGCCAGATCGGCCGATTGCGCGGCGAGCGTGAGCGCGGCGGTGACGGCGGGAATGCTGCGTTCGGTCACCATGCCGAGCGCGCCGCGCACCTGCCCGAAGAAGGCAAACGAGATAAGGCTGGAAACAACCGCCATGGCGGCGATGACGCCGACGGCGAGAAACAGTTTTTGCCGGATGCCGAGCCGCATTCTTGCGTCCCCCTACTTTAGTCCAATGATGCACTCTGCGCCGCCGGTCTCGGTGGCGCAACCCCTGCTATGGCGCGGTTTGCCGCAGGGTATGGTAAACGCGACGCAAACCGGCACCGCGCCGGTTGCGGCTGCTGCGTGGGTGCGGCAGGCGTCGCGACGTCAGAACTCCTTCCAGTCATCGTCGTCGCCACCGGCCAGCACCGGCGCCGGTGCCGGTTTCGGTGCCGGCTTGGCGGCGGGCGGCTGTGCCGCGGCAGCGGGCTTGGCGGCCGGCGGCGGCAGGTCGCGCTTCACCGTGGCCGGCTTTGCCGTTGCGGCGGCCGTCGGCGCGGCTGCCGCCGTCGCAACGGTCGGGCGCGGCGCGCTCACGGGCGCTTTCGCGGCTGGCTGGTTCAGTTTGAAAAAGCCGACCAGTTCGGCGAGCTGGCGGCCCTGATCGGCCAGCGACTGCGCCGAGGCCGAGGTCTCCTCGACCAGCGCGCCGTTGCGCTGGGTCATCTCGTCCATGCTGCCGACCGCGGTGTTGACCTGCTCCAGCCCCGTCGCCTGCTCGCGCGAGGCGGCCGCGATCTCGGCCACGATGTCCGACACCTTCTTGATCGCGGTGACGATCTCGGCCAGCGACTGGCCGGTCTGGTTCACCAGACCCGCGCCGGTCTTCACCTGCGCATTGCTCTCGTTGATCAGCGCCTTGATGTCCTTCGACGCATTGGCCGAACGCTGCGCCAGCGCGCGCACCTCCTGCGCCACCACCGCAAAGCCCTTGCCCGCCTCGCCGGCTCTTGCCGCTTCCACGCTGGCATTCAGCGCCAGCAGGTTGGTCTGGAACGCGATCTCGTCGATCAGCCCGACGATATCGGCGATCTTCTGCGCGCTTGCCTCGATCTGCGTCACCGCCGAAACGGCATCCGCCACCACGCTGCCGCCCTTCTCGGCCGTGTCGCGCGCCACCACCGCAAGCTGGTTCGCCGCCTGCGCGTTGTCGGCATTCTGCTTCACCGTCGTGGTGATCTCGTGCATCGAGGCCGCCGTCTCCTCGATGCTCGCCGCCTGGCTCTCCGTCCGCTGCGCCAGGTCCTGGCTGCCAGACGAAATCTCGCCCGAGGCATCGCGCACCGTGCGCGCGGTTTCCGACAGGCGGCCGGCGAAATCGGCGAGGCGATCGGTCAGGTTGTTGGCGCTGGTTTTCAGCTGGCCGAAGATGCCCGGATAATCCTTGTTCAGGCGATGGGTGAGGTCGCCCCTGGCCATGGCGGCGATGGCATCGGCGATTTCGCCGGTCATCGCCTGGCATTTGTCGGACATGGTGTTGATCGCCTGGCCCAGCGAGCGGATGAAGCCGCTGCGGCCGTTGAGGTCGACGCGCTCGGCAAAACCCTTGTCGGAGGCATTCTCGACCAGGCGGACCACTTCGTTGCCGATGCGCACTTCATCGGTGCGGTCGGACCATTCCACCACGGTGCCGACGCGGACTCCGCTGCGGTTCACCGCGGGATTGGCGATCAGGTCGATGATGCGGCCGCCGAATTCGATGCGGGCGCGGTGCGCGGCCGTCAGCCCGGCCAGCAGCTCGGCGTCATGGCCGGGGAACATGCTGATCGGCTTGCCGATCAGGGAGTCGGCGCTGAAATCGGGCAGGCTCTTGCGGATCTCGGCTTCCATCGCGCGCAGCGTCGCCAGCACGCTCTTGTTGCAGTAGATGATGGCGTGGCCGGTATCGGCGATCATCACATTGGTATGGACATTCTCCAGGCCGCTTTCGGCAAAGCCGGCGGAACCGGAAGCCTGCCGCAGCAGCTCGACGGCGCGGGCCATGCTGCCGATCTCGTCGCCGCGCGTGCGATAGCCGATCTCGACCGTCCGGTCGGATTGCGCGACGCGCTCGGTCCAGCCGGCGATCTGGTGCAGCGGCCGCAGCAGCGCGCGGATCGCCAGCAGCGCGAGCAGGCCGCCGACCACAGTGGCGAGAATGGCGGCGGTGAGAATGCTGCTGCCGGCATCGGCGGCATCGGCGCCATCGCGGAGCAGCCAGAAGCTCCAGCCGCCGGTGGCGGCGGCGGTCAGGGCAATCAGGAAGAGGACGAGGATGGCGAGCCGGGCCACCAGCGAGAAACGAGAAAGCATACGAAATCCCCACCAAGAATTTGCGCTGGCGTTCTGGCGCGCAGCATGCATCGCCCGCCTTGCGGCGGACTGTTTTCACGCTATCAAAACACGGCGGCTGCCCGCGATATCTTTTTGGTTATGCCGGCTGCGGCAAAGCGTGGTTAATCCGCTGCTCGCCGGCCCGGCCGGATCAATTCTCGATACGGGTGTATTTGCCGCTATGGGCCAGCGCCTGCAGGGTGATCAGCCGTTCCTCGCCGCCGGGCTCCAGTTTGCGGATCGCCGCGTGCTCGGGCAGGTTCGGCAGATTGACGATGCGCTCCACCCGCCAGCGCGATTGCGAATCTCGCGGCAGAAACCGCGAACGCTCAACGAATACGGCCCCGATCGGAATCGCGGTCTCAACCGACATGCCTCAATCCCCCAAAAGACAACCCCTCAACTGTTATCCACAGTCCCACCTGTATACTTAATTATATCTGAACGGAAACGGCCGGAAACAGCGCATTTGCGCGCGAATATTGCGCGACGGCAAACTACTGCTGCGTGGGTCGGAGAAGGCCGGCTTGGCCCGGGGAGACCGGCCGCGTGGTGGGCGGTACAAGGATCGAACTTGTGACCCCTACCATGTCAAGGTAGTGCTCTACCGCTGAGCTAACCGCCCGTTACGCGCCGATTATCCGGCTGCACCGGACCGGCAGGCTTTTAATCGCTGCCGGGCCGGTTGGCAAGTCCCGCCCCGGCGGCCAATAATAGCGCCATGACCTTTGCCGCCGCCACAGCCCGCCAGTATCAGCCCGACCCGGAATTCCCGGTCGACCCCCCGATCCGCATCACCCGTCCGGCCGAGGCGGCCGGCCGCGCCAGCGCCCTGGTGCTCTCCTCGCCGCATTCGGGCGACATCTATCCGGCCAGCTTCCGCAGCGCCAGCCGGCTCGATGCGCTGACGCTCCGGCGCTCGGAAGATGCCTTCATCAACGAGCTCTACCAGGCCGGGCCGGGCCTCGGCGCGCCCCTGCTGGAGGCTTTGTTCCCGCGCGCCTATTGCGATCCCAACCGCGCCGCCTACGAGCTCGATCCGGGCATGTTCGACGCGCCGCTGCCGGCCCATGTGCTGACCGAGAGCGGCAAGATCGGCGCCGGGCTCGGCACGATCGCCCGCGTCGTCGCCGGCGGCATGGAGATCTACAAGGACAAGATCCCGTTTGCCGAGGCCGAGCGCCGGGTCGAGACCTGCTGGCGGCCCTATCATGCCGCGCTGGAACAGCTGCTGGCCGAGGCGCGCCAGGCGCATGGCGTGGCTTTGCTGCTCGACTGCCATTCGATGCCGAGCGTCGGCGGCAGCAACCAGCCCGATGCCGGCCAGCGCCGCGCCGACATGGTGCTGGGCGATTTCCACGGCGTGTCCTGCGCGCCGCGCCTGGTCGACCGCGTCGAGGATTACCTGAAATCCTGCGGCTTCTCGACCACGCGCAACAAGCCCTATGCCGGCGGCTACATCACCCAGCATTACGCCCGGCGCGACAAGGGCCTGCATACGCTGCAGCTCGAGATCAACCGCGACCTCTACATGGACGAGGTGCGGATCGCCAGGTCGGGCGGCTTCAGCCGCGTGCAGAGCGCGATGACCGGCCTGATCGAACTGCTCACCGCTTCGGCGACGCCGGATTTCCTCAACGGCTAGGCCGGCGGCAGCGGCAGGGCCGTGGTCTGCTTGATCCGGTGCAGCACGATGGAGGAGCGCGCGCTGCGCACGCCGGGGATGCGCAAGAGCCGCAGCATCAGGAAATCGGCGAAGCTCTTCAGGTCCGGCGCCACGATGCGCAGCACGAAATCGGCCTCGCCGGTCACCGAATAGCATTCCAGGATTTCCGGCCAGTCCATCACCGCCGCCTCGAAGCCATGCACCAGGCCTTCGGCATGGCGGTCGAGCGAGACATTGGTGAAGGCCAGCACGCGTAAGCCCACGGCTTCCGGCTGCAGCAGGGCGGCATAGCGCTCGATCACGCCATCCTGCTCCAGCCTTGCCAGCCGGCGGCCGACCTGGCTGGCGCTCAGGCCGACCTGCTCGGCCAGCGCGGCCGCGGCGGCGCGGCCGTCGCGCTGCAGGGCGGCGAGCAGGCGCAGGTCGAAGACATCCAGGGCGGGCTCCATGCGCGATTATCGCAATCCTGCACGAGAAACGCAAATTCCACGCGCCGTTCTGCGGAAGGACGCGCCGGATTGCGAGGTATTTGCGTGCGTTCCGCCGTAACCTTGCAGTTCATACGGAGCCGGCCGACACGGAGGCTGCCATGCCCGCACTCGCCCCGAAGCTCGACGACCTGCCCCTGCGGCCCGATTACACCCTGGACCAGCCGCGGCATCTCTATACGCCCGAGGATCACGCCGTCTGGCGCGACCTGTATCGGCGGCAGGCGGCCCTGCTGCCCGGCCGCGCCTGCGACGAATTCCTCGCCGGGCTGACCGGGCTCGGCGTCGCCGCCGACGGCATCCCCGATTTCGAGCGCCTGTCGGACATCCTGGACAAGGCGACGCGCTGGCGCATCGTCGCGGTGCCCGGCTTGGTGCCCGACGACGTCTTCTTCGGCCATCTCGCCGCGCGCCGCTTCCCGGTCACCTGGTGGATCCGCCGCCGCGCGCAGCTCGACTATCTGCAGGAGCCCGATGTCTTCCACGACATCTACGGCCATGTGCCGCTGCTGATGAATCCGGTCTTCGCCGATTACATGGAAGCTTACGGCAAAGGCGGGCTGAAGGCGGCGAAACTCGGCGCGCTGCATCGTCTGGCGCGGCTGTACTGGTATACCGTCGAGTTCGGCCTGATCGAGACGGATGCCGGCCTGCGCATCTACGGCTCGGGGATTCTCTCCTCGAAAGGCGAGAGCCTGTTCTGCCTCGATTCCGCCGCGCCCAACCGCGTCCGCTTCGACCTGGCGCGGGTCATGCGCACGCGCTACCGCATCGACACCTTCCAGAAGACCTATTTCGTCATCCGCAGCTTCGACGAACTGTTCGCGGCGACGCAGCCCGATTTCGCGCCGCTCTATCGCGCGCTGGCGCCGCTGCCCGATTTCGGCGCCGGCGACCTGGCCGCGGACGACGCCGTGATCACCCGCGGCAGCCTGGATGCCCGGGCGGGCGGCTGGGGCGACACCGCCGACGCCTGATCCCTCGCCGCGCCTCGCCTGATCCTCCCGGGGCCCCGCAGCCGCCACTGTTTGGTCACGAACCCGGACCCCGATGCGGGTGTTTAGTGGGCGAACCGATCAGGAGGGAAACCACGGTGCTCCGGAGTCTTCTGTTCAGACTGCGCTGTCTGCGGACCCGGTCCGTGCGGCGGATGTCTGTGCGGCAGATGCGGGGATGGTTCGGCATGCCCTGCTGGTCGCGGTTCGCGCCCCCGTGACGGCCGGTCTGCTGGCTCCGATGGGCCGGTGAGATGGCGGGCCGCGACAGCGGCCGCCGACGTTTCTGTTTCTACCACGGGCGTGAAGAGACGATATGAACCGATTTGCCTTGGGCATCTTGAGCGGCTGCCTCGGCCTGCTGGGCATGGTCGCCGCCTCCTACGGGGTGCTGGCGCTGGCCCGGCCGGAAAGCCTGCCGGCGCCGCCGATCTCGCGCTTCGCCGCGCTGGACGAGAAGCTGCGCTTCCTGCGCCGCCATCCCGATTACGATCCGGCGATCCTGGCGATCGGCTCCTCGGTGGCGTGGCGCCAGCTTTACGGCCCCGCCTTCGACGCGGCCGTCGGCCGCGACCATGCCTTCCTGAACGGCGCCACGGTGCATCTGCAAAGCCACCAGTCGCGCGCCATGCTGGATTTCTACCTGACGCAATACCGCAATGTGCGGCATGTGCTGCTGCTCACCGGGCTGCCGGATTTCGAGAATTGCAGCGACGAGCCGGAATCGCTGATGGTCGAATCCGCCGCCGCCTCCTATGCCTTCGACGGCATGCCGGCCGCCTGGTTCTACATGCGCTTCTTCGCGCCGCAGCGCTTCGTGCGCACCGCGATGACGCTGGAGGACCGCAGCCAGCCGCTCACCGGCGACCTCTATCTCGACCGCTGGGGCTCCGCGCCGCTCGACGTGCCCGAGACGATGCTGCGCGGCCTGCGCTACGGCGCGATGCGCCCCGACCCGGCCTGCATCGACGCGCTGCTGCAGCTCACGCAGGACATGCGCCGCCGCGGCATCGCGCTCACCATCGTGGTGCCGCCGGTGCATCCGCAATATCGCCGGTCGTATCCCGCCGCGATGGCCGCGCTGTGCCGGATCGTCGCCCGCTTGGAGCCGCTGACCGCCGACGGATCGCTCGAGCTGATCCTGCGCCATGACGATCCGCATTACCGGGCCGAGGATTTCTTCGACGCCTTCCACCTGCAATATCCGGCGGTGCGGCGGCTGTCGGAGGATATCGCGCATACGATGCGCGACCTGGCGCCGACCGATGCCCTGGTGGCCAGCAGCCGCCGGCCCGGCCTGCGCGACGTGCCGCCGCTGCCGCGCGCGCCGCAGCGCCATGACGGCTGCGGGGAGATGACCTGATCGCGCCGGGCCGCGGCGCTGCGGTGCCGCGGATTGACGTTCAGCCCTGCGGGTCGGGCGCGCCGATCATCGCCAGGAATTCGTTCCAGAATTCGCGCCGGTATTCCAGCACCAGCCAGAGCCGGTCGACGCGCCCGCCGTCATTCGACAGCGGCAGGGTGAGGCGGTGATACAGCCGCGCATGGCGCTTGTACTGGAAAGCGATATGGTCGAAGGAGGGCGCGCGGCGCGCTACCACCTTTTCATACGAGCGCCGCAGCAGCTCGCCATAGGCCTGCGGCACGATGCTGTCGACCGAGCGGCCGGTGAAATCCTCGCCGACCCGGCTGCTCAGCTCGGTGCCGAACAGGCGGAAGGTGAAATCCTGGCGCGCTCCCGTCCCGGCGACATCCACCATCGCCATCAGGCCCTAGGTCGATCGCAGCGCCAGCGGATCGATATCGGCGCGCGCCGGCATGGGCCGCGTGCCGCGGGCCTGCTGCCAGAGCGCCAGCGCCGGCGCCAGGATTGCGGAGCGGATCTCCTCCAGCGGATGCTCGATCAGCTCGAACACCACATCGGTCGGCAGGGTGACGGCGGCGGGCAGCGGCGTTCCGGCGAACATGGATTGCGAGATGGCCATGGATATGGTTGGGGGTCAAAGGAATTCTCGGCCCGCGGCCGCCGCCCGGCGTTTCCCGTCCTGCATCCCGGCCTCCTGCATCCCGGCCTCCTATCGTCGCGCGATCCGGCGTATAAAGGCCCTGCACGCGGCGGGCCGCGCCGGCCGCCGCCTCCGGGCAACGCAGGGGAATCCGACGTCATGGCAATTCGAGGGCAGCATGCTTCGTGCCCGGCCGCAGGCCGATGAGCTGACATGAGCGCCGCGCCCCTTCCGGCGGGCACCTTCGCCCCGCTCCGCTTTCCGGTCTTCCGCCGCTTCTGGATGGCCTCGCTGGTCTCCAATACCGGCGTGCTGATCCAGACGATCGGCGCGAGCTGGGTGATGATGACGATCAGCGGCTCGGCCGGCATGGTCGCCATGGTGCAGGGCATGAACGCGCTGCCGGTGCTGTTCTTCGCGCTGGCGGCCGGCGCGCTGGCCGACAATTTCGAGCGCCGGCTGGTGCTGCTCGGCGCCCAGCTCGGCATGCTGGCGGTCAGCCTTGTGCTCGCCGCGACGGTCTATTTCGGCTGGATCACGCCCTGGCTGCTGCTGGCGCTCACCTTCCTGATGGGGACCGGCTCGGCGCTGAATTATCCCTCCTGGCAGGCCAGCGTGCGCGACACCGTGCCGCTCGCCGTGGTCCCCGAGGCCGTGACCTTGAACAACATGGGCTTCAACGTCACGCGCTCGGTCGGCCCGGCGCTCGGCGGCGCCATCGTCGCCGCCTTCGGCGTCGCCTTCACCTTCCTGTTCAACGCCGCCTCCTATCTGCCGCTGATCTGGGTGCTGGCGAAATGGCGGCCGGAGACCGCCAAGTCCGACCTGCCGCGCGAGGACATCCTCGGCGCCATGGGGGCCGGGCTGCGCTATGTCGCCATGTCGCCGAACATCCTGGTGGTGCTGTTCCGCACCATCCTGTTCAGCTCCTGCGGCGTGGCGGTGCTCGCCCTGCTGCCGGTCGTGGCCCGCGACCTGCTCGGCGCCGGCGCGCTGACCTACGGCACGCTGCTCGGCGCCTTCGGCCTCGGCGCGGTGCTCGGCGCCGGCGGCAATGCGCGCATCCGCCGCCTGACGGGCAACGAGACCATCGTGCGCGCCTGCTGCCTGGTCTTCCTCGCCGCGGCCGTGGTGCTCGGCCTCAGCACGAATGTTTACTTAAGCTGCCTCGCGCTGATCCCGGCCGGCGCCTGCTGGGTGATCGCGCTGTCGCTGTTCAACATCTCGGTGCAGCTCTCGGCGCCGCGCTGGGTGGTCGGCCGCGCCATCGCGCTCTACCAGATGACCAATTTCGGCGGCCTGGTATTGGGCAGCTGGCTCTGGGGCGCGGTGGCCGATGGTCAGGGCGTCGCCACGGCTCTGGTCGCCAGCGGCATCGCTTTCCTGCTCTGCGCGGTTGCCGGCCTGCGCTTTGCGGTACCCTCGGTGGCCTCGCTCGATCTCGATCCGCTCGATCATTTCAAGGTGCCGGCGACGCGGCTCGACCTGAAGGCGCGCAGCGGCCCGATCAAGGTGATGATCGAATACCGCATCCGGGAAACCGACGTGCCGGAATTCCTCGCCGCGATGCGGGCGCGGCGGCGCATGCGCATCCGCGATGGCGGCCGCCGCTGGGCCCTGCTGCGCGACGTGGAAGATCCCGAGATCTGGATCGAATCCTACCTGTTTCCCACCTGGCTGGAATACATCCGGCACAACAAGCGGCGCACCAAGGCCGATGCCGAGCTGATGGAAACGCTGCGCCGGCTGCACAAGGGCGAGGTGCCGCAGCGCGTGCATCGCTGGATCGAACGCCAGACCGTGCCGCCGGCGGAGGATATCCCGCTGAAGGAGAGTTCGGAATTTCATTGAGGGCTGCAGACGCATTTGTCGCAACGGCGCTGCTCAATTATCTGCGCTGGGAAAAGCAAAATAGCGAAGCGCAAAGTTATACAATGAAGTGGTACTTACGACTCCGCAGCTCGAAAGCGTCGCGGCCGCCTTCCATAGTTTCGGTGATCGCATTGCGCACGGTTGGCGTTTCAATTGAGCCGTCAACATCCAATTGGATGCGTGGTGCAAGAGGTGCGCCTCGCTCAGTGTCGCTGTGCCCAGGAGTAAGCGCAATCACTTTGTCGGCATCGCCGTTAACAACAAAGTTGGGGCTACTCAATCATCTCAAAATCATGGTGATCCGTGAGAGCGATTGCAGTCAGGCCCTTCGCTAGGCAAACAGAAACAAATTCATCAGCCCAGTCATGCCGTGCTTGTTCGTGATTGTCCGCACCGCCGGGAAGATTGGGCGGGCCTTGCCAATCAGGATCGCGGGG
>CAYSCA010000099.1:0-11691 GCA_964429465.1 uncultured Rhodospirillaceae bacterium
CTACGCGGCTCCCGACGGGGCGGTCCTTCAGCAGGTGCGTCGCGACCCGGGGCGCATTCGGGTCGGATTATGGGATCCGGTCGCACCTGATGACGCCCCCCTCACGCCGGTTCCCACAACCGAGTCGAAGCGCGTCGACATCGCCTCCATCTATGCGCTCAACAAATATGTCCAGGAGTGCAGTTCGCTGATCTTCGGCGCCACCTACAGCGTAGACGTCGTTGCCCTGCGGCTGTTCAACGTGTTCGGCCCCGGCCAGGCGCTATCGAATCCCTATACCGGCGTTCTGGCGAATTTCGCGTCGCGCCTGCTGCACGGCCAGCGTCCGATGATTTTCGAGGACGGCGAGCAGAAGCGGGATTTTGTTCATGTCCGCGATGTCGCGCGGGCCTTCTGTCTGGCCATGGAGACGCCGGCCGCGAAGGGCGAGGTCATCAATATCGGCAGCGGACGATCCTATACCATCGCCAGGGTGGCGGAATTGCTTGCCGCGGCCATGGAGGTCGATTGTGAACCGGAGATTCTGGGCAAGGCACGCTCGGGCGATATCCGGCATTGCTTCGCTGATATTTCAAAGGCAGCCGCCCTGCTGGGCTTCCAGCCCGAACATCCGCTGGAGAGCACCGTCGGCGAACTGGCAGCCTGGGTGCGCCAGTCCGAAGCGGTGGATCGCGGACTGGATGCGCGCCGCGAGCTGGAAGCGCGGGGGCTGGTGGTATGACACCGCCGCACTCCGCTGTTGCACAGCATGCCTTCGGCCTGGTCGAATGGTTTCGCCCCGGCGAATACGATCGGGCGCAGGCAGCTCTGGAAGGCATCCTGGCCACCGGAGCGACGATGCTGCGGACGCACCTGTCCTGGGCCGACTATCTCGGCCCGGAAGGCCAGCAATGGTATGACTGGCTGATTCCCACGCTCGGCAGCCGTATCGAATTGCTGCCCTGTCTGCATTTCACGCCGCCTTCGCTGTCTCGCACCGGACGGACATCGGGACCGCCGCAGCGGCCGCGCGACTTCGCGGATTTCACCGACCATGTGCTGACACGCTACGGCCGGCATTTTCCGCATGTCGAGCTATGGAACGAACCGAACAATCTGCTCGACTGGGATTGGCGCGAAGACGCTGATTGGGAAATCTACTGCGACATGATCGGTGCAGCGGCCTACTGGGCCGAGCGGCGGGGGTGGCGCGCGATTCTGGGCGGACCCTGTCCCTTGGATCTGAAATGGCTGGATCTGATGGGCGAGCGCGGCGTGCTGAAAACCGTATCGGCAGTCGGACTGCACGGCTTTCCCGGAACCTGGGACAGCGAGGCTGCCGGCTGGCGCGGCTGGGACAGCCATCTGGCCGAGGCCCGCGTTGTGATCGCGCGCTACAATCCCGCGGCCGAGTTATGGATCACGGAAGCGGGATACTCGACCTGGAAGCAGGATGAAGCCAGGCAGGTCAGCCGCTTCCTGGAGGCGCTGAGCGCGCCTGCCAGCCGGCTCTACTGGTATGGATGGCAGGATATCGCCCGCGCGGTGCCGGTGCAGGAAGGATTGCTGCATGATCCGCGGCATTATTCGCTGGGCATGGTCGATGCCGCAGGCCGACCCAAACTGCTCGGTCGCCTGCTGCAGGAGGGCGGGGCCGGCAAGGCGCAGGCAGTGGCGGCTTTGGCGGCACCTGCTCTGGCGAAGGGCGTGCGTCCCGTCGTCATCCTCGGCGGCGCTGGTTTTATCGGCAGCAACCTTGCCGACGAACTGCTTAAAGACGGTGAGCAGGTGCTGATCGTCGACGCGCTGACTCGGCCCGGCGTCGAAGAAAACCTCGCCTGGCTGCAGGATCGGCATCCGGGACGCCTCGCCGCCGCGTTGGCTGATATTCGCGACGAGAATGCGGTGGCGGCGGCAGTGTCCGATGCCAAGGCCGTATTTCATTTCGCCGCCCAGGTTGCGGTCACCACCAGTCTCACGAACCCGGCCGACGATTTCTCGGTGAATGCCGAAGGGACATTGAAGGTGCTGGAAGCAGTCCGGCGCCGGTCGGCGCAGATTCCGGTGATCTTCTCCAGCACAAACAAGGTCTACGGCGCGCTGGAGCATCTGGAGATGATGACTCTCGGCGAATGTTACTTCCCTGTCGATGGGGAGTTGCGCGCGCATGGTATCGGCGAGGCCGCAGGGCTGAATTTCTGCACCCCCTATGGCTGCTCGAAAGGCGTAGCCGACCAGTATGTCTTGGATTATGCGAAGTCCTTCGGGTTGCCGACCGCGGTTCTGCGGATGAGCTGCATTTATGGCCCGCGGCAATTCGGCACTGAGGATCAGGGCTGGGTGGCGCATTTCCTGCTTCGTGCAATGCGGGGCGAACCCATCACCATCTATGGCGACGGCATGCAGGTGCGCGACATCCTGCATGTGCGTGATGCTGTCGCCGCCTATCGCGGCGTCCTGCGGGAGATCGAAACGGTGAAGGGGCGGGCCTTCAATCTCGGTGGCGGGCCGGCCAACGCGGTCAGCCTGCGCATGGTGCTGCAGGAGATCGCACAGATCACCGGCGCCGACGTACCCGTCGTCCATGCCGAATGGCGCACCGGTGATCAGTTCTATTTCGTCTCCGATACAAGGAAGCTGGAGCAGCAGATCGGGTGGCGGGCCCATATCGGCTGGCGTCAGGGGATTCGCGACCTTGCCGACTGGATCGGCAGGCTGCACAGCCGCTCAGCCGCGGTTCGTTCCGGAGAGCCGGAAAGGCTGCGCGCATGAGAGTCGCCCTCGTCAATCCCCCCTGGAGTTACGACGGCAGCATCTATTTCGGCTGCCGGGCTCCGCATCTGCCGCTGGAACTCGGTTACAGCAAAGCGCTGCTGGAGCAGGCGGGACATGAGGTGCTCCTGCAGGATGGCCATCTGCTTGCGCTTACCATGGCGCAGACGGCCGACAGCGTGGCCGCTTTCGAACCGGACATGACCGTCATCGCGACGGCGCCGACTTACCTGTTCTGGCGCTGCGCACCACCGGAACTGCGGGTGCCGGCGGAGTTTCTGTCCCATCTGGCCGGGCGGGGCGGCACAACCGTCGCCGTTGGTCCGCATGGGTCAGCCACGCCGGGTGCCACGTTGCGCAAGCTTGGCGTCAATTATGTCATCCGCGGGGAATGCGAGGAGATCATTGCCGCGCTGGCATCCGGCCGCCCGCCGCAGAGCATTCCGGCGCTTTCCTGTCTGGAAGGCAATCTGCTGCACGGCCGGGGCCCCGCTCACGCCAGTCCCTTTGTCTCCCACCCGGCGTTGCGCTGGCCCGATGAATGGATCGCCCGCCACCGGCATCACCATCACCGTTTCGACAAGGAGCCGGACGGCCCGGGCGCCGAAGTCGAAGCCTCGCGCGGTTGCCCCTATGATTGCAGCTTCTGCGCCAAGATTGATTTCCGCGACAAATACCGGCGGCGCGATCTCGGCCTCCTGCTGGATGAGATCGACGGGCTGATCCGCCAGGGCGTCACGTATCTCTATTTCGTCGACGAGATATTCCTGCCGCAGAAGGCGCTGCTGGAAGCGCTGGTTGCCCGACCGGGGGTTTTCGGCGTGCAGACCCGCATCGATCTCTGGAAACCGGACCTGATCGAGCTGCTGGGCAAGGCGGGCTGCGTCTCGATCGAGGCCGGCATCGAGAGTCTGACCGTCGAGGGTCGGGAAGCGCTCGCCAAGCGCTGCCGGCTCGAGACGGAAGATCTTGCCGCCTTGCTGATCAAGGCGCGTCAGCATGTTCCTTTCGTGCAGGCCAACCTGATCGGCATGGTGCAGGACGATGCTGCCCTGGTGGAGTACTGGCGCGACCGGCTGCAGAAGGGCGGGGTCTGGGCCAATGAGCCGGTGCCGCTTTATCCCTATCCCAGCTCGCCGAGCTATCGAGCCCTGTGGGGTGACCCGGATGACCACGCCTGGGAGCGCGCCCACGAACATTACCTGGCCGCCTTCCGGGAGTTCAGCGACATCCAGGAAGACCGGCCGCTTCCACTCCCCGTTCTGGAGGATGCATGCTGCAACCCGCGCTGAAGGCGCCGCGACACATCCTGATGACCCTGGATGCCGTAGGTGGCGTGTGGCGCTACAGCCTCGATCTCTGCCGCTCTCTCGGGCCGCGCGGCGTCCATTTTCTGCTGGTCGGTCTTGGACCGGAGCCGTCGAAAAGCCAGTGGGAAGAGGTTCAGGGCCTGCGCAATGCCGATGTCGTCTGGCTCGACATCCCGCTCGATTGGCAGGCGGAGAACGCAGAGCAGATTGCGGCTTTGCCCGACTGGCTGGGCGAATTGGCGCGGCGCTGGCTGATCGACCTGATGCATCTCAATCTGCCGTCCCAGGCGGCAGGCCTGCATGTCGACTGTCCTGTTCTGGCCGCTTCCCATTCCTGCCTTGCCACTTGGTGGCAGGCGGTGCACCGCGAGCCGCTGCCCGCTGCCTGGCAATGGAACCGGGACAGCAATGCCCGCGGGCTGGCGGCGGCGGACCTGATCGTCACGCCGAGCCGCAGCCATGCGGCTGCGCTGGAACGCGCCTATGGCCGCCAGAGGGCGCCCGTCATCAGCATTCCGAACGGCACGGCGAAACCCGGTCAGCGCTATCGCAAGACGCAACTCGTGCTGTCGGCCGGCCGCTGGTGGGATGACGGCAAGAACGGTGCTGTCATCGACGCCGCTGCCGAGACCATCGACTGGCCGGTCCTGATGGCCGGCCCGCTGACCGGCCCTGCCGGACAGGAGATCCGGCTTCTGCATGCCTGCCCGCTGGGCGAACGGCAAACCGAAGACATGCGGCGCCTGATGGGGCGGGCCTCGATCTTTACTTCGGTATCGTTATTCGAGCCTTTCGGTCTGGCGGTGCTGGAGGCGGCTGCGGCCGAGGCTGCCCTGGTGCTGTCGGACATTCCAACCTTCCGGGAATTCTGGGATGGCGCGGCGGTGTTCGTCGATCCACACGACCCGGATGCCGTTGCCGCCGCCGTCAACAAACTGATCGACGACCGCCAGGCCTGTACCTTCTATGCCACCGCGGCCCGGGAGCGGGCGGCCAGCTATACCCTCGAGGCCCAGGCAGACAAAATGCAGCAGATCTACGCCGCTATGCTGCAACGCCAATCCAGATCGCTGACCGCGGCGGAGTAGGCCATGCGATTTGTGGTTTACACGCATTCGCTGGTATCCGACTGGAATCACGGCAACGCCCATTTCCTGCGCGGCGTGCTGCGCGAGCTGCAGGCGCGCGGTCACAGCACGCTGGCAATGGAGCCGGAAGACGGCTGGAGCAGGCAGAATCTGGTCGCCGATCAGGGCGAGGCACCGCTGCGACGCTTCCAGGCAGATTTCCCAGAGCTGCAAAGCATTACTTACGGCACCGGCTACGATCATGCCGCGGCGGTGGCTGATGCCGATGTCGTCATCGTGCATGAATGGACCGATCCGCGCATCGTCGCGTGCCTTGGCCGGCTGCGGCGGCGGGGCGGACGCTTTACCCTGCTGTTCCACGATACGCATCACCGGGCAGTCTCCGACTCTGCCGCCATCGCCGATCTGGCCCTGCAGGATTACGACGGCATCCTGGCCTTCGGCGAAACGCTGCGGCAGCGCTACCTTGCTCTGGGCTGGGATCAGCGGGTCTTCACCTGGCATGAGGCCGCCGACGACCGGCTGTTCCGTCCGTTGCCCGCAACGCCCGAGCGCGACCTGATCTGGATCGGCAACTGGGGCGATGGCGAGCGCTCGGCGGAGCTGCGCACTTATCTGATCGAACCTGCCCGGCAACTCGGCCTGGCCGCGATGGTGCGCGGCGTCCGGTATCCGGCTGACGCGCGGAATCAGCTTGCCGATGCTGGTATCGCCTATGGCGGCTGGATTGCCAATGCGGATGTCCCGGCGGCCTTTGCGCGCCATAGGGTGACCGTGCATATCCCGCGCCGGCCCTATGTCGAGACCCTGCCAGGCATTCCCACCATCCGTGTCTTTGAGGCACTAGCCTGCGGCATCCCGCTGATCTGCGCTCCCTGGAGTGATTCCGAGAGCCTCTTCCGCGCCGGAACGGATTACCTGGTCGCGACCAGCGGCAAGGAAATGACGGACCGGCTTCGTCAGGTGCTGCAGGATCGCGGCTGCGCGGCGGCCCTGTCGGCCAGCGGCCTGGAAACCATACGTGCGCGCCATACCTGCCGGCACCGCACCGACGAACTGTTCGGAATTCTGCAACGGCTGGGAAGAGAGCCTGCTCCGCCCGCTACCGCGTCGATGGAGGCTGCACAGTGAAGATCGCATTCTATGGTTCCAGTCTGCTGTCCTCCTACTGGAATGGCGCCGCCACCTATTATCGCGGCCTGCTGCGGGCCCTGGGGGAGCATGGGCATAGTATCACCTTCTGCGAGCCGGACGCCTTCGACCGCCAGCAGCATCGCGACATCGATCCGCCCGCCTGGTGCGACGTCGTCGTCTATGAAGCCACTGCCGCGGGCCTGGATCGCGTGCTGAGATATGCCGCCGAAGCCGAGGTCGTCGTGAAGGCCAGCGGCGTCGGAGTGATGGATGACGATATCCTGAGCGCTGTGATGGGCGTTGCGCGCCCGCATGCGATCAAGGTCTGGTGGGATGTCGATGCGCCGGCCACGCTGGCCGATATTCATGCCGGCAGGCAGCCGGTGTTGTGCCGGATGCTGACTGGTCTCGACATCGTGCTGACCTATGGCGGCGGCATGCCGGTGGTGGAGAATTATCGCGGGCTCGGCGCGGTGGATTGCGTGCCGATCTACAATGCGCTGGACCCGCAGACGCATTGCCCTGTCGCTCCTGATCCGGCTTTCACAGCGGATCTGGCCTTCCTGGGGAACCGCCTGCCGGATCGCGAGGCGCGCGTGGAGGAATTCTTCCTGCGTCCGGCAGGGATGCTGCCGGACCAGCAATTCCTGCTGGGCGGCGCCGGCTGGGACGACAAGGCGCGCAGCCGCAACATCCGCTACATCGGCCATGTCTCGACGCGCGACCACAATGCCTTCAACGTCTCGCCCAAGGCCGTGCTGAACATCACCCGCGACAGCATGGCGGAAACCGGCTTCTCGCCGCCGACGCGGGTTTTCGAGGCGGCCGGCGCAGGCGCCTGCCTGATCACCGACGCCTGGCGTGGCATCGAGCTCTTCCTGAAGCCTGACGAAGAAGTGCTGGTCGCCCGCGACGCCCAGGATGTCTGCGACATGATGGCCAGGCTGACGACCGGAGAGGCCCGCGAGATCGGCAGGCGCGCCCTGGCGCGGGTCAGCAAAGATCACACCTATGCCCGGCGTGCGGCGGAAGTGGATCGCATATTCAATCGCATCCGGGAAGAGAAGAGGGCGGAGGTCATGGCATGACGCAGCCGCTGTCACTGCTTTTCCTCGGCCTATCGCTATCTTCGTCGTGGGGAAACGGCCATGCGACCACCTACAGGGCATTGCTGCGGGGACTGGCGGCGGCCGGCCACAGAATCGACTTCCTCGAGCGGGACGTGCCCTGGTATGCCAATAACCGAGACCTCCGCAACCCCGATTTCTGCGATCTGCATTTCTACGCCAGCCTGGAGGATCTGCGGGATCGCTTTTCCGGGAGGATAGCGGCGGCTGATGCCGTGGTGATCGGCTCCTACGTTCCGGAGGGAATTGCGCTGATCGACCTCGTCCTGGAAATGGCAGAGGGCGCGGTGGTCTTTTACGATATCGACACCCCCGTCACCTGCGCAAAGCTGGCTCAGGCAAATGCCGAATATCTCGCGCCCCGTCAGGTTCCGCTGTTCGATCTGTATTGTTCCTTCTCCGGCGGCCCGATCCTGCATGCGCTGGAAGGCCGCTTCGGCGCGCGCCGGGCCGAACCGCTCTATTGTGCAGTCGATCAGGAGGCCTACTATCCTGAAGACGAGCTCAGTCCGCGCTGGGATCTCGGCTATATCGGAACCTACAGTGCAGACCGGCAGCCGGCTTTGGAGAAGCTCCTGCTTGAACCGGCGCGCCGCCTGCCCGACAGGCGTTTCGTCGTCGCCGGACCGCAATATCCCGACAGCATCCAATGGCCGGTTAATGTGGACCGGATCGAGCATCTGCCGCCGGCCGAGCATCGGGCATTCTACAACAGCCTGCGTTTCGCCCTGAACGTCACCCGCGCGGACATGATATCGGCCGGCTGGTCGCCAAGCGTGCGCATTTTCGAGGCGGCAGCCTGCGGCACTCCGATCGTCAGCGACGCTTGGAACGGCCTGACGTCGTTTCTGCCGCATCCAGACGCGATCGTCATCGCGCAATCATCCGAAGATGTCGTGCAGGCACTGACAGCCATGCCGGAGGCGAGGCGGCTCCGGCTCGCCGCCACCGCGCGGGCCAGGGTGCTGCAGGAGCATACCGGTGCCGCCAGAGCGCGGGAATTCGAATCGTATCTCCTGTCGCTGGCGAGAGTGGCTGGATCAAGGCGGGCGGGTTCGGGGTTAGTGAGGTCCGGAATCCCTGCCGCTCTCGTGTCCGATTAGAATGCGTGACGCATAGGGAATTGCGCCGGAAGTTCCAGTGCGCGTGACGACGTGGCCCGTTCGTCTTTAGGAGTGCTCAATGCCGGCGAAAGAAATCGTTCTCCCCGTACGGAAAAGCATTCTGGTTGCCGGCGGCGCCGGCTTCCTGGGGTCGCATCTCTGCGAACGGCTGGTTTCCGAAGGGCATCGGGTCTATTGCGTCGACAATCTGCAGACCGGGCTGGCGGAGAATATGCGCGACCTCAGCCGCGAATCCCGCTTCGCTTTCATAAAGCATGACGTTCGGGATTCTCTGCCGCAGACGCTCAAAGTCGATCGCATCTATAATCTCGCCTGTCCGGCCTCGCCGCTGCATTATCAGGCCGATCCCGTTCACACGCTGATGACCTGCGTCGCGGGGACGCGCAACCTGCTCGAATATGCTGTCCACGCCAAGGCAGTCTTTGTGCAGGCCTCTACCAGCGAGGTATATGGCGATCCGCATCAGCATCCGCAGACCGAGGCCTACTGGGGCAACGTCAATCCGGTGGGGCCGCGGGCGTGTTACGATGAGGGAAAGCGGGCGGCAGAAGCCCTGTGTTTCGATTATCTGCGGCTCGGCCGCGTCGACGTCCGGGTCGCCCGCATCTTCAATACCTACGGGCCGAGAATGCGGGCCGATGACGGCCGCATCGTATCGAATTTCATCACGCAGGCGCTGACCGGGAAGCCATTGACGGTGTATGGCACCGGCCGCCAGACGAGATCATTCTGCTATGTGTCCGACCTGATCCGGGGCCTGGTCCAGCTGATGGATGTGAAGCAAAATCCCGCGGGCCCGGTGAATCTGGGCAATCCGCGCGAGTTCACCGTGCTGCAACTGGCGAAGCTGGTCAGGACGCTTACGGAATCGCGCTCGGTCATCGCATTCCAGCCCTTGCCCACCGACGATCCCAGGCGCCGTCAGCCTGATATCCGTCGCGCCAAAGAGGTGCTCGGGTGGGCCCCGCGTGTGCCGCTCGGTCAGGGCCTGCCCCCGACTGTGGCCTGGTTCAGCAAGAGTCTGCAGGCCGGTCAGGCGGTGGCGCGGCCGGTTGCGGTCGCCAGTATCTCCCAGCCGGTCACCATCTGACCGGCATCCGCCCGAGGATCACGCTGCGGGGGATTGCAGCGGCAGGCAGATGATGGCCGTCGTGCCGGTTCCCGGCTGCGATACCAGTTCCAGCCGCCCGCCATGGAGTTCGGCGAGGGATTTGACCAGCGGCAGGCCCAGACCGGTGCCCTGGTGCTCCCGGCTCAGCACGCCACGCACCTGTCCGAACGGCGCAAGCGCCTTGGGAATATCGTGGGCGGCCATGCCGACCCCGGTATCGCTCACGGCAATGCGCAGCATGCCTTCCGTGCTGTCGGCGCCGATCCAGGCGCGGCCATCCGGCGGCGTGAACTTCACCGCATTGCTCAGCAGGTTGAGCAGCATCTGGCGCAGCATGCGCTCATCGGCATGCAGGGGCGGCAGCTGCGCGGGCAGCTCTGCACTCAGGGAGATGTTGGCGCGCTCGGCCTGCACCCGCATCATCTCAAGGCAGTCCGTCACCACCTGTCGCAGGTCGATCAGTTCGATATGGGCTTCCATGCGCCCGGCCTCGACCTTGGCCAGATCCAGAACGTCGTTGATCAGCTGCAGCAGATGCTCGCCCGATTTCAGGATGTCGCCGACATATTCCTGCTGTTTGGTCGAAAGGGCACCGAAATATCCGGCCAGAAGGGATTCCGAAAAGCCGATGATGGCGTTCAGCGGCGTGCGGAATTCATGGCTCATATTGGCGAGGAAGGCGCTTTTCGCCCGGTTGGCCACCTCCGCCATTTCCTTCGCGCGCAGCAGTTCCCGTTCGGTCCCTTCACGCTCGGCGATATAGCGCGTCAGCGCCTCGGTGCGCTCATCGACCCGCCGCTCCAGTGTCTCCGCGGCCTTGCCCAGCTGTTCCTGCACGAGATGCAGCTCGGTGATGTCGGAATAAGAGGTGACGAAGCCGACGCCCGGGATGGGCGTGCCGATCACCTCGATCACCCTGCCATTCGGGCGGCGGCGCTGGAAGCGATGGGGCAGCATCTGCCGCGCCAGCTGCACACGCTCCTCGACCAGAGTCTCCACATCGCCCGGGCCGTATTCTCCGCGTTCGGCATTGCAGCGCATGAATTCGGCGAAGGGCGTTCCGGGACGGCCGAGCTGCTCCGGCAGATCCATCATCTTCAGGAAATGCCGGTTGCAGACCAGCAGGTTCAGGTTTTCGTCGAATAGCGTGATGCCGTGGCTGATGGTTTCGAGCACCACGTCGAGTTGGCGGTTCTTGTGCGTCAGCTCCGCCGTGCGCGCGCGGACGAGGTTTTCGAGTTCGTCGCGGCCGCGCAGAATTTCCTGTTCCGCCTGCTTGCGCTGGGTGACATCGCTGTAGATGGCGACCCATCCGCCGCCGGGCAGGGGCGTGCCGCGGATTTCGATGACCGTGCCGTTGGGGCGCTCGCGTTCGAAGCAATGCGGCATGAATTGCCGGGCCAACTCGACCCGCTGGCGGACGAGTTCCGCCACGTCACCGGGTCCATATTCGCCGCGCTCGGCATTGATGCGCAGGAAAGCTTCGGCCGGCGTGCCGGCGGCGCCGAGATGGTCGGGAAAATCGAGCAGGTCGAGATAACGGCGATTGCAGGCGACGAGCTTCAGGTCGCGATCGAAGATGCTGATACCCTGGTCAAGGTGATCGAGACCTTGCAGCAGCAGCATATCTCTGTGCATGCCGTTGCGCCCCTTCGTCATCCGGTCGTGATTGTAGCCTATCCGGCAATGATCGTGACCTGAATTCGCCGCTCCAGGCTCGGCGGGGGCATGAAAAAAGCCGCCAGAGGGCGGCTTTGATCGATACCGGAGGCGATCGCCGGCTCAGGCAGAACCTTCGCGCTGGGCGCGCTTGCGGGCCAGCTTGCGGGCGCGACGAATGGCTTCGGCCTTCTCGCGAGCGCGGCGCTCCGACGGTTTCTCGTAATGGCCGCGCAGCTTCATCTCACGGAAGAGGCCCTCGCGCTGCATCTTCTTCTTCAGCGCCTTCAGGGCCTGATCGACATTGTTATCGCCAACGACGACTAGCACGCGCGCCACACTCCGTTTCAGAGGGTTGAGGAAATTTGGGACTGGCCGAAGCCAACC